>DATMSB010000174.1:0-5383 GCA_035565615.1 Vulgatibacter sp. | reverse complement strand
CGTCGCCGTAGGCCCAGGGCAGCTCGCCCAGCCGCTCGATCGGCTGCGGCGGGGTCGGCGGCCGGGGCTCGGGCGGCGCCAGCCGATCCTCGGTGAGCGGGTGCGGCGCCTCCCGCAGCGCGTCCTCGCCGGCCACGCGGGAGACCAGGAAGGACTCCGGTCTCGCCTCGGGAGCGCGGGCGGGGGCGCCGGGCCCTTCGTCCGGGGGGAGCGGCGTGCCCGCGGCCTCTTGCTCCTTCTCCCGGGCCCTGGCGCCGAGGAGCGACGCGATGCCGCGCCGCGCCCACGCGTCCACCGCGGCGCAGGCGTCCACGACCGCGAGGACGAGGCGCCGCGTGCGGGTGCCCCTGCCGCCCATCGCCGACCGGACCCGGCGCCTGCCCGCGGCACGGGCCGCCAGGACGTGGGAGAGGACCTCCCTCGTGAACGGCGATCCGGCGGTGTCGGTCCCGTCGCCGCGAGCCGCGTCCCTGGTGCGCTCTGGGTCGAATACGGCCAAGTCCGCCTCTCGAATGGTCACCGACGCGCGCACCTTCGGCGCGAGGGGCCGGCGATCGCGCGGACCGCCGGCGCTCCTCTCTTCAGTCCCTGCACGGGCGACGTGGGGATCTTGATCCGGCACCGCGAAACTTCAACCCGCCCGTGGCGACCGGAGGAGGGCCTCGTTCAGTTCCGTGCGAATCGGGGGCGCGACGGGATACGCTGCA
The DNA here is from genome assembly GCA_035565615.1 of Vulgatibacter sp. GTDB lineage: Bacteria > Myxococcota > Myxococcia > Myxococcales > Vulgatibacteraceae > Vulgatibacter. The sequence goes on along the minus strand of DATMSB010000174.1, from coordinate 4,676 downwards.
CGGGAACATGCCCGTCGACGCGCGCGATCCCACCGAGTCCCTCCTGGCGACGGGCGTGCCGGCGGACGTCGCGAACCGGGCAATGACGGCGTGCGAGCGGAGCGCCGATCCGGCGGGCGCCCGCGACCGCCTCCTCCGCTTCGTCCACGCCTACGCCGAGAGGCTGGGCCGGCCGCCGCCGCTCGGCGGCCCCCTCCTGGATCGGCTCGTGCCCTTGCTGGCAGGCAGCCGCTTCCTCGCCCGCCAGCTCGTCGGACACCCTCGCTCCGTCGGACTCCTCGCGGCGACGCCCTGGTTCGACGGCCCCAAGCCGGCGCGCTTCCTGGAGCGGCGCCTGCGAGCGAGGCTCTCCCGCGTCGAGGCGGGCGACGAGCCAGGGCTGCTGCGGGCCCTGCGCCGCTTCAAGTACGAGGAGATCGCGCGGATCGCCGCCCGGGATCTGGCCGGCGGCGCCGCCCTCGCCGACGTCTGCGCCGAGATCGCCTCGGTCGCCACGGTCTGCCTCGCGGCGGCGCTCGCGCGCGCCGCCGCGGAGGAGGTCGCCCTCCACGGGACGCCGGCGGGCGGCGAGGGGCGACCCGCCGCGGGGCTCGTGGCCCTGGGGATGGGGAAGCTCGGCGCGGGCGAGCTCAACTTCTCGTCGGACGTGGATCTGGTGCTCGTCCACGCGGCCGAGGGCACCACCTCCGGCGGCCCGGGGGGCGCGATCCCGAACCACCGCCTCTACGGGCGGATCGCCGAGCGGCTGGTGCGCGCCATGTCCGCGCCCACCGCCGACGGGATCGTCTTCCGGGTGGACCTCGACCTGCGCCCGGAGGGCCGGGCCGGGCCGATCTCCATCGGCGCGGATCGGCTCCTCCACTACTACGAGGCCAAGGGGCGCACCTGGGAGCGGTTCGCGCTCGCGAAGGCGCGGCCCGTCGCGGGCGACCTGGATCTGGGACACGAGGTGCTGGGCCAGCTCGAGCCCTTCGTCTACCGCCGCCACCTGGACCTGGAGGCGGTGGAGGAGATCCGCGCCATCAAGGCGCAGATCGACCGGGAGGCGTCGCGGGGCGACCGCGACCTAAAGCTGGGCGCGGGCGGGATCCGCGAAGCCGAGTTCATCGTCTCCGCCCTGCAGATCCTCCACGGCGGCAAGGATCCGTCCCTGCGCGAGCGAGGCTTCCTTCCCGCGCTCGACAGGCTCCGCTTCGCCGGGCTCCTCTCGGCCTCCGATCGCGACGCCCTCCACGACGCCTACACCTTCCTGCGCCGAGCGGAGCATCGGGTGCAGATGGTCTCCGAGCGGCAGACCCACGAGCTGCCCGACGATCCGGCCGAGCTGGCGAGGCTCGCCAGGCGCATGGGCCTTCCGCCCCCCGACGACGAGGCCCGGGTTCGCTTCCGGGCCGAGCTCGCCAGGCACCGCGCCGAGATCCGCTCCCGCTTCGCCGACCTCCTCGGCGTGGCCCGGGCCGGCCCCCGCGCCGCCGACGAACGGATGGCGCGCGCCCTCTCCCCCTCGCTGCGGGACGAGGAGCGTCGCCGCGCCCTCGCCTCCTGCGGCTTCGTCGATCCCGCCTCGGCCCTCGGGGAGCTGAAGCGGCTGGCCGGCAAGGCGGGGACGCCGTTCGCCGCCCATCCGCCCCTCTCGCTCCAGGGACAGGCGGAGGCGCTCCTCGCCGAGGTGGTGCGCAGCCCGCAGCCGGACGCGTCGCTGCGCAACCTCGCCGACTTCGCGTCCACGCTGCGCGCGCCCCAGGCGCACTTCGAGCTGCTGGCGGGCAGCCCGGCGACGTCGCGGCTCCTGGTCGAGCTCTTCGGCACCAGCGATCCCTTCTCCCGGTACTTCGTCCGGCACCCCGAGCTCCTCGACTCGCTGCTGCGCCGAGACGCGGCCACGCCGCGCAAGGGGCGGGAGCGGCTGGCCGCCGAGGCAGCCGCGCGGGTCGCCGCCCACGGCGATCCGGAGGTGAAGCTCGCGGCGCTGCGGCGCTTCAAGAACGAGGAGTTCCTCCGCGTCTGCCTCAACGACGTGTCCGGCGCCCTCGACCTCGAGGGGGTGATGGCGGAGCTCACGGCCGTGGCCGACTGCTGCCTGGCCGAGGCCCTGGCGATGGCCCGGGCCGAGATGGTGGCGCGCTACGGGGAGCCGGGCGGCGGCGGCCACCTCGCCGTCGTCGGCCTGGGCAAGCTCGGCGGCGGCGAGCTGGGTTACCAGAGCGATCTCGACCTGCTCTTCCTCTACGCGGATCCGGAGGGGCGCAGCGCCGGAGGGGCGAAGGCGGCCGTCTCCAACCCCGAGTGGTTCACCCGGCTCGCACAGCGGCTCGTCTCCCACCTCCAGCTCCCGCTGCGGGAGGGGACGCTCTTTCGGATCGACACCCGGCTGCGGCCGTCGGGATCGCAGGGGGCGCTGGTGGTCTCGCTGCCGGCGCTGGCCGCCTACCACGCGTCGCCGCAGGCCGCGCTCTGGGAGCGGCAGGCGCTCCTCCGGGCCCGCTTCGTCGCCGGGGATCCGGCGCCGGCCGCCGAGGCGTGGGAACGAATCCTGGCGCCGGCGATCTTCGAGGAGAACCCCGACCGTGCCCGGCTGGCGGAGTCGATCGCCTCCATGCGCGATCGCCTCGCCGCCGCTGGCGGCGGCGGCCCGAAGACCGATCCGGGCGGGCTCCTCGACGTGGAGTTCGCCGTCCAGTTCCTCCAGCTCCTCCACGGCGGGGCCAGGCCCGAGGTGCGGACGCCGTCGACCCTCGCCGCTCTCTCCCACCTGGCCGCCGCCGGGCTGGTGGACGAGGTGGACGCGGAGGTCCTCTCCCGGGGCTATCGCTTCCTGCGCCGCCTCGAGCTGCGGATGCAGATCGTCCACGACCGGCCCATGGCGCGCATCCCCGCCACCACGACCGAGAGGGACGCGCTGGCGCGGCGGGTGGGGTTCACGGGGGAGCGGCCCGGCGCCCGACTGGTGGACGAGCTCGCTCGCACCAGGGCGGCGGTGCGCGGATCCTTCCGGCGGATCCTCGATCGCCCCTGATCGCCGCGTCCGTCGCGTAGGCCGGTCCGAGCTCGCCGCCCTCGCGGCGGACCCTCGGTCGCCCGGGATCGACCACATCCCTCGCGGGGCTGGCGACGGGCGCCGCTCGTCCCCGCCCCCATCCCGCCCCACTCGGGCCCGAGGACGGTTCATGGCGGCCTGCGTCATCCCGCTCGACTCCGCCCCGGGGCCGCGGTAGGGATCGAAGCGGTGTCCGGATTCGAACCATTCGAGCGGATCCGCCCCCTGGACGACCTGGAGGTGGCCCTGGTGCGGGCCTCCCTCGCCGCGCCCGGGGCGCTCCCCGAGGCCCGAGAGGCCTCGCTGCGCTGGGCGATCTCCCTCGCGCGGATCGGCTCGGTCGGCGGCGTCGCGCTCGAGGAGGAGGTCGCGCCCCTGCGCGAGCGGGTCCTCGCCAGCGTGCGGCCGACGGATCTCGCCGAGGCGGCCCGGCTGGCGCCACGACTGGCGGAGGAGGCGCGGCTGGTCCGGGCCGGGATCCTGGAGCGGCACGCCGGCGCCCTGGACGCCGCCGCCCTCGACGCCGAGGTGCGGGAGAAGAAGCTCGTCCTCGCCCTGGGCGGCGGCGGCGGCACGGCCTACTCCTTCCTGGGCGCCTTCGCCCTCCTCGAGGATCTCGGCGCCACCCCCAGCCTGATCTCGGCCACGAGCATGGGCGCGGTCCTCGGCCTCTTCCGGGCCCGCGCGCTGCGGCACGATCCGGGCGTGATCCTGGGAGCCATCCGCTCCATGAGCTGGAGCCGGCTCTTTCGCGTGCTCTCCACCGAGAGCCGCTACGGGCTCCCCGCGGCGCTGCGCCTCTACCTGCGCTCGAGCCTCCACCGCCACGTCCGGCACGAGGACGGGCGCCCCTTCACCTTCCGCGACCTGCCGATCCCGATGCTGGTCACCCTCTCCGGCATCCGGCGCGGCGCGCTGCCCCACCCGATCTCCTACTACGAGAGTCTCGTCGATCCCCGGGGCCTGGTCTTCAAGCCGTGGCTGCTGCGATCCCGCCTCGGCCACGTGGCCCGGGCCAGCGAGGAGCTGGCCTCCCCCAAGGTCCTGGAGGGGATCCACGTGGGGCTCGAGGACTGGACCAACGACTTCGACGTCCTCGACGCGGTGGGCTTTTCCTGCGCCGTCCCCGGCCTCATCCACTACGACGTGCTGCGGGCGGACGATCGGATGCACGATCTCCTCGGGACCCTCTTCGACCGGCGCAGCCTCTTCCGGCTGGTGGACGGCGGCCTCACCCAGAACGTCCCAGCCCAGGCGGCGTGGCAGGCGGTCCAGGCCGGCCGGATCGGCACCCGCAACGCGCTCATCCTCGCCCTCGACGGCTTCGCCCCCCGGCTGTCGACGCCGCTGTGGCTCCCCCTCCAGCGGGTCGCGGCGGAGAACGCCAGACCCGCCGGCCGCTACGCCCACGTGCTCAAGGCGTTCCAGTCCACGCCGTCGCCCACCGACCTCATCCCCACGGTGAGCGCGGTGGTGCGGGCGGTCGATCGGGGGCGGAGCGAGCTCGCGCCCGAGATCCCCCTCGTCGGCAGGCTGCTGCGGCCGCTCCCTCCCCTGGAGGCCCTCCCCGCGGCAGCGTGACGCCTCGCGCTCGCGGGACGGCGGACCGGCGCGAGTCGAGGGCGGATCGCGGACGTTC
>DATMSB010000173.1:0-17491 GCA_035565615.1 Vulgatibacter sp. | reverse complement strand
GCATCGTGCGTGGAAGCCTTCTGCCTACGCCTTCGCCGGCAGCGACCGGATGTGCCCGGCGCTCTGGGCGTGCAGGTCGCTGCCGGCGAAGAGCGAGGCGTCGCGGATGCGGACGACCTTGCGCAGCTCGCCCTCGCTGAGGTTGTTGTCGAGGCCCAGGCGCCCGTCGTCGAGGAAGGCGCGCAGGGCGTCGGCCTGGCGGAAGGTGTAGCCGAGCGCGCTGCGGAGCGAGCCTCGGCGGTCGGCGACCTCGGCGAGCTCGTTGTCGGCGAACGCGAGGAAGTCCTCGACGAGCGGACGCAGGTGCTGCTCGCGCAGACGAGCGAGCTGTGCAGGGGCCGGGCGCCTCCGTCCGCCGCGCAGGCGCTCGTCGACCTCGAAGACCTTGCCGATCCTCACCAGCGCCTCGCGCGCGACGCGCTCCACTCCCAATGATGCACAAGGCGTTCGCGAAGGCGTCCGAGCGCGCGGCCTCGATGATCGTGGCCCCGAAGGTGGCGCCGAGCTCCTCGAGCCAGCGGCTCATCGTGCCCCGGTCGATCCGGAAGCCGTCGCGGCCGCTGACGTCCTCCTGGCGGTAGAGGGGCAGTCCGTTGCAGAGCTTCTGCGCGGCGATGTGGGCGAGGGTGTAGGGGGCGGCGAAGCAGCGTCGGATCAGCTCGGGGGGCAGCGGCGCCGTCTCGATGCTCGCCTCGCCGGGCGCGTCGATGACGCGGTACTTGGCGCGCGCCATGGCCACGCGGCGGTAGCCGCCGCGCTCGTAGGCGAGCTTGTAGCTGACCTCGGCGCCGATGCGCTCGGCCTTGCCCTCGGCGACGAGCTTCTCGAAGAGCTCGTCGGTCACCTCGACCGTGACCTCGGGCAGGTCCGCCTCGGCGAGGTTGCGGCGGCCCTTCGGCTTGCGCTTGCGCCAAATGGATCCGTCACCGTCTCCGCGCCAGGGCGGACCATCTACCGGGAACTGCGAGCGAACCCCTCGGATACGTCTCGCCGGCCGAGTTCGAAGCCGAGTACGGTAGACTCCAGAAGCGTCAGGCGATCTTCTCCTGACTCAAGCAACCCAGCCTCTGGAGATTCCGGGGCGGTTCAGAGGGATTCATCCATGTCTGGTGTCCACTGCACAAACCGACTCGCCATTCGTATCGTGCCGATCCTCCTCGCGCTCGGGGCCTGGGCCTGTGGAGGCAATGGTGGCGGGGGCCCGGACCGCCCGGACCGATGCGCCGATTTGCCGCTGCGCCACGAGGTGCTGGGGCACATCGGCGCCAGCCTGGCCGAGGCAACGCAGGGCAAGCTCCCGGTGGGAGAGCTGGGCTACATCGCTCCCGGAATGGGGGCGGCGTCGCTCCCGTTCGAGAGCTATCTCCGGAGAGAGGAAGACGTGCTGCTCGTGCAGGATCAGGCCGAGCTCGACGCTGCCGAACATTGGAATTTGATCGCCGACAACATGGAGGTCGACTGGGACACCCAGACCCTCGCGGTGGTGCTTGCGTTTCCACCGGAGCACCCGCTCCAGCTCTTCCAGGACGGCGACCGCCTCGAGCTGCACGTGAGCCGACCGATCGCGTGCGTGGACGGCGACGACGTCCCGCTCCGAAATCTCTTTGGCGTCGAGATCCACGCCTACCTGGTGCCCAAGGTCTCGACGGCGAAGGTGGTCTTCCACGACGGGCGTTACCGCATCCCCAGCTTCACGGAAGACGGCACCTGTCGGCGAGATCCGGAGTCGCCCATCCTCCGCGGGGGCGGACGGACCTCGGTTCTGCAGGAGGCAAGCGGCTACCGCATGTGGTTCGAGGGCTACAGCGGCATGACCGGGAATGTCTTCGAGACCCGCTCTACCGACGGCATCACCTGGACGCCTGGCGGATGGGACGAGAACCACAAGAATCAGTTCGAGGAGCGGGGCCGGTTTGCCGAGGTCTACGGTCCATCGGTGCTGCGCAGGGCCGAGGGTTACTGGATGTTCTTCGCGACCTACGACGCCTGGCGGGAGCTCCGGGGGATCCGGCGGGTGTCGTCGAAGAACGGCATTGATTGGAGCGAAGAGGTGGCCGTCCTCGAACCCTCCGGCAGCGACGAAACCTTGGAGATGCCCTTCGTCCTCGAACACGATGGCCGCCTCTGGCTCTGGTACACGATCACTCGGAAGGGCGAGCCCGCGGCGATCGCCCTCGCCACCTCCGACGACGGCGAGTCGTGGAGCCAGGTCGGCACCGACCCCGTCCTGCTGCCGGGGCCCGCCGGCGCCTTCGACGAGGCGGGGGTCCGTTCACCCTCCGTGCACTTCCACGATGGCCAGTTCACGATGTGGTTCCAGGGTTCGTTCGGAGGCCATCCGTCGGCGCCCTTCTACACGGCGATCGGCATGGCCACCTCGCCCGACGGTATCCACTGGACCAAGTACGACCAACCCATCCTCGTCGCCCGGGGCGGGTACGAAGGCGGCAACCTGACCGGCCCCCGGGTACTGCCCGACGGGGACGGTTACCGCCTCTGGTACACGGGGATCAACCGCCGGTCCGAGCCGTCCATCGGTCACGCCCGCTGCCGCCCACGTCCACGATAGACGGCGGCCGGCGGGGCGGCCGGATCCTCGGGCCCGACGAGTGCATCTCCTCGTTCGTCTCCATCGACGCTGCCGCCAATGACCCGGGTGGTAGGGATCACCCGCCGTCCCTCGAAGAATTCGCCCGGTGGATCCCGGCGAGCGGCCTCCCCGTGCGCATCAAATCGTCGCGCGCCCCTCCACCTCCAGGCCGAACTTGATGAAGGAGGAGATGGCGGCATCGAGGGACTCGACCACGATGCCGACGTTGTCCATTCGCTTGATCGCCACGTGCGCGCTCCCGTCTGCGACCGCCGGGCCCATGCCCGGGGCCGAAGCGCCTACTCGATGACCATCCGCTCCTGCGCGCCGCGACCGAAGATCTCCGGGCCGTACATCTCCTCTGCCCTGGGCGGCGGCGCCACGAACGCTCCCGGCGTGGTGGCGGTCGCCACGTAGGAGTAGTCCCACGCCGCCGTTGACCTGTGACGCGAAGGCTTCGGCCCTGTCGTCGCGAAGGTTCTGGCGCTCGTACCATCCGGGGGGAGGAGTGGAGGAGCAGCCAGTCCTCGTCGCCATTGACGGAGGGTGCGCAGTAGTTCATCGTAGATCAACGATGAAGTCGACCGCCCAGGCATCCGAGCCCTGTTGCCCGCCCGCGAAGGAGCAGGCCGACCTTCGTACCGTCGAGGGCGATGAGGCCGACGAGGAGTTAGCGACGCTCGCGAAGGCGCTCGCCCATCCGGCGCGCGTGAAGATCGTCCGCATCCTGATCCGCAAGAACGCCTGCATCTGCGGCGACATTGTGGACGAGCTACCGCTCGCTCAGTCGACGGTCTCCCAGCACCTCAAGGTGCTCAAGGACACCGGCCTCATCCGCGGTGAGGTGGACGGGCCACGGGTCTGCTACTGCATCGAGCCGCACACGCTCCGTCGGCTGCGAGCGCTCGTCGGGCGGCTCTGATGCTGCCCCTTCTGCACCCTGAACATCGTTCATCGACGATAAACGAAGGCGCGTCGTGAAGACTGCTCGCGTGACGGCAAGGACCGACCTTCCATGACCCACAGAAGCGCCGGGCTGCTCGGCAAGCTCTCGTTCCTCGATCGCTACCTGACGCTGTGGATCTTCGCCGCGATGGCGGTCGGCATCGCCCTCGGCTCCCTCGCGCCCGGCTTCACGACGGCGCTCGACGGCATGGGTGTGGGCACGACCTCCATCCCGATCGCGATCGGCCTCGTGCTGATGATGTACCCGCCGCTCGCGAAGGTCCGCTACGAGGAGCTGGGGAAGGTCTTCCGCAACAAGCGCGTGCTGACGCTGTCGCTCGTGCAGAACTGGATCATCGGCCCGCTCCTCATGTTCGGGCTCGCCGTCGTGTTCCTGCGCGACGAGCCCGAGTACATGCTCGGCCTCATCCTGATCGGCCTCGCGCGCTGCATCGCGATGGTCATCGTCTGGAACGACCTCGCGAAGGGCGACACCGAATACTGCGCGGGGCTGGTCGCGTTCAACTCGATCTTCCAGATCCTGTTCTTCTCGGTCTACGCGTACTTCTTCGCCACGCTCCTGCCGACGTGGCTGGGCCTCGAGGGCGCGATCGTGAACATCACGATCGGCGAGATCGCCAAGAGCGTCGCGATCTACCTCGGCGTCCCGTTCGCCGCGGGCTTCCTCACCCGACGCGTGCTCGTGAGCTCCAGGGGACGCGACTGGTACGAGAAGCACTTCGTGCCGCGCATCAGCCCGGTGACGCTCATCTCGCTGCTCTTCACGATCGTCGTGATGTTCTCGCTCAAGGGTGAGGCGATCGTGCAGCTCCCGCTCGATGTGCTCCGCATCGGGGTGCCGCTGCTCATCTACTTCGTGGTGATGTTCGCCCTCTCGCTCTTCATGAGCAAGTGCGTAGGCGCCGACTACAAGCAGACGGCGACGCTCTCGTTCACGGCCGCCTCCAACAACTTCGAGCTCGCCATCGCCGTCGCCATCGCGAGCTTCGGCATTCACAGCGGCGCAGCGTTCGCGGCGGTCATCGGGCCGCTCGTCGAGGTGCCCGTCCTCATCGGCCTCGTGAACGTCGCCCTCTGGGCGCAGCGCCGGTTCTTCCCCAAAGCAGAGCTTCAGATCGCGGCCCCATCGAAAGCCTGAACCATGAGCAAGGAAGCCCACAGCATCCTGTTCCTCTGCGTCGCCAACTCCGCGCGCAGCCAAATGGCCGAGGGACTCGCCCGCATGATCTTCGGCGACCGCGTACCCATCATGAGCGCCGGCAGCGAGCCCTCGAAGGTGAATCCCTACGCGGTCGAGGTCATGCGCGAGCTCGGTGTGGATCTCGCCGCGCATCGCTCGAAGTCCGTGCAGACGATCGATCCGGCGACCGTCGGCACGGTGATCACCTTGTGCGCGGAGGAGGTCTGCCCTGCGTTCCTGGGCAAGGCTCGACGACTGCACTGGCCGATCCCGGACCCAGCGAGCAAGGACCCAGCGATCCCGCGAGAGGAGATGCTCACGCGCTTCCGAACGGCGCGCGACACCATTCGCGAGATGCTCGAGCGCTTCGCTGCAGAGGACCTCCTTGTGGGTGGTGTGACCATTCGGCCTGCGCGTGAAGAAGACCTGGCCGCCGTACGCCAGCTCGTCGAGGCGGCGGGGCTCCCGGACGCGGGCATCGCCGACCACTTCCCCGGCGACTACGTCGTGTTCCACGAGGGCCAGACCCTCATCGGGACTGCAGGGCTCGAGGTTCACGGTGAGTCCGGTCTCCTTCGGTCCGTGGCGATTGCGCCCTCGCATCGAGGAATGGGCCTGGGGCGGAAGCTCGCTGAAGACCGGCTACGAACTGCGCGAGCACGGGGACTGACCAGCGTCTACTTGCTCACGACGACGGCGCCGGAGTTCTTCAGGCAACTTGGGTTCGAACGCGTCGCTCGCGAGAGCGCACCCACTTCGCTGCAGAGATCCTCCGAGTTCGCCACGCTCTGCCCAGCGTCCGCCATCTGCATGGTCATTAGGCTCGGGTGAGCTGCGTCCTTTCGGCGAGGTCCCCGTCTTGATGAACAGGAGGCTACGAAGATGAGCGAACAGACCAAGGACGAGGTTCGCACCACGGTGCGTGAACAATACGGCAGCATCGCCCTCTCCACGACCGGGGCGAGCTGCTGCGCGCCGGGGAGCTGCGGAGAGCATCCGCGTCGATGTGAAGGAGCAGAGCCGCGAGTTCATCCGCGACTGGCTCCCTGGCTCGGGCGTCGAGAACTACGTCGCCTCGGCCACCATCGAAGCCGTGAAGCCGGGCGGCGGGAAGTCGTGCTGCGGCCCGTCCTGCTGTGCGCCGGAGACCTCGGCATGATCGAGCCGGCGGCGCGTGGTGCATGGCGCGAGCTTGAAGCGAAGCTGCGGCCGTTCATCGCGCGCCGCTCTCGGGCATGAAGTCCCGCGTCCAGCGCGGGCGCGTGCAGCTCCGCAAGGCGCTCGAGGACTGCTGCCACATCGCGCTGGACGTTCGCGGTCGCGTTGTTTCGTGCGAGCCGCGGCCGGATGGACGCCTGCCGGACGGCTGCTGCGCGTGACGTAGCGAAGGCCGGAACCCGCGGGCGTTTGGTCCCGCTGCGACTGCGCCCCAGCGATCAACGAGCCCTGGCGCTCCGGTGGACCTCCAGGGAGAAGCTGATAGCGATCGACGGGAAGACGCTGCGGCGGTCCTTCCGAAAGGCAGGCGAGCCAACCAGCCGATCCTCCACGACTCGCTGGTCGACCTCTTCACCGGCCACGGCTGCTCGTCGCGCGAGTTCGGCTTCGTCGAGACCAAGGAGAAGGGTCACGGGCGGGAGGAGATTCGCCGCGCGTGGGTCAGCTCCGACGTCGGTAGCATCCCTTCCGGCGCGCAGTGGAGCGGTCTCGCGACGCTGGTCCGAGTCGAGACCGTCCGCACGTTGAAAGGAAAATCCTCGCGGGAGAACCGCCACTTCATCGGTTCGCGCGCGCGTTTCTTCAGCCGAAGTTCTGGGAGCAGTCCGAGGCGACTGGGGAACCGAGAACGAACTCCAATGGGTCCTCGACGTGGCATTCCGGGGGGATGACTGCCGAGTGCGCGCCGGGAACGCCGCTGCGAATTTCAGCGCAGTCCGCCAGCTCGCGCTGAACCTGCTGAAGCAGCGGACCGAGAAGGAGGTCGGAATCAAGAACCGACGGCTGGTGGCGGCCTGGGACCAGAACTTCCTCCTACGCGTCGTGGGTCTTGGTTGAGAAATTCAGATGCGATCGCTCTGGGGTGGAGGGACCGATGGGCAGCTCGGCGAACCAGTTGATGAAGCGCTCCACATCGGCGCCCTTGTAGATGGCTCCGTGCTGCGGACACATCATTTCGATCTTCATGTTCGCCGCGCGCTCACACCAGTCCAACTTCGCCTCGGTCGAGCCCATCCAGCGGCGATGGAAACCTTCAGCATGACGGATGTGCCGGTCGAAGTCCTGCACGAAGAGCCCGCTCTCGTCCGCGGGCAGCAACGCAGCGCCGACGTCGCCAGAGAATAGGATGCGCGCGTCGGGGTCGTAGAGGTGGTGGTTGCCGGAGGCGTGGAGGTAGTGCGCCGGCATGGCGAAGAGCTTGCCCAGCCCCAGCGTGATCTGCTGGCCCTCGTCCGGGATGGGCTGCAGCGACTGGTCGTCGCCGCCGAAGTGCGGGATGAAGGTCGACCACAGCCGGCTGACGTAACAGCGGAGCTTCGGGTTGCAGTCCAGCCAGAGTCCCAGCGACGAGATGATGTCCGGATCCTGATGCGACGCGAAAAGCCGGTCGATGCGCATCGGATCGATGATGGTGGAGAGCGCCGCGAACACGGCCGGGAAGATCTCGCTCCCGCCAGGATCGGTGAGCATGTGCTCGCCGTCGCGGCTGATCAGGTACTCGTTCGTGTCGATCAGAAAGGTCTGTTTGGCGGGATCGCGGGCGATGACGGTCCAGCTGTGGTTGCCGTTCTGGAAAATCGTGGTCGCTGTCTTCATATGTGTTCGACCTTGTCTATCAACGCTTCGATGGACGGCAGGATGGTCTGAATCGTCTTGTCGAAGTCCTGGCTGACACCGCCGAGCGCCGAGCGGAACCCTTGGCCGAATGCGGCCTCGATCTTGGCGGAGCGAGAGATCGCGGTGCCGAAGCGACACAATTTCCGTGCCTCCTCGAGCCGGTCGAGGAGGCACAGCCGCCGCTCGTGCACCTCCTGCGTGCACGACTGGAATCGGGTCTGTTGCTCGGCCAGGACTCGATTCAGCGGCGCCGATGGGTCGGGAAGCACCAATTGCGCCGCTCGCAGGAGTTGGTAACGGCGTTCGCGGCGGAGTTGGTCGGAGACCAGGTTCACCACGGTGAAGGCGTCGGCGGAGAGCGCGTTCATCAGGCTGGTCAGCTCCATCGACAACGCGCGCAGCTCCTTCGAGATCACTCCGAAACCCTGCGCGATCTCGCCGGCGCGTTGCGACAGGACGATCGCGTTCAGCGCCATGACGTTGATTTGGGAGGCGATCGCCACAACGCCTTTGATGCCCTCGGTCAGCCCCACGATGGTCGCGAGCTGCTGCGAGAACTCGTGGCTGTCCACTGGGCTGCCCAGCGGATCGCGAATCGTCATGACGGCCCTCCCAAATCCCCACCCTTTGGCGTTCACGGTGATGGTAACCGAGAATGCCACAATTGCCTACATTTTCCGAGGAAGCCGACGTCGACGGGCCGCGTTGTTCCGATCTACAGCCAACGCTGCCCGGCTGGCGATTGTGACTCAAATCGTTTTTCATGGAAATGCGCCCCGGGAGCGAGGGCATCCACACATCTTCTGGAGGTTCGAAAAGGGCGGGAATCGGTGAATGTGGCACCCCAGGCCGGCTTCGACGTGAGATCAACGGTACAGGCCACGAAGTGTCCTTCACTTCGAGAGATCCTGGTGATCTTCTGAACGGCTCTCGTGGTGGCGTGATGATCCGCCTACGGCGCGTTCGTCGGAGTCGAGCCCAGTTCGAGGGCAGTACAGGTGCTTCCCGACACCCGCCCCGAATCGCCGGCCGAGCGACCGGCGGCCCGGCCGCGGTTCCGCCGCACTTCGCCCTCCACTTCGAGCGGGGCGCCGACCTGAGTCAGACGCCGCGGAAGGAGGTCTCGGAACATCGCTGGGAGGTTGCCGGCGCCGATGCCTACCCATGGCTCGTCGCCGTGGACGAGGACCTCCTCGCGCGGATGCCCATAGCGAAGGAGGTGCGGAACTTCGAGGCGATCGCCCTGGCGTTGCCGCAGGCGCTGAAGGCCTCGAAGGCCCTCCGCGACGCGCGGAACGGTGACGAGCCGTGGGTGCGGACTTTCCGCGTACGGACTCACGCGGGTGAGCTGGACGTCACCCTGCGGGTGCGCGGTGCCGCCGGCTCCGACGGAAGCTCCAGGCCGCCGCGTTGCAGCACCTGGTCGATTGACCTTACGCTCCATCGGTCTTGCCCCCTCGGAAGGAAGGACTTCGGAATGAGTCGAGCTACCCTGGCCTTGCTCCCGCTCGTCGTCATCGGTGGCGCGTGCCTGCGCGAGCCCCCGCCGCCACCTGGAGCTACCTTGCGGACCCTCTGGCGGCGGTTCGTAGGGCGCTAGGGCGCGATCAGCTTCCGCAGCGCGCGCTTGGCGACAGACGGGGCAAGCGGCTCGCCCTTGGAGACGATCGAGAGGAACGCGGACGTCTGCAGCGTGCCGATCACCATCACCGCGAGGACCTTCGGCGGGATGTCGCGCCGCACCTGCCCGGCCGCGGCGCCCTCGGCGAGCGAACTCGCGACGAAGGCCCGGGTCCGATCGGCGATCCGCGCGATCCGCGCCGCCGCCTCGGTCGGAAGGGCGAGGCTGAGCTGCTCGGAGAAGATGAAGCGGCCGATCCCCTTGGTCTTCCCGACGAGGGCCACGACGTCGAAGAGCCCCTCGATCCGCTCGAGCGGGGGCGCGTCGGGCGGGGGCATCGCGGCTGTCACCAGCTCCTCGATCCGCTTCGCCACCGCCTCAAGGATCTCGTCGCGGGAGGCGAAGTGACGAAACAGCGCGCTCTGGGTGACGCCGATCTCCTTGGCGATCGCGTCGAGGGTGAGGGAGGCCACGCCGCTGCGCCCGATGAGTTCGAGCACGGCGTCGGCGATCTCCACCCGCCGCTCCTCGGTCGGGCGACGCTCCGTCGTGCGGGCCGGGCGGGTGACCGGCGCCTTCGTCTCGGTCTTCGGGGTCTTCGCCATCGATCCTCCGCGGTGCGGGTTCAGGGATCCGCACGGGGCCGGAGCCACCTGAAGTGAGAGGGCATCCCCCATCCCGCCCGAGGTGTCAAAGGGGTCGTGGCGGTCCTGCCGTAGTGGTGCGCGGTCGAGGGGATCCTGCGCCAGCACGTCGAGCGTGGGTTCCAGCGCTTCCTCGAGGCGCCCCTGCCGGGAACAGACGAAGCCCAGGTAGGAGGACATCGCGGCGGATCCCCAGCCGGCCTCGCGGGCGTCGTCGATCTGCCGCTCGTTCCCCTCGAAGGTCGAGGTGGATGCACGCCCCGCTGGACCGCCGACCCGGACGGCGCGGCGCGGCGGCGGCGCGGCGGCTCGGGATCCACACGCCGACGAAGGCCGCAGCAACATCGCCGGTACGACCGCGTGCGCTTCTGGCATCATCTCTTCCCGAAGACTCCAGGAGGAACCATGTCGCACCCGATCCGAAAGTACATGACCAGCCCCGTCCGCACGATCCGCTCCACGTCGACCCTCGCCGAGGCGCACCGCTGGATGAACGAACTCGGTGTCCGGCACCTGCCGGTCTACGAGAATCGTCGGCTCGTGGGCCTGGTCTCCCAGCGCGATCTGCACCTGGTCGAGACCCTCAAGGACGTCGATCCCCAGATCGTGCCGGTGGAGGAGGCGATGTCGCAGGACGCCTTCGTGGTCACGCCCGATACGCCGCTCGCGGAGGTCTGCCAGCGGATGGCGGATCGGAAGCTCGGCTCGGTGGTCGTGGTCGATGGCGGGGAGGTGGTCGGGATTTTCACCACGGTCGACGCCTGCCGTGCGCTCGGCACGTTGCTGGCGGCGAAGAAGCCTGCCCGCGGTGCGACCGCGACGGCGCGCGCCGCGAAGGAGCCTGCGGCGAAGGCAGCGGCGAAGCGGACTGCGAAGGTGCCTGCAAAGAAGGCGGCCGGGAAGAAGCCGCCGGTGAGGAAGCCTGCCGCGAAGAAGCCGGTCGCGAAGAAGGCGACGGCAGAGAAGGCGGCGACGAAGGCAACCGCCGCTCGAAAGGTCGCGGCGAAGCGCAAGCCGGCCTGAGCCGACGCGACGGGGTGGGTGGGCCTTCGCTGCCCGGCCCCTGGGAGTGATCGGCTCGTACGAGGACTGACAAACGCACCAGGAAGGCTCGACGGGCGGCCGGGACGGCGGCGACATTGGCCTCCCATGCGCCTTCGCCCTGCCACGCCGCACGATCTCGATCTGGTTCGTCACTGGAGCGAGCGGCCCCACGTCGTGGCGGCCATCGGCGACGACTGGGACTGGGAGAGCGAGCTCGCCCAGCAGGCCCCCTGGCGCGAGCAGCTCATCGCCGAGGTCGAAGGCCGGCCCATCGGCTTCGTCCAGATCCTCGATCCGGCCCTCGAGGAGAGCCACTACTGGGGCGACTGCCCGAGCGACCTGCGGGCGATCGACATCTGGATCGGCGATGAGGCGGACCTCGGCAGGGGGCTCGGGACCCGGATGATGCAGCTCGCGCTGGAGCGCTGCTTCGCGGACACGGCGGTGGAGGGCATCCTCGTCGATCCGCTCGCGGACAACTACCGCGCGCATCGCTTCTACGAGCGCCTCGGCTTTCGCTTCCTCGAGCGGCGGATCTTGGGCGACGACGACAGCGCGGTCTACCGGCTCGATCGAGGCCGGTGGCGGCGGACGGAGGGCGGAATCCGCGTGCTCGAGACGGGGCGCCTGCGGCTGCGACCGTGGTGCGACGAGGATCTCGTGCCCTTCGCCGAGATCAACGCGGACGAACGGGTGGCCCGGTACCTCCCGTCGCGGCTGACGCGCGAAGAGAGCGACCTGTTGGCGGAGCGGATTCGAGCGGGCTTCGACCGGGATGGCTTCGGCCTCTGGGCGGCAGAGCGCCGCGACGATCCTTCGCGGCCCTTCATCGGCTTCATCGGGCTCGCGGTGGCGACCATCGCGGCCCCCTTCACCCCCTGTGTCGAGATCGGATGGAGGCTCGCGCCGGCGCACTGGGGCCTGGGCCTGGCGACGGAGGGAGCCCGGGCCGTCCTTCGCTACGCCTTCGAGGAGCCGCCTTCCGGCCGGGCACCGGCTGCGCCCGCACGTGCTCTACCGGCTCCGCAGGGACGAGTGGAGCCCTGACGAGTAGGAGCTCCCTGGTTCCCCTCCCCCGGATCGCACGGTTCGACCGGCCGGTCCTCCCCGCCGTGCCGAGCGTCGGGCACATCCCCCGGGGCACACGAGTGCCGTCGTCGAAACCGAATGACCAAGTCGCCTCGAACGGAGCCACCTTCTCGAGGGGTGTCTCGCGCGTCGACGCCCGCGACAACCCCCTCGCGTTCCAGCACCTCCGCGCCGGTCGTGCGTACCTTCGATCGGGATGCACGGAGGATCTTCTCGATGGCACGGTTCTGGAAGGTGCTCTGTTTCGTCGGCGCAGGCTGCGCGACCTCGACGACGGCGCGGCTCGATCTCCCCGAGGTGCAGACCGTCCCCTACGTCGACCTCGAGCGCTACGTGGGCACTTGGTACGAGATCGCGGCCTTCCCGCAGCGCTTCCAGGCCGGCTGCACCGCCACGACCACGACCTACACCCTGCGTGACGACGGGCAGATCGACGTGGTGAACCGCTGCAACGAGGGCTCCCCGGGCGGCCCCGAGAAGGTGGTGAAGGGGCGGGCGCGCGTCGCCGACCCCGCGACCAACGCGAAGCTGAAGGTGAGCTTCTTCCGCCCGTTCTGGGGGGACTACTGGATCGTCGATCTGGGCGCCGACTACGACTATGCGGTCGTCGGCCACCCCTCCCGCGACTACTGCTGGATCCTCAGCCGCACGCCCACCCTGGATCCCGCCCTCTACGACGCCATCGTCCGCCGGCTCCAGGCCCAGCGCTTCGACACGGATCGCCTGCAGAAGACCCTGCAGCCCGCGCGTTGAATAGGCAGGCGTCTCGCCTACCAGGTCTCTCCGAACGGCCGCGCCTCCGCCTCGAACGTCCAGGCGGACCGATCCTGCCGCACCAGGAAGGAAGCGAGATCGGCGACCCCGGCCGGCTGCACGAAGAACTCGTCCGGCTTGTCCTTCATCCGCTCGCGGGTGCGAGGCAGGTCGACCACGCCGTCGATGACGATGAGTGCCACGTGGATCCCATGGGGCCCGAGCTGGCGGGCGAGCGACTCGCACAGGCTCCGCTGCGCCGCCTTCGCGGGGGCGAACGCGGTCGTCCGGGGCATGCCCCGCCGCGAAGCGGTCGCTCCGATCACGACGATGGCGCCTTCGCGCCGAGCCTTCATCGCCTGCACGACCTCCTTCGCGACCAGGAAGAGGCCGAGCGCGTTCACCCTCCACGACGCCTCGAAGTCGGCGGCGGTCACGTCGTCGAGCCCTCCGAACACGCCCGAGCCCGCGTTGTACGCCACGACGCTCACCTCCCCCATCTCCTCGCGGATGGAGGCGAACGCCCGCGCGACGGAGCCGGCGTCGGACACGTCGCACGCGAAAG
This sequence comes from Vulgatibacter sp., assembly GCA_035565615.1. Lineage (GTDB taxonomy): Bacteria > Myxococcota > Myxococcia > Myxococcales > Vulgatibacteraceae > Vulgatibacter. The sequence goes on along the minus strand of DATMSB010000173.1, from coordinate 4,204 downwards.
CCCGTGCGTCGGGCAGCTCTCGCTCGAGCTCCGCCGACGTGGCCTCGGACCGGGCGAGGAGGGCGACAGCGTAGCCGTCCTCGGCGAACCGGCGTGCGAGCGCGGCCCCGTTGCCCGGTCCCACTCCGACGACGACGCATACTCGCTTCTTCTCTGCCATGCCTGTCTCCCCGATCCATCGACGGTGGAGAGGGAGGGTAACCAGGAGACCTCGCGCTCGCCATCGCCATGGAGGAGGTCGAGGAGACCTCCGTTCGCAATCCGTGCGGTAGCGCGCCGTCCGCTGGTGGTGCCTTCGCGCGGCAGCGTCAGGCCCGCACGGCGAGGGCTCCGTCCCTCACCGGCTCGCCGAGGGCGCGCCTCGTCACCTCGCGGGCGATGCGGAACGCGCGCCGCCCCTCCTCGAGCCGAAACGGCCCCGAGCGAGGCAGCCCCTCGATGACGAAGGAGAGCATTCCGGGCCGCGACGGCGGCTCGTTGCTCACCCGCCACGGCGAGCGCGACGCGATGTGGTGGTGGAGCACCCGAGGCGTGCCGGCGGGCATCCCGGCGAGCCCCGGCCGATCGAGGATGCCGCCGTCGAAGTAGGATCGGCCGCCGATTCGAACCGGATGGAAGAGGAACGGGACGGCGCACGACGCGCAGATGGCAGGACCGACCCGCCCCGTCTCGAGCACGTGCGTCTTGCGCGAGAGCACGTCGAAGACGGAGACCGCCGCCGGGACGCGGCAGCGATCGAAGGTCTCGGCCTTCAGGAAGCGCTCGATCCGCTCGCGAAACAGCTCGCCCCGCAATAGCCCCGGCCCGAGGCCCGGATCCCAGAAGTCTCGTCGCTCGAGCCGCTCGAGCTCCGCTGCGAGCACGGCCGCGTCGACACCGGCGGCCCAGGCGGCACCGACCAGCGCGCCCGCGCTCGATCCCGACACGCGCACGGGGAGCAGCGCGGCGTCCTCGAGCGCCGCCAGGAACCCGGTGTGGGCGTAGAAGGAGAAGAAGCCGGAGGACATCGCCAGCGCGAAGGGCCCCTCGGCCAGCCATTCGGCGAGCGTCCTCGTCCCGGTGTCGGCCATCGCCTCCTTGTCGAGGATCGACCGCCCGAACTCAACCTCCGATCGGCGGGATCGGTCGGTCGGCTGGCACTCGCCGCCGTTCTCCATCGCCCGTGCGCGGGCGAGCCGTTATGCTCCCCGCCATGGACGCGGAATTCTGGACGTCACGATGGCGCGAAGGGCGGATCGGCTTTCACGAAGGGCGCCCCAACGATCTCCTCGTCGCTCACGCCGGGGCGCTCGGCCCCCCCGGTCGCGTGCTCGTCCCCCTGTGCGGCAAGGCGGAGGACATGGCGCACCTGGCGTCGCTGGGTCACGAGGTGGTGGGGATCGAGCTGGTGGAGACAGCCGCGGAGGACTTCTTCCGGGAGCACGACCTCGAGGTCGCCCCATCGAAGCGCGGCGCGTTCGTGGAGCGCTCGGCGGGCGGGATCACCATCCTCCAGGGCGACTTCTTCGACGCCCGCCCGGAGGACGTCGGCAAGGTCACGGCCTTCTACGATCGCGCGGCGATCGTCGCCCTCCCGCCCGACGTCCGCCCCCGCTACGCCGCGCACCTGGGGGAGCTGGCCGGCGAGAACGCGCGGGGCCTGGTGATCTCCTTCGAGTACCCGCAGGAGCAGATGGAGGGTCCGCCCTTCTCGGTGGGAGGGGACGAGCTGCGCCGGTACTACCCCGAGGTGAAGTGCCTCGAGGATCGCCGCACGGACGGCCCGCAGTCCCGCGCCGCCGGCATCGAGGTGCGGGAGCGTCTCTACCTCGTAGGGCAGGATCGAGCCGAGTAGAGGCGCGCGGCGATCCGGGCGGTGAGGTGGCCGGTGCCGCAGCCGAGGTCGGCGACCCGCATGCCGGCTCGAGGGCGGACGAGCTGGAACGTCTCCTCGAAGGGTGCGGCGCGCTCGGCCTCGAAGCGCAGGTACAGATCGGGGTCCCATCCCATCGGAAGCTCGCGCCCGGCGCCTCCTTCCGGGCGTGAGGACGAAAGCTGGCGGGCGACGACGAGCACGTTCCCGTCCGGATCGGCGAAGTAGGCGGCCTCGTCGCCCCAGGGGCGTGCATCGACGGCAGCGTGGGGTCGAACTGCACCCCCTGATGCCCGGCGACCGGACTCGATGCCGGAGATGGACTTGCAATCGTGCGTCCCGTGCCCAGGTTAGGCGGGCACCGAGCGACGAGGAGGTTCGGCATGCCACACCCGGCTGGAGAGCGGCTGCGCTGCGAGGAGTGCGGAGCCGAGATCGTGTTCACGAAGCCGTGCCCCTGTCCGGAGCGCGAACCGAAGACGCACTCGGACGTCTGCTGCGGCAAGGAGATGCGGAGCCTCGGCGTCACAGAGGCGACGAAGCCTGCCAGCCCGGGGCAGGGTCGCTGATGCGCGTCCGCTGCAGGCGGGTGGCACCCGTGCTAGGGGCCGGTTCGGCCTGCGCCGCGCCTCAGGCTTCCGCCAGCGTCTGGAGGACGTCCAGGACGCGATCGGGGTTGAGGGAGATGGAGTCGATGCCCTGGTCCACCAGGAAGCGCGCGAACTCCGGGTAGTCGCTGGGCGCCTGCCCGCAGATGCCGACCTTGCATCCGGCGGCGTGCGCGCGCTCGATGACGTGGGCGATCGCCATCTTCACCGCCTCGTTTCGCTCGTCGAACAGCGGGCTGAGCTCCTCCGAGTCACGGTCGACGCCGAGGATGAGCTGCGTGAGGTCGTTGCTGCCGATCGAGAATCCATCGAACCGCTTGGCGAACTCGTCGGCGAGGAAGACGTTCGAGGGCACCTCGCACATCATGTAGAGTTCGAGGCCGTGCCGGCCGCGCTCCAGGCCGTGGGCGGCCATCGTCTTCAGGACCCGGTCGGCCTCGTCGGGGGTGCGAACGAACGGGATCATCACGACGAGGTTGTCGAGCCCGAGCTCCTCGCGGGCGCGGCGGACGGCGCGGCACTCGAGGGCGAAGCCGTCCCTGTACCGGTCGCTGTAGTAGCGGGAGGCGCCGCGAAAACCGAGCATCGGGTTCTCCTCGCGGGGCTCGAACTGGGAACCGCCGGCGAGCTTCGCGTACTCGTTGGTCTTGAAGTCGCTCATGCGGATGATGACCGGCTCCGGATACTGAGACGCCGCCAATGTGGCGATGCCGCGCGTCAGGTGCTCGACGAAGTATTCGGTCTTGTCCTCGTAGCCTTCCGTCAGCGCCTCGATGCGCCTCCTCGCTTCCGGGTCTTCGAGCTCCTCCCACCGCGCCAGCGCGAGCGGATGGATCTTGATGGCGTTGTTGATGATGAACTCCATCCGCGCCAGGCCGACGCCGCGCACCGGGAGCCGCCACCAGCGCAGCGCCGCGTCGGGCGCGGCGAGGTTGATCATCAGCCGCACCGGAGGCTCCGGGAGCCGAGAAAGATCGATCTCGCGCTCGGAGAACCTCAAGACGCCCCGGTAGATCCGCCCTTCGGTGCCCTCTGCGCACGAGACGGTGACCTCCTCGTCCTCCTGCAGCGCCCGTGTGGCGACGTCCGTCCCCACGATCGCCGGGACCCCGAGTTCGCGGCTCACGATCGCCGCGTGGCTGGTGCGGCCGCCGTGGTCCGTCACGATGGCGGCCGCGCGCTTCATGATGGGCCCCCAGTCGGGATCCGTGCGCTCGGTGACGAGGACGTCGCCCGCCCGAAACCGGCTCATCTCGCTCGGATGGCGCAGCACCTTCACCCGACCCGCGGCGATCGCCTCGCCGATGGCGATGCCCGTGGCGAGGACTTCGCCCTTCTCCTCGAGCTCGAAGGTGTGGAGCGACTTGGCCTGCCTCCTCGACTGGACGGTCTCCGGCCTCGCCTGGACGCAGAAGAGCTCGCCGGTCTCGCCGTCCTTGGCCCACTCCATGTCCATGGGCTTTCCGTAGTGTCGCTCGATGGCGACGGCCCATCGGGCCAGCGTGAGGATCTCCTGGTCGCCGAGGACGAAGCGCCTCCGCTCGGCGCTCGGCGTATCGATCATCCTCGTGGTCTGCGCGCCGTGGTTCGCGTAGACGACCTTCTTCTCCTTGCCGCCGAGCTTCTTCCCGAGGATGGGCGCGAGCTTCGGATCGTCGAGCGGCGGCTTGAAGACGCGGTACTCGTCCGGGTCGACGCTGCCCTGGACGACGCTCTCGCCGAGGCCCCAGGCGGCGTCGATCAC
>DATMSB010000172.1:0-2546 GCA_035565615.1 Vulgatibacter sp. | reverse complement strand
TGCCGTTCTATTCGCTGGAGGCGCTGTCCGACGAGGACCTCGCGGCGCTCCTGACCTTCTTCGGGCTCACCCCATGAGCTTTGCGGCGGGTGGGGATCGTCGCCCGTCCGGGCATCCAGAGCTCGCCCCGGGCGCCGCGCTGCGCGGGCGCGGAGCGAGGTCGCTCGGAGCGCCGACCCGCCGCGCGCGGACGACTTGGCGGCGGTCTCTCGGTCGCCGCGCCCTCGCCCGCCTCGCGGCATCGCTCGCGGGCGCCACATGGGTGCTCGCCGCGCCGGGCGTGGCGGGCGCCCACCTGAACGGGATCCCCACCATCGCCTGGCCGCAGTCGCCGAGCGGGGTGGGCGAGGTCGCGGACGATTCGTACCGGATCTCCTGGATTGACTACGACGACCGGGCGACCACGGGTGAGACGACCATCGACATCCACGCCTCGCGGCGGATGCCGCCCACCTACCGGATGGGCGTGGTGCCCCGGATCGAGGGCGACCCCGACCACCTGGTGATCGCCGAGGGGATCCAGGAGAAGGACCTGAGGAACCAGGTGGAGTGGGACACCTCCTCCGTCCCGGCCGGGACCTGGTTCGTCTGGACCGTGGCCCACGACGATCCCTTCGAGATGTGGGCGTTCGCGCGGGGCGCGGTTTCGGTCGCGCACGACGGCGAGCGGCCCTGGCCCGCCGTGATCGTCACCCGTCCGGACGAGAACTCGGCGGTGGGGGACGAGATGGTGGTCCTCGCGTACGAGAGTTTCGATCCCGAAGGCACCGCCGCGGTCAGGCTCGAGGCCACGCGCGCCCTGGACGGCAGCGGGCTCGTCGTCATCGCGGAGGATCTCCCCGCCCACCCGACGGGGAGCTTCCTCTGGGACACCCGCGACGTGGAGGAGGGCGACTGGACGATCCAGGCGACGATCACCGACGCCCGCGGCCTCTCCTCGTCAGCGTTCGGCCGCTCCTTCGTGCGGGTGCAGCACCGGTCGAAGGGGACGGGTGGCGCGGGGGGCGCCGCTGGCGCGGGAGGCGGGGGCGCCGCTGGCGCCGCCGGTGGGATGGGCGGCGTGGAGGGGAGCGGGGCGGACGCCGGCGACGACCCGGGTGCGGGGTGCGGCTGCGGCGCCGCGCCGGGCGACGCCATGGGCCTGGCCCTCGCGGCGCTCCTGCTCCTGCGAAGCAAACGGGCCGGTTGCGGTTCGACCGCTCTGCCACCAGCCTAAGCCCCGCGAGGGGTTCGAATGATCTCGGGGCTTCGACGGGCCGGCTTCGTCCTGCTGCTGGTCGTCCTCTGGGAGCTCGTCGCGAGGTACGGGCCGTGGCCCCCGTGGATCTTCCCCGGGCCGCTGGCCACCGCCACCTCGCTCGGCGAGCTGGCGAGGGCGGGGACCCTCTGGCCGGGGATCGGCCGCAGCCTCGCGCGCCTGGGGATCGGCTACGGCATCTCCCTCCTCATCGGCGTCCCCCTCGGCCTCCTCATCGGCCGAAACCGCTGGGCCGACGAGATCCTGGGGACGCCCGTGCTGGGCCTGCAGGCGCTCCCCTCGATCACCTGGCTGCCGGTAGCCCTCCTCTGGTTCGGCCTCTCGCAGACGGCGATCCTCTTCGTGGTGGTCGTGGGGAGCGTGCTCGCCATCGCGGTGGCGTCGGAGTCGGGGGTCCGAAACCTCGATCCGCTCTGGGTGAGAGCCGCGCTCACGCTCGGGAGCCGCGGCTGGCGCCTCTACTGGACCGTGCTCCTGCCGGGGAGCCTCCCGGCCGTGCTCGCGGGGGCCAAGCTCGGCTGGACGTTTGCGTGGCGCAGCCTCATGGCGGCCGAGCTCCTCTTCGTCTCGGGAGGCCTCGGCCAGCTCCTGCAGACGGGCCGCGAGCTCAACGACGTCCCGCAGATCTTCGCGGTGATGGCCGTCATCACCATGATCGGCTTCGGCACCGAGAAGCTCCTGTTCGGGCCGGCCGAACGGGCGGTCCGCCGCCGGTTCGGGACCGAGCGCGCCTGAGCCCGCCTCCAAGCGTGTCCCGGCACGGAACCGCCTTCGCGGGGACGCGCTCGCGGCGCGGGCCTCGTCTTCGCTTCGGGGCGGGCTGGGCATGGACCCGACCCCCCGGCGAGGACGCCCGGAAGAAAATTCGCCCGAGGGGGGTTGACCGCCGACGGGGGGACGGCTACAACGCCGCCCACCCGCGACGCGGTCGGTCGCGGGCTTTTTCTGCTTGACGCGGGTGGGCACCACGGCTAGAAGCCCCGCCCACCCGTGACGGGGCCCCAGGGCCCCGGCGGTCGGTCTCTGAAAACCGAATAGCAAGCCATACGTTCGAAGTCGCGGGGTAACCGCAATTCCATCGGGCCGATCCCTTCGTGGGCGGCTCGAAGAATAGAATCAGAGCCCGGGGTGGCCTTTAGCAAGCCACCCCCCAAGCTCATCCAAGTTCAATTGGAGAGTTTGATCCTGGCTCAGAACGAACGCTGGCGGCGTGCTTAACACATGCAAGTCGAGCGCGAAGGCTTCGGCCTTCGAGCGGCGAACGGGTGCGTAACACGTGGATAATCTG
>DATMSB010000171.1:0-4156 GCA_035565615.1 Vulgatibacter sp. | reverse complement strand
GGACGTGATCAAGGCCCACGCGGACGACGCCACCAAGGCCTCGGACGCGCTCTTCAACGCGGCGCTCTGGACCGAGGGGCGCGGCGAGTTCGACGAGGCCATCTCCCTCTTCCGCGAGTACGTGGAGAAGTACAGCACGGTGCCGAACGCGGAGTCGGCGGCGAAGATCGCCTTCCACATCGCCGAGATCTACGACCTCCAGCGCGACTGGGCGAACGCGGAGAAGGCCTACGAGGACTTCATCAAGACCTACGAGAAGCGGGCGTCCGCGGGCGAGATCTTCTTCGCCCGGTACAAGCGGGCCCGCGCCCTCGAGCAGCTCAAGCGCCGGGACGAGGCGATGAGGCTCCTCGACCTCTGCGCCAAGGAGTACCCGAAGATGTCGGCGGAGGATCGCGGCAAGGCCGACTACCGGGACGCCTACGCCTACTCGATGTTCATGCTGCTCGAGCCGAAGTGGAAGGCCTACACCGCGATCAAGTTCGACAACGTCCGCACGCTGAAGAAGGCGCTCGCCGACAAGATGAAGGCGACGCCGGCCCTCGAGCAGGACTACACCGCGGTCCTGGCCACCGGGTCGGGCGACTGGGGCATCGCGGCCCTCACCCGCATCGGCATGATGTACCAGGACTTCGCCCGCAACTTCGTGGAGTCGCCGGATCCGCCGGGCCTCGACTTCGAGCAGCTCGACATGTACCGGAGCGAGCTCGAGAACCGGGCCTTCCCGCTCGAGGAGAAGGCGATCGAGGCCTTCGAGAAGGGCCTCGACAAGGCCTACGAGCTCGGCATCTACAACGAGTACACCCTCACCGCCCAGGAGGCGCTCAACCGGTTCAAGCCGGGGGAGTACGGTGAGATCCGCCAGGTGAGCTACACGGGCTCGGAGTTCTTCTCCAGGGCGCCCGCGGCGCTCACGATCGACGCCACCTTCGGCTCGGCGCTGCCCGTCGCCAAGCCCGCTGCCTCGCCCGCCGAGGAGCCGGCGACGGACGATGCCTCCGAGGAGGCCGAACCGGAGACCGAGCCGGCGCCCGCCAAGAAGAAGGGTGTCCTGATCCTGGACAAGGCCGCGGCGAAGTAGGAACCGCTCTCACTCGCAAGGCGGGCGAACGGAAGCTTCGCCCGCCTACCCGGGATGGAAATGTTCAATCGCAAGATCCTGATCGTCACCACTTCGGCAGCGCTCCTTTCGGCCTGCGCCAGCGCTCCCCCTCCTCGCCCCGTCGAGGAGGTCCAGGTCCGGGAGGAGACCGCCGAGGAGCTCTTCGCCAAGGGCGTCGACGCCATGAAGGCCGAGGACTGGGAGGCCGCGAAGGCCGCCTTTTCCAAGGCGGTGGAGCGCGACCCCCGGCTCGCCAACGCCCACTTCAACCTCGGCATCGTGGCCGAGAAGACCGGCGATCTCGCCGGGGCCGAGGCGGCCTACAAGGGCGCGCTCGGTGCGGATCCGACCCACCGGGGCGCGCTGCTCAACGTCGGCCAGGTGCTCCGGCTCCGCGGCGCGTTCGGCGATGCCATCGTCCTCTACGAGAAGGCGCTCGAGTCCAACGAGTTCGACGTCGACTACCTGAACAACCTTGCGGTGCTCTACCGCCTGGAGAAGCGGTACGACGACGCGGTGGCCACGCTGCGCAAGCTCCTCTCGCGCACGCCGAAGAACCCCGAGGCCTACAAGAACCTCGGCCTGGTCTACATGGACCAGGGCAACCATCGGCTGGCCGAGTTCGTCCTGGTCGAGGCGCGACGCCTCGACGACAAGGACGCCGGCGTCTACAACAACCTGGGCCTCATCGCCCTCCACCACGGTGAGCGGCGCCAGGCCCTGTCTCTCTTCTCGAGGGCGGTGGAGCTCGACCCGGAGTGCTTCTCCTGCCGCATGAACGTGGGCGCGGTCGCGCTCGCCTTCCGCGACTACGAAGCAGCCCACGCCATGTTCTCGAAGGCGGGCGAGATCGAGCCGAACGCCTACCAGGCCCACCTCCAGGACGGCTTCGCCCTCCAGGGCTCCAAGAAGAACAAAGAGGCCGCGGAGGCCTTCGAGCGGGTGCTCCGGCTCCGCGAGGGGCAGCCCGACGCGATCCTCGGCCTCGCCGAACTCTACTACGGCCCCCTGGGTGACCTCGACCGCTCCAAGGAGCTCTTCAACCAGTACCTGGCTACCGGCGACGAGGCGAAGCGCGAGCACGCCCAGCAGCGGCTCCAGATGATCGACATGAAGATCCAGCTCGGCCAGCAGGCCGCCCAGCAGGAGGAGGAGGAGCGGGCCGCCATGCGGAAGTCCTCCGGCGGCAGCGCCGACCTGGAGGACATGGACTTCATCCCCGAGTCCGAGGAGGAGGTCGACTTCGACGCGGTCGACGGAGAGGGCGAGCCGATGCCGGACGGGGAGGGCGATCCCGTCGGCGAAGACGACGCCCCGGCGCCCGAGGCCGATCCAGCCGGCAGCGAAGAGGCCCCCGCGCCCGAGGTGGAGGAGGCGCAGTAGGACGAACCACACCCCGCCGGCCTTTGATTCGAGGCCCGGGAGGGGTTGGCAGCAGAGGTAGGGGCAGGTAGACTGCCATGAGACGCTTGGCCTTCGAATCGTTCGAGGAGAGGGCCCGAAACGCCGAGCGAGCCCCCCGGGTGCACGGGGGTTCACGGAGCGGCGAAAGACGGGACGCACGGGCGGTGCGGCGTCCCGGACAGGAGGTGCGAGATGGTCAAGGTACTGGTCGCGGCGGCGCTGGGCGTCGGGCTGATCGGGGCGAGCGCGACGGCGCACGCCCAGGATCGCGTCATCCAGGAGGCCGACCGGGTGGTCTACAAGAAGACCACGGTGGTCGACTTCAACGAAGTCACCCTCGAAGGCGAGCTCACCAAGCCGGAGGGCTCGTACATGATGAACCGGGCCCGTTCCAACTTTCAGTCGCTGATCCAGCTCCGAGGGGACTTCCTCCCCGAGCTGCAGAAGAGCGTGGACAACCTCTAGGAGCGTGAGCCGGGGCCGCGGCCCCGGAGGCGCTCGTCGACTCGATCGAGAACCGCTGCGGCGGAACGAAGGTAGACCGCGCCCGGGCGAGGGCGCGAAGGGAGCAACCATGGCAGCGGAAAACGCAACTCGCGCTGGTGCCACGGGCCGGGACACCCTGCTCGGCGGCATGCGCGGACGCAACGCCTCCTCGCTCTTCTACGAAGAGCTGCCGGCGGAGCAGAAGCCCACGTCCAAGGAGAGGGCCCTCGACGTCGCCATGATCTGGGGCGACACCATCATCGAGGCGGCCCAGTTCCAGAGCGGCGAGATCACCGTCGGCAGCGCCGACGGCAACAACTTCAAGGTCTACCTCGAGAACGTCGAGAAGCACGTCCTCGCCAGGATCGAGGGTGACAAGGCGGTCCTCTCCGCCCCCGCCGGCGGCGAGATCGTCGTCCGGCGCGGCGGGCGCGACGAGCGCGCCGGCGCCTCGGCGACCATCGGCTTCGACGAGCGCGCCCGCATCCGCATGGGGTCGGTGGAGTTCGTCGCCCGCTTCATGCGGCCCGACGAGAAGACGAAGTCCGGATTCTTCGAGGGCATGGACCTCTACTTCACCAAGATCCTCTCGATCGCGGTGATGGTCCACATCGTCCTGCTCGCGGCGCTGATGATCACGCCGATCTCGAACGAGCTGCTGGCCGAGGACCTCTTCAAGAACAACGCCCGCATCTCGCAAATCCTCCTGCATCCCCCTGAGCCCCCGAAGCCCCAGCTCGACCTCTCCGGCCTCAAGGAGGGCGACAAGCCGAAGGACGACGAGGGCAAGTTCGGCAAGAAGGAGGAGCAGAAGAAGGAGGCCGATCCCTCCAAGAAGGGGTCGCCCCAGGTCGACGCCAACAAGCGCGAGGAGGATCGCAAGAAGGTCCTCGCCTCCGGCCTCCTCGGCGCCCTCGGCGCCGACAGCGACGCGGCCTCGAACATCTTCGGGCCTGGCGGCATGGGCACCGGCATCAACAACGCGCTCGGTGGCCTCCAGGCAGGCGCGGGCATGGGTGACGCCCACGGCGTCGGCGGCCTCGGATCCCGCGGCACCGGCCCCGGCGGCGGCGGCACCGGCCTCGGCCTCGGTGGCCTCGGCACCAAGGGAGGGGGCCGCGGCCGCGGCGGCATGGGCAACATCGACCTCGGCGGACGCGGCAA
>DATMSB010000170.1:0-6028 GCA_035565615.1 Vulgatibacter sp. | reverse complement strand
AGGGCCGCCTCGGGCCTCACCTCGCCCAGGGTGGTGACCGCGAGGGAGAGCTCGCCGGCGCGGCTGAGGTTGCCTCCGATCAGGGTGACGCGGCAGCGGGAGGCGAGCGCGGCCATGCCCTTCGCCATGCGCGCGAGGAAGCGATCGTCGATCCGATCGGGGAGCCCCAGCGCCACCAGGAACCAGCGGGGGATCGCCCCGGCGGCGCCGAGGTCGGAGAGCGCCACCGCCAGCGCCTTGTGGCCGATCTCCTCGGGGCGGAACGCCGGGCCGAAGTGCACCCCCTCGACCAGCTCGTCGACCTTGGAGACGAGGAGCGTCCCGGGCCGCGGCGAGGTGAGCGCGCAGTCGTCGCCCGGGCCGGCGACCACGCCGACGCCGTCCTCCTCGAAGGGCCTGGTGAAGAGATCGATCCGCCTGAACTCGATCACGGGCGCGTCTTACGACGCGTGACGCCGGGCGTCCAGATCGACCCGGGAGGCGGCCGCCGTGTAGGTCCGCGGGAGGATCATCTGGAAGGTGGAGCCCTCCCCCACCGTCGACTCCACCGTCACCTCGCCGCCGTGGGCCTCGACGTAGCTGCGCACGATCGCGAGCCCCAGCCCCGCGCCGCCGTACTCCCGGGTGGCGCTGCCGTCCACCTGGTAGAAGCTGTCGAAGATCCGGGTGAGCTGGTCGGGCGGGATCCCGATGCCGGTGTCGATCACCGAGAGGGCGAAGTACGCGTCGGCGCCGTCGAAGCGGCCCGCCGGGCGGGCGGGCGTGCGCGGCGCCGGCTCCGCCCTCACCAGCACCCGGCCTCCCTGCCCCGTGAACTTCACGGCGTTGGCGAGGAGGTTCACCAGGCACTGGGTCACCTTCTCCTCGTCGAGCACGGGCATGGGCAGCTCCGGCGAGATCTCGGACGCCACGATGATCCCGCGGCGCTTGGCCTGGGGGGCCACGCTCGAGATGGCGTTGGCGACGGCGGTCTCCAGGTCGAACGCCTCTGCGTTGATGCGCATTCTGCCCGACTCGACCCGTGTGAGATCGAGGATGGAGGAGATGAGGCCGAGGAGGCTCTCCCCCTTGTCCATGATGGTGCGCAGGTACTCGAGCTGCTCGGGGGTCAGGGGCCCGGCCAGGCCCTCGATGAGCATCTCGGCGTAGCCGATGATCGAGGTGAGCGGCGTGCGCAGCTCGTGGGATACGGTGGCGAGGAAGTTCGACTTGAGCTGGTCGAGCTCCTGGAGGCGCTGGTAGCTCTCCTCGAGGCGGGCGTTCTGAGCGGAGAGCTCCTTGAAGCTCTCCCGCACCGACTCGATGTGCATCCGCGAGGTGAGGTTCACCTTGTAGGCCGAGAACACGAGGACGTCGCAAACCTTCACGAAGTGCTCGAGGACCTTCGCCACCGTGCCGTCGCTGGCGCGGCGGATCTGGGACATGAGCTTGGACGCGCGGGCGAGGTCCAGCCCCCGCAGATCCGTGAAGGTGGGAGGGAGCTCCGTCAGATCCTGCGGGACGAAGGGGCCGAAGACCGCGCGGCCCACCACGTCCGTCTCGTACAGCAGGGGCATCACCAGGTAGCGGGCGCCGGTGAAGCACTGCACCGTGTGGACCCTCGGCTCGTCCACGGGATCGCTCTTCACCTTGAGCACCGTGGACGTGCACCGGCGCGCGCCCTCGGCGTCGGTGAAGACGTAGCCGCAGAAGTCGCCGGAGCCCACCTTGATGTCGACCAGCTTCTGGCCGGTGTGATCGAAGACCTTGAGCCCGATCTGGTACAGCTCCACGAAGGATCGACAGACCTCCTGGAACGACTTGAGGTCCAACAGCTCGCCGAGCGGCACCCGCTCATCCAGGAAATGCCCGCCGCTCATCGTCCCCCCCTGGCGCCGCTGGCCTGCCCCACCGGCCGCTCCAGCGCCGACTCTTCCAGGTTCTTGAAGATCTCGTCGAGGAACTCCTCCTCGCTCAGGCGCAGCCTCGCGCCCAGGCCGTACCGCTCGTCGAGATCGCGGAAGGTGAGCTGGAGCAGGCCCCGCAGGGTCTCCACCACCCCTTCGCCCCGGACCGCGACCGCGGTGAAGACCGGCTCGCGCCCGCGCACCCGGGCCTCCTCGATCTCCCGCTGCGTCTTCACGTCCGGAAGGTCCATCTTGTTGAACTGGATCACGATCGGCATCGTGTCGGGGTCGAGCCCGTTCGAGCGCAGGTCCTCCATGAGGTTGCGCCAGGCGTCGTTGTTGGCCTGGGTGGCGCTCTTCTGCGCGTCGGCCACGAAGGCCACGCCGTCCGCCCCCTGGAGCACGAGCCGCCGGGTGGCCGCGTGGATCACCTGGCCGGGCACCGTGAAGAGCTTGATCTTGACCTTGAGATCGTTGCTCGACCGGAAGAAGACCGGGAGCATGTCGAAAAAGAGCGTGCGATCGTCCTTGGTGTCGACGGTGAGCAGACGGCCGCGCACGTCGCTCGAGACACGCTCGTGCAGCGAAATCAGATTCGTCGTCTTCCCGCTCAACGCCGGGCCGTAATAGACGATCTTGAGCGTCAGCTCGCGAAGCGCCTGGTTGATCTGCACCATCACCGCCCCTTGCCTGGTGGATACCCAGCGGGTCGAGCATAGCCTCAAGACGCGAGAGGCGGCTCTTTTCCTTCAGTCGATGGCGAGATTGCAAGGGGCTATCCGCGCCCCGCGGCCGAGCGCCTCCTTCGAACGGGGGGGTCGTTCGCGGCGGCGCCGGCGCGGGGGTGGGCCAGGGCCCGCTCCAGGACGTCGTCCAGGGTCCGGACCGGCACGATGCGCACCCGGCGGGAGACGATCCGGGGGACCTCCGCCAGATCCTTCTCGTTTCCGACGGGAATGAGGACCTCCCGGATGCCGTGTCGCCTGGCGGCCAGGAGCTTCTCCTTGAGGCCCCCGATGGGCATCACCCGGCCCCGCAGGGTGAGCTCCCCGGTCATGGCCACGTCGTGGCGGACGGGGATCCCGGTGGCCACCGAGACCAGGGCGGTGGCCATGGCGATGCCGGCCGAGGGACCGTCCTTGGGGATGGCGCCGGCGGGGACGTGGACGTGGATCTCCCGCTCGTCGAAGAAGGAGGGCGCGATGCCGAGCTCGCCCGCCCGCGACCGCACCCAGGTGAGCGCGGCCCGCACCGACTCCTTCATCACGTCGCCCAGGTGGCCGGTGAGGATCAGGCCGCTCTTGCCCGGGGTGGCGGATGCCTCCACCTGGAGGATCTCGCCGCCGACCTGGGTCCAGGCGAGGCCGGTGGAGACCCCGACCTCGTCCACGGCCAGGGCGGGATCGTCCACGTAGCGCATGGGGCCCAGCCACCTGGGGAGCGACTTCGCGGTGATCAGGGTCTTGCGGGTGCGCCCCTCCGCCACCCGCCTCGCCACCTTGCGGCAGAGCTTGGCGATCTGCCGCTCGAGGTTGCGCAGGCCGGCCTCCCGGGTCCAGCCGCGGATGAGCGTCCGGATGGCGCGATCCGAGATCTCGAAGAGGTCCGGCCCGAGGCCGTGGGCCTCGAGCTGCCGGGGGAGGATGTGCTGCTTGCAGATGTGGAGCTTGTCCCGGTCGGTGTAGCCGGCGATCCGGATCACCTCCATGCGATCCCGCAAGGGGCCGGGGATGGGATCGAGGAGGTTCGCGGTGGCGATGAACAGCACCTTCGAGAGGTCGAAGTCGACGTTGAGGTAGTGGTCGCGGAAAGCCTTGTTCTGCTCCGGATCCAGCACCTCGAGGAGCGCGGCGGAGGGGTCGCCGCGGAAGTCCTGGCCGAGCTTGTCGACCTCGTCGAGGAGCACCACGGGGTTCTTCGATCCCGCCTGCTTGATCGCCTGGACGATCCGGCCCGGCATCGCGCCCACGTAGGTGCGGCGGTGGCCGCGCACCTCCGCCTCGTCGCGGACGCCGCCCAGGGAGACGCGCACGAAGCCGCGCCCCATGGCCCGGGCCACGCTCTTGCCGAGCGAGGTCTTGCCCACGCCCGGCGGCCCCGCGAGGCAGAGGATCGGGCCCTTCATGTCGGCCTTGAGCTTGAGGACGCCGAGGTACTCGAGGAGGCGCTCCTTCACCTCGTCCAGGCCGTAGTGGTCCTCGTCGAGGACGGCCTTCGCCTCCCTCAGGTCGAGGCGGTCCGGGGTCTCGTTGGCCCAGGGCATGTCCGTGAGCCAATCGAGGTAGGTGCGGATCACCGAGGCCTCGGCGGAGTCGGCGTGCATGCCCGAGAGGCGGCGGAGCTGCTTCTCCGCCTCGCCCTTCACGTCGTCCGGCATGCCGGCCTTCGCGATCCGCTCCCGGAGCTCCTCGATCTCCTCGAGCTTCCCGTCGCCCTCGCCGAGCTGCGACTGGATCTGCCGGAGCTGCTCCCGCAGGAAGTACTCCCGCTGCGAGCGGCTCATCTCCTCCCGGGCGCTGGCCTGGATGTGCTGCTGCAGCTTCTGCAGGCTGCGCTCCCGCTGCAGGTAGCCGCCCACCATGGCGAGCCGCTCGACGGGGTCGAGGCAGGCGAGGAGGCCCTGCGCCTCCGAGACCTTGAGGGCGAGGTGCGACGCCACCAGATCCGCCATGCGGCCCGGATCGCCGATCCCCGCGATCACGGCGAGGATGTCGGGGGAGACCGCCTTGCCGAGCTGGACGATCTTCTCCAGGTCGTCGCGGCAGGAGCGCAGCATCGCCTCCACCCGATCGTCGACCGGCGCGGCCTGGTCGTGGAGGGGCCGGATGCCCACGCGGATCGCCGGCTCCGAGCGGAGGAACCGGGAGATCCGGCCCTTGGCGATCCCCTGGACCACGATCTTCAGCCTGCCGTCCGGCAGCTTGCGGCGGCGCATGATCATGCAGACCGTGCCGACCTCGTGGATCGCGTCGGCGCCGGGGTGCTCCTCCCTCGCCTCCTTCTGCGCGGCGAGGAAGAGGAGGCGATCGCCGTCGGTGGCCTCGTCGATCGCGGCGATCGAGAGCGGGCGGCTCACGAAGATCGGCGCGATCATGTAGGGGAACACCACCAGGTCCCGAACCGGAAGGAGCGGGAGGCTCTCCGGGATCTCGAGGGTCTCCCGGTCGTCGGTTCGGTGCTGGTCCATGCATCGCGAGCCTGTAACGGCCGCGGGCGATGGTCAACAAGCCGCCGAGCGTGCGCCGCCGCGACCTGTGGAAACGATCGCGCCTCCCAGCGGCGCCCGGAACCAGCCCGGGGGGATCCCCCCGGTGCCCGGCTGCATCCGCGTCGATCGGCGTGCCGCGGCCTGCGCCGGCTTTCGGGCGCCGAAGCCGCTATGGTGGCGGCGTGCCGACCTTGCGCTTCGTGAACACGCCGAAAATCCTGCCCATCCCGCCGCTCGAAGGCCGGGTGGTGACCCTCGACCTCGCCTTCGCCGCCGGGGATCGCTACGAGTCCGCGACCCGGCCGTTCATCGAGGAGCTGGGCCTTCGGCTCGCCCGGTGGATCGACCACCACCCGCACCCGGCGTGGACCCGGTACGAGGGCGATCCCCGCTTCCTCCTGGTCGACAAGACGGTGGCGCCCGCCTGCCCCCAGCTCGTCACGCCCGAGCTGGTGGACGAGATCGGCGAGGTGCACCACCTCTTCGCCCACGCGGACTTCGACGGGATGATCACCGCGGTGAAGTACCTGCTGAAGGGACGGCCGCCCTACCCCGAGGCCGACGAGGACGGCCGGGCCATCGACGCGCCGGGGCAGGGCTTCGTCTGCTCGGAGCGGGGCATGCGCCTCGCCCGGGCGGTGGAGCGCAGCCGCGACGCGCACCCGAACCAGCATGGCGACTTCATGCTCGCGATCACCGACGCGCTGGTGACGGGCCGGGAATCCGATGAGCTGTCGGCGAAGATCGATCGCTACGACGCCCAGGCGCGCAAGCGGGAGGCAGAGGCGCGCAAGTACCTGGACCACGCGGTTCGCGATCACCCCCGGATCATGCTCCTGCGCATCCCGCGGATGATCTCGCCCGCCGACAAGAAGAACCTCCTGCGCGAGCTCGAAGAGCAGGCCACCCTCGGGGTGATCGAGGAGCCGTCGTC
>DATMSB010000169.1:0-54606 GCA_035565615.1 Vulgatibacter sp. | reverse complement strand
GTGCCGCACCGCCGCCCGGGCCCTCTCGTCCCCGCGGCGCTCGTCGATCGCCCCAACCGCTTCCTGGGAATCGTCCGGCTGGCCGATGGACGGGAGGTGGAGGCCCACATCGGCGATCGTGGCAGGCTCGAGGAGGTGCTCCGCCCCGGCGCCGAGGTTCTCCTCGCGCCGGCCGCGTCGCCCACCCGGCGCACCGCCTTCACCCTGGTCTGCGCCCGCACCGCGCAAGGCGTCCTGGTGTCCATCGACCCCGCGAACGCGAACCGCCTGGTGCGCGCGCTCCTCGAGGCGCGCCTCCTCGATCTGCCGCCGTACGGCGCCATCGCGCAGGAGGTGCGGGTGGGCTCGTCCCGCTTCGACTTCGCGCTCGCCCTGGACGACGGCAGGCGCATGCTCCTCGAGGTGAAGAGCGCGGGGGTGGTCCGCGATGGCCTCGCTCTCTTCCCCGACGCCCCCTCCGAGCGCGCCGCCCGCCACTGCCGGGAGCTCGCCGAGCTGGCGCGCACCGGGGAGCCCGCCGCCGTAGTCCTCGTGGCCCAGCGCGGTGACGCGCGGGCGATCGGGCCTCATCCGGTCGACCCCGGCTTCGCCCGCGCCCTCGCCGAGGCGGCGCAGGACGGCGTCCTCCTCCGAGGCGCCGCGTTCGAGGTCGGGCGGGAGGGGTTCCGCTTCCTCGGCTCCATCCCCGTGCGGCTCTGAAGTCCACCGCGGAGGCGCGGAAGTTCTCCCCCTTCGGCCGCCTGCTCGGGGCCCGCGGGCGCCGGGGAGGCGCCCCCTGCCCGCCCTGCCCTCGCGCGGACGGCATCGCTAGTTTGGTGCGATGGGCCCGCTCCGCCTCCGCCCCCCAGCAGGCACGCTGCTCGCCGCGACGCTGACCGCAGCGTGCCTCGCGTGCGCCCTCCCCGCCCGCGCCCAGCAGAACCTCGGCCACAAGGTCCTCGGCACCCTCGGCCTCCGGGCCGGCTACCAGCAGGATCCGGGTGTCTACGTGGCGGATCGGGTGCTCTTCTTCCACGCCGATCGGGTCGCCGACCGAAACGGCGATCGGACCCCGGTGGACGTGGACGCGTTCGCCAACGCGGTCGGCGGGAGCGCCATCTTCCGAATCGAGCCGCTCTCGACCTTCGTCGGCGCCTCCATCAGCCTCCAGCTCGTGCGGGTGCGCACCCGCGTCCGGGAGACCGGGATGGAGAACGACCGCGTCGGCCTGGGCGATCTCTTCGTGCAGCCGATCCGGCTGGGGTGGCGCCTCGGCGAACACTTCGACCTCCTCGCCGGCTACGGCTTCTACGCGCCCACGGGCAAGTTCGACCTCGGCCCGCCGCAATCGGGGGTCGGCAGGGGTTACTGGACCCCTGAGCCGACCCTGGGCGGTACCATCTACTTCGACCGGCGCCAGGGTTGGAACGTCACGGCGCTCGCCAGCTACAACTTCAACGGTGAGCTGAGAGGGGTAGACGTCATCCGAGGCAACACGTTCCAGATCCAGGGCGCAGCGGGCGCGCACCTCTTTCGGATCGTGGAGGCCGGCGTCGCGACCTACGCCTTCTGGCAGGTGAGCGACGACGAGGGGCGCGAGGTCCCCCCGGCGATCCGGGGGGCCCGCGCGAGGGCGTTCGGCCTGGGCCCCGAGGTGGCGGTGACGATCCCCTTGCTGCGAAGCCGCCTCTCCGGACGCTGGGTGCACGACGTCTACACCCGCACCCGACCGATCGGACAGCTCTTCACCGTGGGGCTGATCGTCAACCTGTGGAGCCCTTCCACGAAGCGTGAAGAGCCCTAGTGGCGGCCCCGGCGCCGAACGCGGCCGTGCGCCTGTCCGCGCCGGCGGGACGGCGGGTGCTCGGCACCACCGTGCTCGGATCCAGCATGGCGTTGCTCGACTCCACCGTGGTCAACGTCGCGCTCCCCTCCATCGGCAGGAGCTTCGACGCGGGCATCGCCGGCCTGCAGTGGACCGTCGGTGCCTACATGCTGACGCTGGCCTCGCTCCTCCTCCTGGGCGGCGCCCTCGGCGACAGGTACGGCCGCCGGAGGGTCTACCGCGTCGGCGTGATCTGGTTCACGCTGGCGTCCGCGGCCTGCGCGGCGGCGCCGACCCTGGAGGTGCTCGTCGCCGCGCGTGCGCTCCAGGGGATCGGCGGCGCGCTCCTCACCCCAGGCGCCCTCGCCCTGATCCAGTCGACGATCCATCCGGACGATCGGGGCCGCGCGATCGGCGCCTGGTCGGGCCTGAGCGGTGTCGCCGCGGCGCTGGGGCCGCTCGTCGGGGGCTGGCTGGTCGAATCGCTGGGGTGGCGGTGGATCTTCCTCGTCAACCTGCCGATCGGCGCGGCGGTGACCTGGGGCGCCTGCAAGATCCCCGAGACGCTCTCCCTGCAGCAGCAGGGCCGGCTCGACGCCGCGGGGGGCGCCCTCGCCGTGATCGGCCTCGGCGCGATCGCCTACGCGTTCATCGCGTCCGACGCGGCCGGCCTGGGCGCGACCTGGCCCTGGCTCGCCGCCGGCGTCGCCGCGCTCGCCGCCTTCGTGGCGGTCGAGCGCCGGGCGGGGCGCCCCATGCTCCCCCTCTCGCTCTTCGCCTCGCCCGACTTCACCGGCGCCAACCTGGTGACCTTCTTCGCCTACGCGGCGCTCGGCGGCACCTTCTTCTTCGTCGTCCTCTACCTCCAGGTCGTCGCCGGCTACGAGCCCCTCCTCGCCGGGCTCGCCCTCCTCCCCATCTCCGTGGTGATGCTCCTGCTCTCGTCCTGGGTCGGCGGCCTCGCGGGCCGCAAGGGGCCGCGCCGTCTGCTCACCGGCGGCTGCGCCGTCGCCGCGATCGGGATGGTGCTCCTCGGGCGGCTGGGCCCCCACCCGAGCTTCCTCGTCGACGTGGTGCCCGCCATGCTCGTCGTCGCGGCGGGTCTCACCTTCGCGGCGGTGCCCGTCACCGTCGCCGTCCTCGCCGCCGCCGATCCTCGCCACGCCGGGGCCGCCAGCGGGGTCAACAACGCCGTCGCCCGCACGGCGGGTCTGCTCGCGATCGCGGTGCTGCCCGCCGCCACCGGCCTCGGGGGCTCCGACTACGCCGACGCGCTCGGCACGAGCTTTCCCCGGGCGATGCGCGTCTGCGCGGTGCTCCTCGGGCTCGCCGCCGTGACCGCCTGGGCGTCGATCCGCGACGACCGCCTCCGCGCGCCACCGGAGGAGCGGGAGCCTCCCTCGAGCTGCCCCTTGGCGGGCCCGCCGCCCGGCCGCGATCCGCCGCCGCTCGATCGGCGGCGACACGTGGAGAGAAGGGCCGACGCGGCGACGTCCGGACCCGCAGGTCGGTCGAAAGGCTTCTCTATTCGCCGCCGCGCGCGCGGGCCGGCAGCCGCGACAGCGATCGCATCCCGGCGCCGACCACGAGGACCAGGACCACCGGGCTGAGCAGCAGCAGGAGCCTCCCCGTGGCCCGCTGCTGGAAGAGGTCGAAGGTGCCGCAGAGGAGCGCGTCGTAGGTCGTGTAGAGGATCCCCATCGAGAACGTCATCGAGACCGCGTAGATCCCGAGCGCCCCGCGCACGATGAAGGAGAGGCGCGGCAGGCTCGCGCCGAGGGCCGCGCCGGCGGCGAGGAGGCTGGCGTGCATCGCCTGGTTGGCGAACCGGGACGCGCCCACCAGATCGACCGAGCGCGGGAGCATCCAGAAGGCGAGCACCCCCAGGAAGAACACGAGGCCGGCGGCGCCGCCCGGATCCCAGCGGCCCAGCGCCTCGTCGATGGCGCCCCGCCTCCCCCGGCCACGAACGGCCATCCAGCCCAGCGCGATCCACGCGGGCGTCTCCACGAGGAGGAGCCGCGGCATCGATCCATCGAGCCAGGCGTCGAGCGGCGGCGCCGCGAGCAGCGCGATCGCCAGCAGCCATGCCAGCGGGCGGACCCTCAAGACGCGAGCTCCCGGACCTGTTCGGCGATCGCCTCCGGATCCTCGTCGGCGGAGAAGACGCGCACGACCCGCCCCTCCCGATCGAGGAGCAGGATGTCGGTCGCGTGGTTGATCAGCCCGTCCTTGCGGCGGAACACCCAGATCCCCAGGCGCTCGAGCGTCTCCTCGACCGCGTCGCCGACGAGCGACGCCATCGTCCACCCCCGGGGGGAGCCGTGCGCCCGCCACATGTCGCGGAGCGCGGAGGGCGGGTCGGCGTCGACGCTGAGGCTGACGATCCGCACCCGCTCCGGCGCGAGTTCACCGAGGGAGCGCCGGATCAGGGAGAGCCGCGCCATCGCCACCGGACACACGTCGGGGCACCGCAGGTACATCGCCTGGACGAGGCGCAGCGACGGCCCCGGCTCGGCGACGTCGAAGCGCACTCCCTGCTCGTCCACCGCCTCGAGCGGCGGAGCGGGACGCGGGAGCTGCCCCGCCCCGACCCGCGCCGCGGAGAAGCTCGTGAACGCCCGGAAGCCGTGGGTCCACGAGGCAAGCGCGACCAGGCAGACGGCGGCCACCGCCACGGGAACGAGGGATCGCAGCTTCATTCCCCGACGCTCGCCTCCGGGACCGGCGTCGCCGCTCGGGTGGCAGCGCGCCGCCTGCCCACCAGGCCGGCCAGCAGCAGCGTGATCGCGCCCACCAGGAAGAGCGATGCGAAGAGCCCGCCGTAGAGCGCGTACCGGGTGCCGGCCTCGGCCACGGAGGGGAGCGGGATCATCTGGTAGCTCGCGAACCGGCGGGGCACCGAGTGGAGGCCGCCCAGGTAGAACATCAGCACGAAGCCGTAGCCGCCCACGAGCATCGTCGCGATGCCGACGCCCGCCATCCGCTCGGCCCGCGAGTCCAGGATGTGGTGGACGAAGCCGAACACGATGAGCACGAAGCCGACGAGGAAGTAGGTGTGGAAGTGGCCGGGCACCCAGAGGGTGTTGTGGAACACGCGGTTGAACGCGATCGTCGCGTCGAGCAGCGCGGCGAAGCCGCCGATCGCCCACCCCGTCACGGCCGCCAGGAACGAGAACGGCGTCAAGGTCCAGCGGATCCCGGAGCGGTAGAGCTGGCTCCCCACGCCGAAGATCGTCACCGCCGTCGCCGGCAGCGCGGATCCGTACGAGGCCACCTGGCCGAGGATCTGGATCGCCTCGGGCTGAGCGAAGTCCATGTAGAGGTGGTGGAAGTAGGCGAAGAGGATGAACACCAAGGTGGCGTTCCACGCGATCACGAGGAGCCGGTTCACCTTCCACGGGCGCCGCGTGTACTGCGGCAGCAGGACGTAGACCGCGCACAGGCCGCAGTACATCGCCACGTTCACGATCGTGTGCCCGAACATGAACATGGTGTTCTTGAGCAGGAGCGCGTCGAACTGCGTCGCCGGCACCAGCCACTTGAACAGGTAGATCATGAAGGTGGCCGCGCCGGTGATCGTCCCCAGGACGCCGGCGGTCGCGCAGACCGACGCGATCAGGATCCCGGCGGGCAGCGGCTCGGCGGGCGTCTCCTTGCCGAGGTAGTCCCACCCGAACATCCGCTTCAGCCCGTACTCGGACGCGATGGCGCGCAGGACCTCGAGCTGCATGGCCAGCCAGGCCACGCCCATGATCATCAGCGAGACGATGGTCGTCCCGATGGTCCAGCTCGCCCAGGTCGGGTTCACGAAGGGGAGCGGGTAGAGGGCGAACCAGCCGGCGCCGAACCCGCCCCAGAGCGTCGCGACCAGGAGCCCGATGACGCCGAGCAGCACGAGGACGTAGGACACCCACATCACCGCGAGGCTCGAGCGCAGGCGGATGGCGATCAGGTACCAGATGACGACGATGCCCGCCGAGAAGAGGGCCCCCGCCATCCCCAGGCCGTGCATCGTCATCACCGCGTAGAAGGTGTTCGGGGAGAGGTTGATCGCGGCGCCCTGGGCGAGGCGCATGGTGATCCCGAGGACCACCATCGCCGCGAACGCCGTCAGCAGCGTGACCATCCAGACGATGGCCGCCTTCCGGACGCGGGGATCGGGCCGCGCCCCGGCGGTCCAGGCCTGCTCCTGCATTGCACTCGTGGTGCTCATCGGACCGTGAACTCCGTCAGCATGAGGTGATGGACGACCCCGCAGAACTCGAGGCAGAGGACGTGGAAGCGGCCGGGCTCGTCGAAGACCAGACGGAGCCGGTTGGTGTAGCCCGGCATGGCCTGGGTCTGACCGAGGAGCTGTCCGTCCTCGTCGTAGACGCCGAAGGCGTGGGTGACGTCCGTGGAGGTGACGTCGAAGTCGATGGGCGTCCCCACGGGGAGCACCAGCGGGCCGGCGGAGTCGTCGCCGTCCTTCTTCAGCTTCCAGGACCACATCGTCCCGACGACGTCGACGCGCACGGCGGGGCCGCTGGCGAGCGCGTCGTAGGGGGTGAGGGGGAGCGACCAGGCGAACGCTCCCACCATCGCCACGACGAGGGCCGCCGCGTAGTACTTGCGCACGCGATAGACGGGGGCGTTGCCGTCCGGGACGGCCTGCCGGGCGCGAGCCCAGACGAAGGCCGCGATCGCCGCGATCGCGATCGCCGCGCCGAGGGCGAGATAACCGACCACCTGGATCATCGACTTTCCACTCCTTCGCGAGCTCCCGGCAGGTGGCGGGAGCGCGGAACCTGGTCATGTCGGCCAGGGATACTCGAGGGGACGTTACGTACCGTGCGCGGGAATCAACTCGGCCTCGCCCCGTCGCGGATATGACGAAGATCATGTCGAATGGGTTGACGCCGGAACGTCGCGCGTTTTCGCGCCGATCCGACCCCGGTGGCGGCCCGCCGGCCGGCCGGCTAGAATCCGGCCATGGACCCCAGCCGCCGCCTCTTCCTCGCAGGGACCGGATCCGCCGCCATCCTGGCGGGCTGCCAGAAGGCGCCGGGCTTCGCGCCCCGCAGCTCGCGCCGGGTGGAGCAGATCCTCCACGGGATCCCCACCTCCGACGGCGACGGCGTCCGCCTCCACCGCGTGATCGGCCAGCCGCGCCTGCGCAACCTGGACCCGTTCCTCCTCCTGGACCGGTTCCACTCGGACGATCCGGACGCCTACATTCGCGGCTTCCCGGACCACCCGCACCGCGGCTTCGAGACGGTCACGGTGATGCTCGAGGGGCGCATGCGGCACCGCGACAGCCGGGGCAACGACGGCGTGATCGGCGGCGGCGGCGCGCAGTGGATGACCGCGGGCCGGGGCATCATCCACTCGGAGATGCCCGAGCAGGAGCAGGGGCTGATGTCGGGCTACCAGCTCTGGGTGAACCTGCCCGCGAGCGAGAAGATGTGCCCGCAGTTCTACCAGGACCTGGGGCGGGAGCAGCTCGCCCAGGGGACGCTGACGCCGGCGGGGAGCCGCCTCTCCGTCATCGCCGGCGCCGTCGACGGGCTCGTGGGTCCGGTGCGCGAGCGGCCGACCGAGCCCCTGCTCTTCACCGCCGTGCTCGAGGACGATCGGCCGGCGGTGATCGACACGCCCGAGGGCCACACCGCCTTCGTCTTCGTCGGCAGCGGCGACGTGGAGATCGGCCCCGACGCGACGCCGGTGCGCGAGGGCGCCATCGCCCTCCTGGGCCCCGGGCACCGCCTCGAGGTGCGGGCACCGACCCAGCGCAGCGAGATCCTGGTCGCCGCCGGCAAGCCGCTGCGCGAGCCCATCGCGCGGTACGGCCCCTTCGTGATGAACACGGAGGCGGAGATCCGGCAGGCCTTTGCCGACTACCGGGCCGGCGTGCTCGATCGCACCTGAGCCGAGGCGAAGGGGCCCCGCCCCCTCACGCCGGCGGACTCGACCGTCAGGCGAGCGAGGAGGTGCAGTGCGGGCAGCGGACCGCCGCGGCGGGGATCTTCGTGGCGCAGTAGGGGCAATCCTTCTGCGCAGGCGCTTGCTCCGGCGCTGGTGCGGGCACGAGCTTTCCCACGGTGCGCACCACGAGAAAGACCGCCGCGGAGATGATCAGGAAGGCGACCACGGCGTTGACGAAGAGCCCGTACCGCAACGTCACGGCGCCCGCATCGGCGGCCTCCGCGAGGGTGGCGTAGGGCCCGGGAGGGCTCCCCTGCTTCAGGACGACGAAGAGGTTCGAGAAGTCCACCTTGCCGACGAGGAGCCCCAGCGGCGGCATGATCACGTCGTCCACCAGCGCCTTCACCACGGCGCCGAACGCCGCGCCGATCACGACCGCGACGGCGAGGTCGAGCACGTTCCCGCGTCGAATGAACTTCTTGAAGTCGTTCAGCAAGCGGTGCTCCTCGAAGCACCCGGCCGGGCGTGCAGACCGAGCGGCGCCCGCTCGGGGCCAAGCCCATCGGCAGCTCGTCCCGCATTTCACCGATCCGCCAGGCGAGGCGCAAGGCCTCACTTCGCCGGCGGCCTCGCCGCCACGAGGTTCACACGCGACGCGTCTGGCCGGTGGATCGGGAGGCGGTCGCCAGGGATGAGGTGGACGGGTCGTGCGAGGACGACGCGAGGGCCGCGTGGCCTCGGGGCCGGAGCGTCCCACGACGATGGAGGGGCTACCGCGCCCGACCGGCGAAGCGGTTCACCAGGTACTGCCCCACGGTGGGGTGGTGCCACAGCGCCGACGGCAGCGAGGTCATCGGCGGCACCGTGTTCACCTCGCCGTTCAGGGCCGCCTGCACCGCCCTCTCCAGCATCGGCAGCCCTGCCTGGAGTTGCAGCAGCGGGTAGGTGGCGAAGTTGTCGCGGTCGGTGGGCTGGATGCGGGCCTGGGCCAGGACGGCGCCGGTGTCGATCCCCTTGTCCACCAGGTGCACCGTGACCCCGGCGGCCTCCGGTCGCCCCTCCGCCAGCGCCCAGTAGGCGCCGTGCACCCCTCGGTAGCGGGGCGTGATCCCGGCGTGCATGTTGATGAAGGTCGCGCGCGTGGCCTCCAGGACCTCCTGGGAGATGATCCGCGTGCCGTTCACCACCACCACCTTCGGATCGAACTCGCGCAGCGCCTCGATGCACGCCTTCGAGTTCACCGAGTCGAAGCGCGTCACCAGGTTCTCCGGCAGCCGCGCCTCCCCCAGCTCGGCGAGGAGCTCGTCGATGCGCTCCTTCGCGGCGTGCCGCAACACCGGCACGATCGCCGCCGAGAACGCGACCTGGCTGGCGGTGCGCAGGTAGCCGAGCTTCTTGGCCCGACGCTTCACCAGGTTCACGCGGGGCACCGGCCCGTCGAGGAGGATCCGCTCGATCGGGATCTGCCTCGACAGACGGGCCCAGACGATCGGCGTGGACGGAACGTCTCCCGCCAGGAGGACCACCCGCTGACCGCTCATGCCGCCTCCACCCGGTTCGACGCCAGGATCTCCTCCGCGGCGCCCGCCATCGAGAGGCTCCGCATCCCGTGGCGCTCCTTCATCTCCTGGAACGTCTCCAGGATGGAGCGCAGGCCCTCGAGGTTCACCTCCAGGTCCGCGCCGAAGTTGTGGGGGTGCCACCACAAGTGGTAAATCCTGCCGTCACATGCCGCGCGCCGGATCTCCTTGCGGATGCGCCGGAGCTTGAGCGGTTCGAGGTGGCGCAGGGTGGGCGAATGGGCCCGCAGGAAGCGGCTCGCCTTGACGTCGACCGGCCACGTCCCTCCCGTGGACTCCTGGGCGTGCAGCAGGCCCCGGGCGATGGGCAGGTAGGCGTCCAGGAGCCGGGCGGCGCGCTCGGCGCGGCCGGCCTCCGCCCAGGGCCGCGCCGCGTACATCCAGGCCTCCGGGTTTCCGCGGAGGGCCACGAAGCCCAGCTCCGCCGCGACCTTCGCGTGCGCGGAGGAGAACTGATTCCGCGGGAACACCAGGCTCTTCAGCCGGATGCCGAATTTGTCCCGGGCGACGTCGAGCGCGCCCTGCAGGTCGGCGCGGAAGGCGTCCAGCGATCGCGGCTCCTCGAGGCAGTAGAAGTGCGAGAGCGTGTGGGAGGCGACCTCCTGCCCGGGCGTCTCGAGGATCTGTTGGACGAGCTCCGGCGCGAAGTGAAAGGCGCGCTCGCGGCTGACGGGGGCGTCGCTGTACCGATAGGGGCAGAAGGCGGGGTTTCGATACGCCGGGAGCAGCGTGGGCCTCCGCGCCTGGAGCTCGTCGAAGCTCTCCATGAAGACGAAGCCCACCGTCGCCCAGGTGGCGCGGATCCCGTACTCCCGAAACAGGTCGAGCATGCGCGGCACGGCTACGTGCACGGTGCGCAGGCGATCCTCGTATCGCGAGAGTGGGATCACGTCGCGGACCCCCCAGAAGAGCTCGAAGTCGAGGGAGATCGTGAAGATCGCCGCTCTCCCGCTGTCCGTCCGCAGCTCGATCGGCTCCATGCCCACTGCCACCCTCCTGCCCCGTGCGGCACCAGCTCGAAATGCGAGACATCCGCCCGCTCGTTCGCGGGCGCGGATCGCGGGCCCGCCCGGCCGCGAGGGTCGGGGGCGGTCCCGCCAAGCTGCGTGTCGGGTTCGGTGGGGGAAACGCCCTGGGTGGGCGCTCGCACGCTGCGGTGCACGTCCCACACCTGGGCTGGCAAACCACCGTGAAACGGCTCCTCTCGCCGCGGGATCCCACCGAATCGCCCCATGTGGGTGACGCACGCACCTTGGCCGGAGGCGCGGAGCGGAAGCATGCACCTCTCATCGGGGACCGTTTCGGATGTTACTTCCTCTCCACTGCCACGCCCGGACTGCCTGGCGACCACGCTGGCGTATCTCTCCGAGGTCGAATTGTCGATCTTGGAACACGAGTTGTTGGATTCCGTCGCTTCTCGGGAAGGAAGAGCCTGATGCGCACGTCCCGAACTCTCATCGCAGCAATGATCGCAACCTTGGCCGCTTGTGGACCCGGCTGATGCCTCGACGACCTCGAAGAGGACGGTGCGAAGCCCGATCCCCTGCTCGTCGGTGATCCCGATGGAATACCGATCGGATGGGTCGCTCGCAAACAACACACCGCGGAGTCGGGCATCCAGCCAGAGCGCGATGCCCTCCAACAAGGCCCTCGCCGGAGTGTCAACCCGGACAGCGGGAACACCGTAACGCTGCGGTCGAGCGGCTCATCCGAGCAATGAAGGAGAAGGTGGTCTGGCTGCGCGACTGGGACAGCCTCGACGAACTCCGAAAAGCGCTCCTCGCCTGGATGGTTCGCTACAACACCCGCCGCCCGCACCAGGCCCTCGGATGGCTCACCCCCGCCGAGTACCGCGCGCAGCACCTCGGCCCCGCCACCACGGCGGCTATAGCGGCGTAAAGGCATCAAGGCATGGCGCTCGACCGAACCCATTTCCGCCGGCGCCTCTGTCTTGACTACGAGGGGACACTACACATTTGCGCAACAGGCACCTAGCCGCCGAAACCCGGCCCGGGGAGAGGAACGACGGACCGATGCGGCTGTCGGTGCCCATGCCCAGGGGCACATGGTCGAGGTCCGCCCCCACCTTCCCACTGCGGCCGGCGAGCTCGTTCATGAACGAGATGCGGGTCGCCAGCACCGCGTTCGACGCGTACTTGGTTAGCTCCGCCGACTCGGGATCCATGAAGAGGAACCGGTTAGACCGCCGCGAGAACGGAGCGTACGGTTCGCCCATGATCGCCCGGGCCCTCTCGCTCTCGGAGCCGATCACCACCCGGTCCGGCGAGAGGAAGTCCTCGACGGCGGCGCCCTCCTTCATGAACTCCGGGTTCGACACCACCTCGAAGTCCTTGCCGGGGGCCACCTCGCGGATCTCGGCGGCGACCTTGCGCGCGGTCCCCACGGGCACGGTGCACTTGTCGACAGTGACGGTGTAGTGGTCGCCGAGGCTGCGGCCGATCGACCGGGCGGCCGCCAGTACGTAGGAGGTCCGCGGAGCCGTCCTCGTCCTGCGGGGTCCCCACGGCGATGAAGACCACCTCGGCCGTCACGGCGGCGGCGAGGTCCGTGGCGAACGAGAGCCGTCCGGCCACCGCGTTGCGCGCGATCAATCCACGAAACCGGGCTTCTTGATGGCACCCCTCCACGCCGCCGCGCCACAATCGGGGCCAGAGCCACGTGCACGCAGGCGACCTTAGCCGCCGCTGTCGTCGAAACAAGCGACCGCGACGGCGCCGACATCGCCGGTTCCAATCGGCGCGACCCGCCCCCCCTTTCGATCGCCCTTCAACGACCTTGAATCTCCCTCGAATGTCGTCTACAAGTCGTAAAGAGCATTCGGGAAGCCAATGGGTCAGTCCGGCTCCAAAGAAGCTGAAAACCGCTCCTAGAAGATGCCCTGCGTACAGCCAACGCCTGCGATACCCGGGGGGCCCGCAACACCGGCCTGGGTCTCCACCCCTGGCGGGCAATTGGAGGCTTTCCGAGGTTCCGCAGGGAAACTCACATGAGGTCAACAGCAATCAAGGCGGAAGCTGACTCCTCAACCGTCGAAACGCTCACCACGACCGACCCCGGCCGCGACGCATCTCCGAATCCGCTGACATTTCGTTCAAGCATTTCATGGTCTTTTGCAGGCACCTTTGTTTACGCTGCCTGCCAATGGGCTTCGCTTGTCGTCCTAGCCAAGCTGAGCAGTCCCGAGACTGTCGGCACTCTTGCTCTGGCCACTGCGGCAACCACTCCAATATTCATGCTCTGCAATCTCCAATTGCGGGCGATTCAGGCGACCGACGCCAAGGGCAAATACTCATTCCCCACAATTGCCTTCCTCCGGCTGACCACCACCTCCCTCGCGCTGATTGGTATAGGCGGATACATCACCCTCTTCTCGAAAGAAAGAACGCTTTCTCTCGTGATTGCATCGATTGCCATCAGCAAAGCGCTCGAGTCGTTCTCTGACTCCATCCATGGACGCCTACAGCTCTACAACCGGCAAGACCTGATTGCAAAGTCGATGGCGACCAAGGGGGCTCTCAACCTCGCCCTCCTCTCCATCGCGTATTCCCTTACTCACAACCTTGCATTCTCCGCAGGCTGCCTCGCCGTCTCTAGCCTCATTCCACTGATCGCGTTTGACGCACGGGCCCTCAGAAGGCTACACAGCGAAACGGCCAAGCCGCCTGACCAGTTTCGAATTTCACCTGAGTTTCGTCCCAATGAACTTCGCTCCCTCTTGAGCAGTGCGATACCTTTGGGAATTACAATGATGCTGGTTTCTCTGAACCTCAACGTTCCTCGATACGCCATCGAAGCTTTCCTCGACCGCCATGCGTTAGGGATATACGCAGCTCTCGCCCAGCTCATCGCTGTAGGGAGCCTGGTGATTTCCTCGATTGGCCAAGCTGCAGCACCCCGACTTGCGAGGCTTCATCATGCAGGGAACGACCGAGCATTCCACCGTCTTTACAGAAGTTTGCAAATTTTTGCCGTTTCGCTTTCCGCAATAGGCCTCCTCCTCTCGCTCGCCTTCGGAGAGTGGATTGTCGCGTTCATTTTCCGGCCAGAGTACGCGTCTCACGCTGACCTCCTCGGGTTGCTTTCAGTTTCGGGCGGTTTGGCGTACGCAAGTTCGGTCACTGGCTATGCATTAACGGCCGCAGGGGTGCATCGCGCTCAAGCCCCACTTTACGCCCTCGTCCTGCTGGTTGGCGCTGCATCGTCCATAACATTAACTCCAATCATGGGGCTGCACGGTGTCGCCGTCGGACTGATTCTTAGCAACAGCTTCCAGTTTGCATGTGCGTCAATTGTTCTACGTCGAGGTCTTTCGAGTCTCCACAAAATCGGAGTTCATTGAAACCCGAGACTGTTGCGCCGGACGCGCGTCCGCCAAAGGCACCCGCGAATGAGAACACTCGACATTCTTCACGTTGGCCCCCTTTCAGGGAACAGAATCACCGGCTTGAATGTGTCGATCCCAAACCTGGCTTACGCACAGAGCATGTCCTCAGGAGTATCCGTTCGAATTTTGAATTCGAAATCTGCACCACCACCGGCATCGAGTTTGCCCGTTGGTACGTGGCGCTCTGAAGTCGGTCCTATCGGAGCTCTACGCAATCCTCGAACTCCCGATCTTGTAGTGTTTCACAGCACGTATCTCCCAAGGCATGCCTTGCTCGGGCGCTGGCTTCAACAACGAAGGATTCCCTACATCATCACCCCAAGAGGGGGCCTTACAAGGGAGGCGCTTCAACGCAAGCGCCTAAAAAAGGCAGTAGGGGACAGGCTGTTCTTTCATCGGCTGGTTTCTGGCGCTATTGGCATTCATTTCCTTTCGAACGCAGAAGCTGAATCCTCGAGGACCTGGAATCTCCCATACTTCGTTCAGGGAAATGGGACGTCCCTCCCCACCGATGCCGAAGTCAACGTTCATCAACGCGTCGATTCGTCTCCACTTGTATTGTTCATCGGGCGATTGGATGTACACATGAAAGGTCTCGACCTGCTTCTTCAGGCATGGGCACTCTCCGCACCGAAGCTCAAAGAGAAAAAGGCTCGACTCATCATTCGAGGGCCGGGAAACTCGGCGCAGATTGAGAAGCTCCACAACTTGATTCGCATTCTCGACATCTCTGACCAGGTCGAAATTGGAGGGGCCGTAACGGGAACTTCAAAAGCCGACCTTTTATCAAAGGCTTCCTTGTTCGTGCACACGTCTCGCTCCGAGGGGCAGCCAAGCGCTATTCTCGAGGCGATGGCCTATGGAATCCCATGCCTAGTGACTCCAGGCACCAATATGGCCGATGAAGTACGCGACGCTCGCTCAGGATGGGCAGTAGCCTCCTCGCCAGTTGCAATCGCAGAGGCCATCGTCCAATCTCTTGGAAGCCGCATGGAATTGGTCTCTCGAGGAATGAGCGCACGCGAACGAGCAGTCGAACAGTTCTCTTGGGCCACGGTTGCGGAGCGAACCTTAGCTGGCTATCGTGACCTCATGAATAATACATCCAGGCGAGGTTGGGCGTCACCTGTACCTCACTCACCCATGTAACCGTTCCTCTTCTCGATCTTTGAAGGAATCTGGTCAACATGAAGGAAGCTAAAGATGCGCATCCTCTACCTCCATCAGTATTTCAAGACCCCTTCGATGTCGGGAGGAACCCGCTCATTCGAATTGGCCAGGCGTCTGGTCGAGCACGGTCACGATGTACACATAGTAGCTTCCGATCAAGAATCCAATTCGAGATCGATCAGAAGAACCAAGGAATCCGGAATACTCGTAACCTGGATTCCAGTGCGTTATTCGAATCAACTGGCCTTCAACAAGAGACTCCTCGCCTTCGCAAAATTTGCCATACAGTCGTCATTTCAGGCGATGCGATGGAATCCCGATGTCGTTTATGCGACAAGCACTCCTCTGACGATCGGAATCCCAGGCCTGCTCGCCTCGAGACGTTGGGGAGTTCCTCTTGTATTCGAGGTCCGAGACCTTTGGCCCGAAATTCCAATCGCGATGGGCGCTCTCAGAAATCCCTTCACAAGGGCCGCTGCTCGATACCTAGAACGAACAATCTACCAGAATTCTGCGCATGTTGTCGCTCTTTCGCCGGGAATGCGCGATGGGATCCTGGCAGCCGGCGTGGAAGCGGAACGCACTTCTGTAATTCCGAACTTGTGCAACCCCGATTTTTCCCTTATCGACGAGCGACAAATCGAGACCCTCAAACGGGGGCTCCCTCCTTTGTCTGGACGTAAAGTTGTAGTCTATGCAGGAACATTCGGAAAGGCCAACGATCTCTCATACCTCATTCTACTAGCACGCAAGTGCCTTGAACTCGACCCTTCGATTCTTTTCCTCGTAGCGGGCGACGGCATGGAGCGGGAAGAAATTGTCTCGCTTGCACACAGAGAGGGAGTACTCAACTCTACGGTCTATTTTCTGGGGCGATTGCCGAAAGCACAGATGCCATCGTTTTTTCAACTGGCAGATGTCTCCCTGGCACTATTTGCACCGATTCCCGAGTTGGAGCACAACTCGGCAAACAAGTTTTTCGATTCTATCGCGACCGGGTGCCCGGTCGCAATCAATTACGGAGGCTGGCAGGCTGACCTGATCCGGAAAGAATCACTAGGCATTGTTCTTGATCGAGACGTCGCTCGAGCAAGCCGATTGCTGGTTGACTCGTTGAAGGACCGTCCGTTCCTTGATGCTGCAAGGGCTTCAGCACTTCGGCTTCGACACGAGTTTTCGGCTGACAAGGCAGCTGCTTCTCTCATGCACATTCTCGAGAACGTAAGAGGAACTCAAGAAGCTACCGCAGCCTTTGCGGGCTTACCATCCTAACGTCATA
Organism: Vulgatibacter sp.; assembly: GCA_035565615.1. Taxonomy (GTDB): domain Bacteria; phylum Myxococcota; class Myxococcia; order Myxococcales; family Vulgatibacteraceae; genus Vulgatibacter. The sequence continues at coordinate 38,461 of DATMSB010000169.1, read as the reverse complement.
GGGGTAGGAAAGGTTTCGAACAACCACGGCATTTCGTGAATTCGTGAAACTTCATGGACGGCGCAATTGGTTCCTATATCGGTGAGGTTATTGAATCCTTTCACAGGCGACCCATTTGGAAACGCTTCGGCGAGGACCTGGGGCCGATATTGTACGTCAATTCCGAAAGATGTTCTTCGAAAATTCGAGCCGAGTTCTTCTTACAGCCGCGAAGGTTGCCGCCCTTGGACAGGGCGAGCGCTCCTCACAAACCTCGGCTGTTCGGGCTCTTTTCCCTGACTCGCTGAGGGGAGTGTCGGCGTGTCCTGATATGGACGGTTGACGACCCGAGAGATTGTCATCACTTGACTTCCGACCTTTTTCGATGGCGGGAATGCCCTTGAGACCTCTTCGAGTATTACATGTTGTCGCCAGATTGGACTCCGGTGGCGTCGAAACTTGGCTCTTGCATGTAGTCAGGAACGTCGATTCCAAGGCGATCCGAATGGACTTCCTCACAACCAAATCAAGTTTGGGTACCTATGACGAGCAACTGAGCGCTCTAGGTTCGCGAATTTTTCGGAGCTCGATCGCTAAACGAGGGCTGCCTTCTTTCGCAAAGGAATTCTGGCGGATTTTGAAACAGCATGGCCCATTCGATGTCGTTCACTCGCACCTCCATCACTTCAGCGGCGCCGTACTCGCAGTTGCCCGATTGGCCGGGGTCCCCATTCGCGTAGCGCACTCCCATAGCGACCGCTCCTCCGTCGATTCGTCTGCAAGGCTCTTTCGTCGACTCTATTTGTGGTTTTCCAGGAAGTTGATTCAATGGAGTTGCACCAAGTGTCTTGCGGTTAGCGAGGGAGCAGCCGCGTCGCTGTTGGGCAACGGTTGGCAGAATGATCCCCGCGTCGAGATCTTCCGTTGCGGTTTGGACTTCGAGCAGTTCAGGAGTAGGACGCCGAGGCCCGAAGCTCTGAAGTCGCTTGGGGTACAAGGAAACCCCACGGTATTTGGGACCATTGGTAGATTGGTTGCCTCTAAGAATCATTCGTTCTTACTGGACATTTTTTCGAAGATTCTCGACCGTGATCCGAACTCAGTACTTGTGATAGTCGGCGATGGGCCCATGCGGCAGACACTTGAAGACCTTGCGGGAAAGGCAAGAATCGCAAACCGCGTCTATTTCACCGGAGCGAGGAGCGACATCCCCGCGATCCTTACTGGAGCATTCGACGTCTTTATTTTTCCGTCGTTGTACGAGGGTCTTCCACTGGCTCTATTGGAGGCTCAAGCTGCCGGAGTACCCTCCATTGTTTCTACCACCATTACGCCAGAGTCTTTTGTCATCCCAGAGCTGATAAAACCTCTGCCGCTTTCTGATGGGCCGGAATCTTGGGCACAGAGCGCACTCGAGGCATCAACCGGTCTTCGCGAGCTATCGTTTGACTCAGTCGATCTCATGCTTTCCAGCAAGTTTGCGATTCAAAACTCAGTGAACGAATTATGTAGGATCTACAGAACCACATCTGACAGCCGCTGAGGACGATTTGCTTCATCTGATCGAAGCAGCAAATCTCCCGGTCGCACGGCGTTCGCACTTTCAGCCAGGGCTTGAAATGATTCCCAGTCCGCCAAAACCCACCCCCTCAACTGCACCTCCTGCGCCGATTGCGGTCCTTCGGGAACGCTCGGGACGTATTGCCTTGTTCGTTCAACTCGCTATCGCTCTCGCGAGTGGTCTTTTTCTTTACATGGGCGAGGCGGCCCACATTGGTTTCCCAGCTTGGTTTTGGCCTGCAGTCTTCACCTCGTGGCTTCTCTGGGCGTTTTTTAGCAAACCCGCATTCTCAAATCACGTCTCCTCTGCGTACTACCTGTTCCTTGTAGCTGCATTTCTTTTTAATTCCGGTCGGGCCATTGCGTTCTGGCTTGACCCGGAATCCTTCGGCGAGCTTTCCGCAGGACTCTCAGCCCAAGAGGAATCGGCGGCCTGGCTTTCAGTCTTTGTTTCATTATCGTGGATGCATTTGGGTGCACTGTCGTATGCAACGCTAGTCCCCAACCGGCAGGGCACCAGGCGCCCAGCCGTGGATAACCGATCCGATCCGAGGCTTCAGCTTTCAGTCAGAACGGTAGGTTTTCTACTTGTGGCTGTGTCTCTCGTTCCGTCGATGATCTCTTATGGTCATTCCATCTCAACGGTTTCGTCCGAAGGATACATGGGACTCTATGACAGGTCTTCCATTGAGACTGGAGCAGCGGCCGGCTGGCGGCGGCTTTCGGATGCACTTGTTCCAGGACTGCTGTTCATCCTGGCTGGTTCGTCCCGACGAGACCGACGCGCGCTGCTGGTAGTGTTTGGACTGGCGACTATAACTTCCATACAACTTTTTCTTGGATATCGAGGATGGGCCGTACTGCCGCTAGTGGCAGCCGCATGGGTTTGGAACCGCCGGATACGTCCCATCAGCATCTACGCAGTAGTTCTAGTATCTTCATTCTTTCTGTTCGTCGTCTTTCCGGTCATCCCAATTCTCCGGACTGGTGCAGGAACTGATCGATACTCGCTGGATAATGTATCCTCGGCAGTTGCGGCGGTGGAAGATCCCGCTGCTAACATTTTCGTCTCCATGGGCGCGACGCAACGGACAGTTGCATACATTGAGAGGTTCGTACCCAGGGCCGTCCCTTTTCAGATGGGTGCGAGCTATGCAGTTTCCCTGACTACAGTATTCCCTAATCTGTTTTGGGACGTCCACCCAGCCTTGGCTCGGGGCTCGCTGGCGCGTCAACTGACCGAGGCGGTCGACCCCCAAAGAGCGGCCCGAGGTGGCGGTATCGGATTTTCTTTCATCGCGGAATCTTATCTGAATTTTGGAAGAACAGGCTATTTGATCTGTAGCTTCTTGATCGGTTTTTCGTTGCTTGCTCTCGGCCAGTGGAGCGCGAGATCGGTAATCGGTACCGCTTTCGTTGGCGTGTTTCTATCTCACTTCCTCTTCTATGCACGAGGAGAATCGGCTGTTTGGGTTCGACCCTCCGTTTGGTTTGGTCTCGTTCCAGCCCTAGCCGCCTGGGGTCTTTCAAGGTTTCGGATCCTTGATTTGTTCGGCGTTAGAGCAATCGAAGCCAAGAAGTGAATCAATCGGAGAGGGCCATGAGACAGGGTACCCGAGACTAGAAGATTCGTCGGGAGTGCCTACTAGTTGGCTGCTTGTCGTGAAGTTTCGCACAAGCAGAGCCGATGGCCGCTGACGCCGCCAGTCGGGCGATTTGCAGTTTGCTGGCCCTTAGGCCATCGGTGAACCACTTGATGACGACGTTGGATTCTCAACCCAATCCGCGGTTGAATCTCCTTCGAGCCTACTCACGAGCCGCCTGCATACGCATCGTTTACTTGCGTTTTGTTACACAGCTGAGACCATCGCTGTCCACATTGCGCATAAGTCTCTGATTTTGGTCGGTTTTCTGGGGTCTATTGCGTCGCAGATCGGACTGTGATCCTCTGCCATCCGACGGAGGCGCGCGATGGCAGAACTCGACGGCAATGGAGTTTGATGAAATTCTCAAGCACATCCTCCCTTACGAGCTGATTCGCGGTCTCGCGAAGAAGCTCGGCGTCGTGGAGCGAGGGAGGGAACTCGACGTCGTGATGTTCACGCGCGCCATGGTACGGTGTTCCCGCTGTCCAGGTTGACACTCCTGGCTTCGAATACCCCCCGGCGGAAGAATCGGAGGAAACAGATTGGGGTCGAAACACGATCCCCGGCGGTGGAGGCTGGCACGGCGGCAAGTTTCTTCGAGGCCTCCGACGTTCTTCGAGGCAGGCCTGGCAGGCGGAGCGCAAAGGATCGGCGAGAGGCCATCCTGCGGCTCCTGTCGGGCGAGGCGTCCAACGACCAGCTCGCGATGCGGTAGGGCGTGTACCCGTCGTCGATCGGGGCATGGCGCGAAGAGGCACTCGAGGGAATCGAGGCCGCGTTCGAGCAGGGCTCGTCGAAGAGTTCCCGCGAGACCGAACTCGAGAAGGAGAACGAGCTCCTCACCGCGTCGGTGGCGAAGTTGACGGTGCAGGTGACGCTCCTGCAGCGCGCGATGGGGATCGAGTGCCCGCCCCACACGGCCCGCGAGGTCTCGGCGATGAGCCGCGAGACGCCCGAGGGCGAAGCGCCGGTCACGCTGGTGTGCGAAACGTTTGGGATCTCCAGGGCGGCGTTCTACCTGGGTGCGCGTGCGGTTCAGGAAGAGGAACACGTGCCCGGACAGTGGATCACCGGCGAGCACCGCCCGCACCTCGTTGGACGAGCCCTCGAACGACTTGCGCAGGTTCACCGGCGCGGTCGCCACAAGGATCCGTACCGACCGTGGAAGGAGGATCACCATGCCGCACCGAGCGTCATCACGAGACCTGCCAACCAGGCGGTGGCCACCTTCGACGCGTCGACGACGACGCGCACCTCGCCGAACTCCACCGTCACAGGGGCGCCTCCGCTGGCGTTTCACCGACACTTCCAGGGGCACCAGCATGATCCGCTTCGCGAGCGTGTCGGCAGGCGTCTTGGAGACTCCGAGCCTCTTGCACCACCGCTCCAGGCGCTGCCGCTCAAGGCCCGCAGATGCCGCAGAATCCGCGAGCGACTCGCCGCTTCGCTCCCACGCGTCGAGCACCTGTCGCGCGTCCTCGTTGGACCACCGCCGCCGCGCGGGCAGCGCCGACTCCCTCATCGAGCCTCGCATTTCGACTCCTCGCCGCGCGCACCATCGGCGGCGGTGTCAGAGCCTAGAACCGAAGTCGAGGGGAGTCAGGGTATGGTCTGGCGAGAAGATTCCCCTGCATGAAGCTCGACAAGATCGATGCTCGCACGCCTGAGTCCGTGCGAATCGTCCTCCGAGCTACCCTTCTCGGCTCGATCCTCGTGAACTTCATCGTTCATCGAGCGCACCTGAAAGAAGGCGTTCGTGCCTGGAAGAATGTGCGCGAGCGGGCGCCGATCCACCCCATGGCACTCGCCCGGATGCTCCCCGTGGTGGTGGTCATGATCGGCAGGACGATGAGAGACCCCGACTCGGCCGCGGCGTCCTGGGAACACATCGCTTCCGCCGCACTCGCGGCGGGACGTGACCCAAACTGGAGGAACGCTCCAAGCATCCACGACGAACTCCGTGGTTACCTGCGACCGCCATCGAGTAGCCGGAGTCAATAGAAGGCCACGAAATCCAAGGCGTCGGGGGTTAAGTGATCAGATATCGCCGAGACCTAGACTGCCCTGGTCCTCGATTTCTGATCTCGAGGATTCTCCTCGCGAAGGAAGAGGAGGCTGTCGAATTTTCCGAATACCCCTGGTACAACCGCGAAGATGTCCTTCGGTGGCATGCTTCCTCTCCGCCAATCTAGGATTGCCGAAGGAAGGTCTGCACCGGCTGAATGCGAAAATGGGTAGCCCCCGCCGAATCGCGGGTTCATTTCAATGACCGAGAACGTTCCGCCTTTGTCCGAAATGACATCGACATCAAGATTTCCTATATGCTTGAGCGTTCGCCCAATCGCAGCTCCGAGCTCTTCTAACGCCTTATCGAGGACAACTTCGGCCCGATCGGTCTCGCCTCCCCTCATTCCAAGTTTTCTCTTGACGACCGTGGCTTGGTAGTTCCCCGAAAGGTCGTTTATTACATCAAGCCCGTATTCTTGTCCTGAGATTTGCTCCTGTATCAAGACTGTGCGATCCTCCGTGTCATCGGAGGACATTTCTGCCAGAATCGATCGTGTAATTGACCGCCCAGTCATAAAGTGGGAGCAATGGAGTTCGCGAGAGTCATGAACTTCGCATACCGCAATTGAACCGCTTCCCCACCTCGGTTTCACGACAAGAGGGAATTTCAATGCTCCTTCGTCTATCGCTTTCGACGCGTCTTCAAGTCGAACAAAGGTGCTTGGCGAGGCAAATCCGTTGTCTCGCAACCATCGAAACGTCTTCAGCTTGTCAGAACAAATTTCGACGACTTCCGAATCGGAAACAACGACAACTGTCCCTTGTTCAGTGAATTTTTCTCGATTGGCCGCTAGGGGGCCGAGTTCTAGATCGTTTAGCGGAATAAGCAAGGAGACTTCCGAGCCGCGGCAGATCTCCAACAGACTCGGAATATAGTCAGAATGGTTTGCTGGAGGTATTACGATTCGCTTTTGCGCTGCGTATAATCCCGGTGCATTTGGGCTCGAATCTGCAGCGATGACAAGGCCAGCATCGCCAAGCGCGTGAAGGAAGTATTCGACAAGGTAGTTTCGTCTTCCTGCTGACGTAATAAGAACGTTCAAAGCTCACCCACCCTCTGCATCAAATTCGCCGCTCCGCCTGTATGCCAAAAGACTACCGTATCGCCCTTTTGGATCTCTCCGTTCCTAACCATCTCGGTGAGTCCCCAAAAGGCCTTTCCTGTGTAGGTGGGATCAAGAAACAAACCGAACGAAGCGGCAACCCTTATTGCGTCATACAATTCGGGGTCTGTTTTTTCGTATCCTCCGCAAGTCCACTTGTCCCTGAAATCAACCTCTGGAATTCGACCAAGGTGCAGTTTGCTCGCCAGCTTGTCAACGAGAAGCTCTACGGTCGGCTTCCCTCGCTCCATTGATCTTGCGACCGAAATCCCGACGACCTTTGAGCGTCCTGCATTCCCAACCACAAGCCCAGCCTGTGTACCCCCTGTGCCGCTCGGTGTAATGATCCAGCGAGTTCCTACACCTAACTCTTCCAGCTGACAGCGCAACTCTTCCGCCGCTAGAACATACCCGAATGCGCCGTCTTCGCTGCTGCCTCCACCTGGGAATAGGAATGCGGATTCGCCTACGATTTCTGGATCTCTCCACAGGCGCTCAATTTCCGCTTCTATACCTTCCGGCGGAACGATTGATATTTTTGCGCCCAGCATCCGTAACAGTTTTACCGTGGCTCTGGAGCTTTCCTCTTCCTTCCCATGAAGAACCAAGAAGCAGGGAACACCTGCTTTTGCGCAAATAAGCGAGACAACACGCACAAGGTTGGAAGACACTCCGCCGGTGGCAACCATGGACGAAATTTCTTGTTCGCCCTTCATTCTGAGAATGCTACCTACGATCCTGACCTTGTTTCCGCCCCAAGGAAAGAGGAGGAGATCGTCCCTTTTTATTAGTAGGTTGATGCCTAGTCGGTCAGACAGCCTCGGATTGGTCTCCAAGGGGGTCGGTGTAGTGAGACTTGGCGCTAGTGCCTCAGCTAGCAGGTTCGCCTTCACGCATCCACTCATTCTTGAGGAGGGAAAAAACCAACCGGTCCTTCACCGATCCGTGCGACCAGACGTCCCTTCGGAGAACTGCTTCATGCTTCCAACCAAGCTTCTCCATTATTCGTCTTGTTCCAGAATTCTCGGGCAGGGAGTACGCATAGATTCTCTGTAGGCCGAGTTCGATGAAAGCGTACTCAGCAAGCAAGCAGTACGCCTCGGTCGCATGGCCCTTTCCCCATTCAGAAGTTTCACCAATCGTGACGTAGGCCTCGGCTTTTCCGACCAAACGATCGATATTAAGAAGCCCAGCGAAGCCGATTAGCCGGTTGGTCGGCTTTAGAACCACCGAAAGGTCACGTCTGTCGGTTTGGACCAATGTTTTTTCAAACCACTTCTCGGTTTTCGCACGGGACACCGGAAGATCGAAGCTCAGGGTACGTTGAACCGCTGGGTCGTTGAGCCACCGCACTCGGCACTCGAGATCTTCGCGCTCTAACCCTCTAAGCTGGACCATTCGACTTCCTGTTGGGTTCATCGGTCTCCTACCTTTCGAACGATCGTCTCTTTGTCGGCTGCAGCAAAGACCGTTCTCAGTAATATCCAGAGATCCAGGGAAGGTCCAAGTTTCTGGACGTATTCTACATCTAGAACGAACCTTTGATCCCAGGTGAGCAAGTTTCTCCCTTTCACTTGAGCAAGCCCGGTGATTCCAGGACGAACTTCAAATCGAGGAAGCGCGGACTTCGGGTAGGCTGAAAAGACATAAGGATGGTCAGGCAGAGGCGGCCGAGGGCCTACTAGGCTCATGCTGCCTGAGATCACATTGACTAGCTGAGGTAGTTCATCTAGGCTAAGCTCTCGAAGAATCTTCCCTACTCTGGTTATTCGAGGGTCTCCTTCAAAAGTGAATATGCCGGTGCCCTTGGTTTGAGCTCCATCCTCCATCGTTCTAAACTTCCAAATTGTGAACGGTCGCCCAAAACGTCCTAGTCTCTTTTGTTTGAACAGAATGGGACCGGGGGAATCCAGCTTGATCAACGCTGAAATCACCAACAGGATAGGAAGCGACAGCGCTAGGCCGAGCGTCGCTAGTGTGACATCGGCACCCCGCTTGACCCAACTATATATCCTGACTCTTGGCGACATCTTGAGATATTCCTATGACACAAAAGTTGTCCACCTTCGCAATGCCTTTCACACCTTCGCTCGCATGAGTGGTATGGTGGAACGGCGTTAGCGGTTCTCTTCCCGGCGGTGGTTTGGCCCCAGATTATCCGATTCGGACCTCTATGAACAAGATTCTCCTTTCCCCCCCACACATGGGGCCCGAGGAGCGCGATCTCCTGGTTGCCGCCTTCGACTCGAACTGGATCGCCCCCTTAGGCGAGCACGTAGATCGCTTCGAGTCAGAATTGGCGTCCGTGGTCGGAGGTGGCCATATTGCGGCGCTTTCGTCCGGAACGGGCGCGATTCACCTGGCCCTGACTATTCTAGGGGTTGGGGCCGAAGACGACGTCCTCGTCTCGTCATTGACGTTTGCAGCTTCGGCAAACCCTGTTTGCTACCTGGGCGCTCGACCCAGCTTCGTCGATGCAGAAAGGACGAGTTGGAACCTCGACCCCATCCTTCTCGCGGAAGAGCTTGAAACCAGGGCGAAGGGAGGCAAGCTCCCGAAAGCCGTAATCGTGGTTGACCTCTACGGCCACCCCGCAGACTTCGACCGCATCCGTGCCGTCTGTGCCCAGTACGAGATTCCCATTGTCGAGGATGCCGCCGAAGCTTTGGGTTCGACGTACAAGGGCCGGGCGGCGGGGACTCTGGGCGATCTAGGAATTTTTTCCTTCAACGGAAACAAGATCATTACGACGAGCGGCGGCGGCGCCCTCTGGTCGGCCCACAAGGAATGGATCGATCGCGCCCGCTACCTCTCTACTCAAGCTCGCGACCCTGCTCCATACTACCAGCACTCTGCGACTGGCTTCAACTACCGATTGAGCAACCTACTAGCTGCGGTGGGGCGGGGCCAGCTTCGAGTCCTTCACGATCGCGTAGCTGCCCGCCGCGCGAACTTCGCGTATTATTACGAGCACCTGGGCCACCTCCCGGGAATCGATTTTATGCCGGAGGCGCCGTATGCCAGTTCGAACCGTTGGCTGACCTGCCTCACCATTGACCCCGTCGCCTTCGGCGCCACGCGCGAGGATGTGCGTCTCTACTTGACTTCTCAGCAGATTGAGTCCCGACCGGTGTGGAAGCCGATGCACCTGCAGCCAGTGTTCAAAGGCTGCCCAATGCGCGGCGGAGCCGTCAGCGAGGACCTCTTTGAGCGTGGCATTTGCCTCCCCAGCGGCTCCAACCTCTCTCGTGACGACCTCGAGCGCGTCGTGGAGGCGGTCAGGTATGTCTACGAAAAGGGTCCACCCAGCAGTACGCACTCGTTCTAATCTCCAAGTGTCGTGGAGTTGTCAATCGGTCCCTCCCAAGGTAGGATCGGGCGACCGACCGATTGACTGGGGGGCCCCCCCGAAGTGCAGAAGTTCATCGCCCGAGCGTCGCAAGCAACAATCGACGTAGCGCTCCTGGCCGGGGCGCTGGGGCTCGCATTCCTTCTGCGGTTCGACTGGCGTATTCCGCCCCAGATGGTGGAGCGGCTCGCCGTGTCCATCCCTTGGGTGGTTTCGGTCCAATACGGACTTCTGACACTCTTCGGAGCTCGCCGGTTCTCTTGGCGCTTCATCGGTCTCCATGAGGCGATTCGAATCGCCGCGGCGCTTGCAACTGTAGTCGCGGCACTTCTCGCCCTCCGGTTCGTCGTCCCGGAACTCCAAAACGACGTACCGCTGGTCGGGCACTTTCTGCTTCCCATCGGCGTGATTGCGCTAGACGGAATGCTCGCGTTCTTTGGCCTCGCTGGAGTTCGGGCCGGTCGCCGCCTCCTCGGCGAGAGGGCCAACCGGCTCGCGGTCCAGCGCGGCGCAGACAGCCAGGTCCCGACAATGCTCATCGGTGCCGGCATGGCCGGCGGCCTAGTGGCGCGCGAGATCGCGAGGCGGCCAGACCTCGGCATTCGGCCCATCGGCTTCCTTGACGACGACAAGGTCAAGCAGGGCGAGGAAGTCCACGGGATCAAGGTCCTGGGCCCCACCGATCGCGTCGCCGAGCTCTGCACCAGTTACGGTGCCAAGCAGGTCTTGATCACGATCGCCTCCGCGCCTCGCAAGGAGATCCGCCGAATCGCACTCCAATGTGAGGAATCCGGCATCCCGACAAAGATAATCCCCGGCCTCTTCGAGATCGTGGGCGGCCAGGTAAACCTCTCCCGCATCCGAAGCGTGGAAATCGAGGACCTCCTCGGCCGCGAGCCCGTCCAACTCGACACAGAGGCAATTGCCGAAGACCTGAAGGATTCGGTGGTGCTGGTTACGGGCGCAGGCGGCAGCATCGGCTCCGAGCTCTGCCGGCAGATCGCCCGCTTCCGGCCAAAGACCCTCCTCCTCGTCGAGCAGGCCGAGAACGCCCTCTTCAACATTCACCGTGAGCTCGCCGCCTCCTACCCAAGGCTGCCACTGAACCCCCTCATCGCCGACGTCTGCGACGCCGCCCGGATGAAGGCCCTGTTCGACGCGCATCGGCCCCAGGTGGTCTTCCACGCCGCTGCCCACAAACACGTACCGATGATGGAGTGGAACCCCGGTGAGGCTGTGAAGAACAACGTGGTCGGCACTCGGACGGTAGCGGACCTCTCCCACGCCTTCGGCGTCCGCCAGTTCGTGATGATCTCCACGGACAAGGCGGTGAACCCTACCTCCGTGATGGGCGCGACGAAGCGGGTGGCCGAGATCTACGTCCAGGGCCTCTCGGGACACAGCCGCACTCGATTCGTGACAGTCCGCTTCGGCAACGTCCTCGGCTCGGCCGGAAGCGTGATCCCCATCTTCCAGGAGCAGATCGCGAAGGGCGGGCCCGTTACGGTGACCGACCCCGAGATGCGCCGCTACTTCATGACGATCCCGGAGGCCTGCCAGCTCGTACTCCAGGCCGGGAGCATGGGCGAGGGCGGCGAGATCTTCGTCCTCGACATGGGCGAGCCCGTGAAGATCGTCGATCTCGCCCGAGACCTGATCACCCTCTCTGGCTTGAAGCCTGGCGAGGACATCGAGATCGAGTTCACCGGGATCCGCCCTGGCGAAAAGCTCTTCGAGGAACTCTCGGTGGCAGAGGAGGAGGCCACCAAGACCAAGCACCCAAAGGTCTACGTAGGCCGGGTGCGTCCGATCGAGTGGAGCCGCGTGCCGCCTGCCCTCGAGGCCCTCCTCCGCGTGGCGGACGAGGGCAGCCCCGAGGCGATCCGCGCCCACCTTCGGGCGCTCGTTCCCGAGTACGAGCCGGTCCTCCTTGAAGACGGCCGACGAGCTTCCGCTTGAGCGAATTGGGCCCGTGCCGCCAAGTTGCACCTGCCTCCTCCCCGCGATAAAAGCCCACTTTTCTACAAGCCTCGCCTGGGGGGCGACGGGATCGGACCCTAGATGAACGCAGAAGCCGAGAAATGGACCCCTCCCACTCAGGCCCCCGAAGGTGGTCTGGAGTTGGAGATCGATCTCCGGGAGCACCTGCGCATCCTGCGAAAGCGCCTCTGGCTCATCGTCGCCGTGGCGGGCGCTGCCCTCGTCGCCGGCGCGGCCTTTCTCTTCCTATCCACGCCCATCTACAGCGCTTCCAGTTCGATCATCATCGAGTCGTCCTCCCCCCGCGTCCTCGGCGACAAGACGGACGCAGTGGAGTTCGGCGCCACGGACTACTGGTCGAACAAGGACTTCCTCGAGACCCAGTACAAGGTCCTCGCCTCCCGCGAGGTCCTGCAGCGCGTGGTGGACAAGAAGGGACTGGACCGCGACCTCGACTTCCTCGGCGTGGCGAAGATCGAAGATCCCGAGAAGCGCGCCGAGAAGCTCGAGAAGATCGTCCCGGTGGATGTCCTCACCGAGGCCATGCGGATCGAACCCGTGAAGAACTCCCAGCTCACCCGAATCGTGGTGGAGGACCCGAACCCCGAGCGCGCCGCCGACCTCGCGAACGCCATCGTCGAGGCCTACATCGAGTCGAACCTCGACCGTCGCCTCGAGGGAACTCGCGCTGCCTCCCAGTGGCTCGCGGACCAGATGGCGGACCTGAAGGAGAAGCTCGAATCCTCGGAGCTCGCGCTCTACGACTTCCGCAAGGAGAACGACATCCTCTCCACTTCGATCGAGGATCGGCAGTCCATCCTCTCGAAGCGGCTGAACACCCTCTCGGAGTCGCTGACCCAGGTGATGAGCCGCCGGGTGGAGCTCGAGTCGGCGCTGGCCGAGGCCGACCGCGCGAAGAAGGAGGACCCCACCGATCCCATGTGGGCCCGCAAACTGCGTCTGGTCGCCTCGAACACACTGCTGGCGGACCTGCGCAAGGAGTTCGCGAAGCTCGAAGGCGAGGCCACGGAGCTGGAGGAGCGCTACCTTGAGCAGCACCCCGCCCGCATCGCCGCCCAGGAGAAGCTCGCGAAGCTGAAGGCTCGCATCATCGACGAGATGAACGCCGCGGTGGCGCAGCTCCGGTCGGAGTACCGCGAGGTGGTCGGCACCCAGGCCCAGCTCGAGAGGCTCATCGAGGGCCTGAAGGCCGAGACCTTCGAGGTGAACAAGAAGGAGATCGACCAGAGCAAGTTGCAGCGGGAAAAGGAGAACAACGAGCGCCTCTACGACCTGGTGCTCGCCCGCCTCAAGGACGCCGACCTCGCCGTGATGCTGAAGGCGAACAACGTCCGCCTCCTGGACGCCGCCGTGGCGCCGCTCAAGCCCGTGAAGCCCCGCCCCGCCCTGGTGATGGCGCTGGCGCTCCTCCTCGGCGCCTTCAGCGGCGTGGGTGCCGCGTACCTCGCCGAGCTGCTGGACAACACGCTGAAGGGCGAGGACGAGGTGGAGCAGATCCTCGGCGTTCCGTTCCTGGGGATGCTCCCGGCCCTCGCCCCCGCCGGGGCGAAGCGCGACGTGCGCGCGGACGACCCGGCCCGCGACCTCTTCGTGGCCCGCAACCCCAAGTCGGCCCCCGCCGAAGCGATCCGCTCGGTGCGCACGAACCTCCTCTTCATGGCGCCCGATCGGGAGCTGAAGAAGATCCTGGTGACCTCGTCGAGTCCGCAGGAGGGCAAGTCGTCGGTGGCGCTGAACCTCGCGGTGGCGATGGCCCAGAACGGCTCCCACGTGCTGCTCATCGACACGGACATGCGCAAGCCCCGCCTCCACCGCGCGCTCGGCGTATCGAACGAGCGCGGCATCTCCTCCCTGCTCGTGAACGCGGCGAAGGTGGAGGACGCGGTGAAGAGCACCGAGGTCCCCGGCCTGTCGGTCCTGCCGTGCGGCCCGGTGCCTCCGAACCCCGCCGAGATGCTGCACACCCCCCGCTTCCGCGAGCTCCTCGACGAGCTCTCGGCGGAGTACGATCGGATCATCCTCGACTCCCCGCCGGTGGTGGCCGCGGCGGACGCCGCGGTGCTCTCGTCGCAGGTGGACGGCGTGGTCTACGTGGCGCGCTTCAAGAAGACCACGAAGGACCTGGCCCGCCGCATGCTGCGCAACCTGCACGACGTGAACGCGCCGATCCTGGGCGTGGTGCTGAACGACGTGGACCTGGACAGCCAGGAGTACGGCTACTACAGCTACAAGCGCTACGGGTACTACGGCGACAGCTCTTCTGCCGCCTGAGGCACGCCCCCAGCGGGACGGTATCGGCAATGGATCCGGCGGCCTAGCTTCCACCCGCCGATGAGAGCCGAGCCCGCCGCCGAGCCCTCCACCCCCCGCCCCTTGAGCCTGCGGGCGAACTTCTCCTGGACGGTGGTGGGGAACTTCACCTACGCCCTCTGCCAGTGGGGCATGGTGACGCTCCTGGTGAAGGTGAGCAACCCCGAGGTGGTGGGGCAGCTCACCTACGGCCTCGCCCTGACCGCGCCGATCTTCATGCTCTCGAACCTGCAGCTACGCGGGTTGCAGGCCACGGAGACGGCGGGCGTGCTCCGGTTCGCCGACTTCGCCGGCGTGCGGGCGGCGACCACCGCCCTGGCGATGGCCTTCACCCTGGGCCTCGTGGCCTTCGGCGGATACGAGGCCGTGGTCGCCTGGACGATCTTCGCGATGGCCTTCTCGCGCGGCGCCGAATCCGCCGCGGACCTCATCCACGGTCACCTCATGCGGGCGGAGCGGATGGACCTCGTCTCCCGCTCGATGATCCTGCGGGCGCTGATCTCGGTGGGGGCGCTGGCGGCCACCTTCGCCGCGACGAAGAGCCTCGGCCTCGCGGTGGCGGCGATGGCGGCAGGCACCATCGGGGTGCTCCTGGCCTACGACCTCCCCTGCCTCTTTCGGGTCCGCGAGCCGGGCGAGCGGCTCCGGCCCAGGTTCGAGACCGCCCGGGTGCGCAAGATCCTCGCCGACGCCGTCCCCCTGGGGGCGGTGATGATGCTGATCTCCCTGAACACGAACGTGCCCCGCTACTTCATCGAGTCCGCCCTGGGCGCGTACATGCTCGGCATCTTCGCCCCCCTGGCGCAGCTCGTCGCCGCCGGCTACCTGGTGGTGAACGCGCTGGGCCAGTCGGCGACGCCGCGCCTCGCCCGCCTCCACGCCTCGGGCGACCTGCCCGCCTTCCGCCGCCTCCTCGCCAAGATGCTCGCCATGGCCCTGGGCCTCACCGCCCTGGGCTTCGCCCTGAGCAAGTGGATCGGCGCCTGGGTGCTCACCATCCTGTACAGCGCCGAGTACGCCGCCTACGTGGATCTGCTCCTCCTCTTCATGGTGGTGGCGGGCCTGCAGTTCTGCGGGTCGTTCCTGGGCTACGGCATGACGGCCGCCCGCCGCTACCGGGTGCAGCTCCCGCTCTTCGTGGTGGTCACCGCCGCCTGCGTGGTCGCATGCTGGGCGCTGATCCCGGCGTTCGGCCTGCGCGGCGCGGTGTGGGCGCTGATCGTCTCGGCGCTGGTGCAGCTCGCCGGCAGCGCGCTCGTGCTGTGGCAGGCGCTGCGGCCGGGCTCCGGGCCAGCTCCTGCGCCCGAGGGCTGAACCGGGCGGGTACCCGGGCAGCCCTTGCGGCGGCGGCGGCGCCTCCCAAATCTCCTCGCGAGCAGGCGGTCGGTCGCTTGCGATTCGGGGGGAGACATGCACGCCGAGGTCCACAGCGGCCGGATGAACCTGACCGCCGCGTTCGTGTACGACCTGCGGGTCCACTTCGACGGCCTCGCCTGGCACTCGCACGAGTTCTCGCCCTCGACGAGCATCCTCACCCGCTACAGCGACATGTTCGAGCGCCTCGTGGTGGTGGGCAGGGGCTACGAGAAGCTCCCCTTCATCCCCACGCCGGACACGGTGTGCTCCTCGGATCGGGTGACCTTCGAGGTGGTGCCCGACCTCGCCCGGGGGCTGAACACCTTCACGAAGGCCGGCGAGGTCCGCGCCGCCCTGGAGCGGATCCTCCCGCAGGTGGACGTGGTGATCGTCCGCCTGCCCGGCATGATCGGCGACTACGCCATCGACATCGCCAGGGAGCTCGGGAAGCCCACGATCGTGGAGGTGGTGGGGTGCCCGTGGGACTCGATGTGGAACCACGGCTCGCTGCGCGGGAAGGTCTGGGCGCCCGTCGCCTGGGCGAGCCTGCGCCGGGCGGTCGCGTCGGCCACCGACGTCCTCTACGTCACGAGCGAGTTCCTGCAGCGGCGCTACCCCACCAAGGGACGCTCGCTCGCGTGCTCGGACGTGGTGATCCACCGAACGGTGGGAAGCCTCGACGGGCGCATGGCGCGGATCGACTCGAAACGCACCTTCCGCATCGGCACCATCGGCAGCCTGGACGTGCTCTTCAAGGGGCTGGACACGCTCCTGAGGGCGTCCGCGATCCTGCGGGAGAAGCACCTCGACTTCCGGGTGAGCGCGGTCGGGGGCGGCGACCAGCGCCGCTGGCTGGCGATGGCCGAGCGCCTCGGCGTCGCGGACCTCGTCCGCTTCGAGGGGTACATGCCCCACGAGAAGGTCTCGCGCTGGCTGGAGGAGATCGACCTCTACGTGCAGCCCAGCCGGCAAGAGGGCCTGCCGAGGTCGGTGATCGAGGCGATGAGCATGGGCTGTCCCGTCGCTGGATCCTCCGCGGGGGGTCTGCCCGAGCTCCTCCAGCGCGACTGCATCCACCGGCCCGGCGACCACCGGCGCCTGGCGAAGATCGTCGCGCGCATCCACTCGCATCCAAGCGAGCAGAAGCGCCTGGCCGCCCGCAGCCTGGGGATCGCGAAGGAGTTCCTGGCCGAGAAGCTGCAGCCGAGGCGAGAGGCCTTCTACCGCGAGGTCGCCAGCCGGGCGCTGGCACGCTGAGATTCGCTCGTCGGACCTGCGCGGCAGCAGATTCGCTGAGCGATGCGCGACCGGCGCTCGCTCCGCTTTGCCGCGGCGAACGAATCGGTCTCCCCACATCCGCCTCTGACCGCGAACCAACCGCCCCGCCTACGCCCTCGCCACCCGCAGCTTCTCGAGCTGGCGCTCGTACTCCTCCTGCAGCGCCCGCAGCGACGCCCGGATCGCGAAGGCCGACGACTCGGCCACCCGGAGCGCCTCCTCCTTGGGCACCCGGCGCTCCCGCAAGGCCATGGCGCGGCGGGCCCACTCCACCGGCCCCGCGTCCAGCGGGAGGCGCGACACGAGCCCCGGCGAAAACTCCAGCTCCGGGGTCACGTTGGTGGAGAGCAGGCTCGGCAGCCCCACCGCCTGGGCCTCCAGCGCCACCAACGGCAGCCCCTCGAAGAACGACGGGAGCAGAAAGACGTCGAAGGCGTCGAGGATCCGCGGCACGTCCTTGCGCACCCCCGGGAACCGCACCCGCTCGGACACGCCCAGATGCGCGGCCAGGGCCTCGAGGTCCTCCCGCCGCGATCCCTCGCCCACCACGACCAGGTGCGCGTTCGGATCCCGCAGCGCGATCTCGGCGAAGACCTGGAGGAGGAAGCGCTGGTTCTTCTGCGGCTCGAGCCTGCCGATGCTCCCCACCACGAACGCGTCCTGCGGGAGGGAGAAGATCCCCAGGCCCTCGTCCCGCCGCCGCTCCCCCCGGAACCTGGAGAAGTCCAGGCCGCAGCGCAGGATCTTGACGATCCCCGAGCGCTCCCAGCCGCTACCGTACAGCGCCGTCGCCGCCTCGGATCCCACCGCCAGGTGAAGGGTCCCGTTGGCGAGCAGCAGCCGCCGCATCGCGGTGTTGTAGGCCTTCCTGGGGAGGATCGCCTCCCGGTCCGGCACCCGCGTGTCGTTGTGCGAATGCGAGATCCGGCACGGCACGCCCGCCTGCCGCGCCGCGTGGAGGACGAGCCCGCTGAAGTAGTGCACGTGGCTGTGGACCACGTCGTACCCGGGGCGCGCCCGCAGCGCCGCTCGGAAGGCGCCGGAGAAGCGCCATCGGTTGCCCGCCCGATGGATCCGGATGATCTCGCTCCCCGCCCTGCGGACCTCGTCGTCGTAGCCGCCGGGCGTGCCGTCGAGGACGCAGAAGTCCACGGCGAAGCGATCCCGGTCCACGCCCCGCGCCAGCTCGACCAGCCACGTCTCGATTCCGCCTCCCGGGTGGAGCCGCCCCAGCACGTGGAGAACGCGAGCCGTCATGATCCGGACCCCGTGAGCCTGCGGGTGGCGTCGCCGACCGGGATCGTCTCGCGGTGGCGGGCGAGCGAGCGGGCCGGCGCCCCGGCGGGCGCGGGCCGCTCGCGGAAGACGATGGCGAGCGAGACCAGGAAGAGGCCGAGGAACTGCCCCATGGCCGGCTCGGGGTAGAAGGTCTCCTGGGTGAGGGAGGTGACGCACAGGCCCACGATGCACCAGAAGAGCGCCGGCACCCGGCGGTGCTCCCGCCACAGGTCGATCATGAGGCGGCCGAGGGCCACCAGGCTGAGCGCGAGGCCCACGATCCCCAGCTCGGCGACGATCTGCAGGGGCATCATGTGCGCCGGGCCGCCGGTGTCGGCGGTGCCGCCCAGACCCGCGCCCACCGCCCACGCCCGCGGGTTGTCGTTGAGCCAGGCGATCCGCTCCTTCCAGATGTAGTCGCGGCCGGAGAGGTTCTTGCTGTCCAGGGGATCCACCGCGCCGAGCTGGCGCTCCATCATCTCGCGGTCGGTGTTGTCCGTTTGTACTTTGGGCGCCGCGATCGCGAACGCCAGCGCCGCGGTGAGGGCGCCGCCGATGAGCCAGGCGGGGCGGACGGCGAGGTAGCCCAACACGAAGACCACGTGGCCGGCGAGGCCCGCGCGGCTGCCGGTCATGAACACGGCGACGATGCTCAAGAGCAGCACCACGATGGCCCGCCAACCGTGGGAGCGCGGCCCGAGCTGGAGGGCGACGCCGGTCATGAGGCTGATCTGGATGGCGGTGTAGGCGTGGTTGTAGCCGACCGTGCCCACGCCCTCCTTGGTGGTGGCGTAGAAGGACCACGCACCCGAGATGTGCCGCGACTTGGGGATCCACGGGGCGAAGTCCCGCGGCTGCAGGATCTCGAGGTAGGTGACGAAGACGGAGAAGAGGAGCCACGCCACCACGGCGAAGGAGATCCACCGCAGGACGACGAGGCGGCCCGGGGAGAGCGGCACCCGCTGCGCCGCCGCGAACGCCACCCAGAACTCGGCCAGGCGCAGGACGTGGAACGCGCCGAAGTTGACGGAGCCCATCCCTCCGATCGGCGGCGCCACCAGCCTGGGCACGATCACGAGCAGGACGAAGGACGCGGCGCAGAAGGCGAAGAGCGCCCCCACCCCCTTGCGGTAGCGCAGGAGCCTCGCGTCGCGGGTCGGCGGGAGGAAGAGCGCGGCCGCGGCCAGGAGCGCGGTGGCGAAGTCGGTGGGCATGGGCCACACCGCCCAGCTCGGCCCGACGAGCAGCACCGGGAGGGTGTAGGCCTGGGTGGCGACGAAGAGGCAGAGCGCCACGAAGCCCGCGAGGCTCGCCAAAGGATGGGGCGCTCGCTCGATCGAAGGTGCCGCGAGGTTCACCCGGCCCGCCCCTCTGCGGGGACGGTGGCCCCCAGGATCGCGCGCTCCCGCCCGGTGAACGCCTGCATCGCCCGGTCGTAGAGGGCGTCGTGGATCTCGAGGGTGCGAGAGAGATCGTACTCCTCGATGAGCGCCCGACCCCGCCTCCCCATCGCCGCCCGCCGGGCCGGATCGCCGAGGAGCTCGCGGATCCTCTCGGCCAGCGCCTCCACGTCACCCACCGGAACCAGCGCGCCGGCGCCGGTCGCGAGCAGATCGCGGGTGCCCCGCACGTTCGTGCCCACCACCGGCACGCCGACGCAGAGCGCCTCCATCACCGCCCGCGGCATCCCCTCCCGCGCCGAGGTGAGCACGAAGAGGTCGCTGGCGCCGAGGAGCCGGGGCACGTCGTCGCGCACCCCCAGGAAGTGCACGCGGTCGAAGACGCCCCGCTTGAAGGCGAGGATCTCCACCGGGTACTCCTCGGGCCCCGTCCCCGCGAAGAGCACGTGCACGTCGCGGCACCGCAGGATCGCCAGCGCTTCCACGAGGTCGCGCTGCCGCTTGTTGGCGGTGAACTCCGCGACCATGGTGACGATGCGCGCCCCCGGCGGCAGCTCGAGCTCGCGGCGGACGCTCTCCCGCGCGCCGGCGGGCACCGCGTCCGCATACGCGGCGACGTCGACGCCGATCCCCGGCGTGCGGACGATCCGCTCCTCCGGGAGGAAGCGGTGGGCGACGGCGGCGTCGCGATCCTCCTCGTTGATGGTGACGAGAAAGTCGGTCCACCGCGCCGCCAGCCTCTCGATGAGGCGAAAGACCAGGTTGCGCAGCCACCGGCCACCCGAGTGGAAGTGGAAGCCGTGGGCCGTGTAGATCACGCAGGGCTTGCCTGGCGCCCGCCGCCGAAGCGCCCAGCGGGTGAGGAAGGCCGCCACCGGCGTGTGGACGTGGACGACGTGGTAGCCCTGCGATGCGACGATGTCCCGCACCAGCCGGGGCGCGCGGCGCAGGCCCTCGCGGCCCAGGGGGTTGCGGGTCCACGGCGCCTCCCAGCACGCGTCGAACTCCTCGCGGAGGAGCTCGCTCGCGCCGGCGCCCGCGGCGAGGCAGTCGACCCGCCAGCCCTGCTGCCGCAGCCGCCTCGCGTAGGGGATGAGGAAGCCCTGGACGGTGGCGGCGACGGTGGCGACGAAGAGCGCCCGCCGCCCTTCGCCGGAGCGGGTCCACACGTTGGCGGCCACCACGTTCGCGTCGCGCGGGCTCGCGGGCGATGGCGCTCGCGCTTGCGTCTCGCCGCGGGCCTTGGCGGCCTCCACGCTCTCCATCGCTCCGCCCCCTCGCTCGCCTCTCGCTCTCGGCGCGCGGCGTCACCATGTGCGCGGGCGCGGGATCGGGCCATTGCCCGTTCGGTCGAATGGTGCGCGTCGGGGGGACGTCGACGCAGGCGTCGCGGCCGCGAGCGGGGGGGGCACGCGGCACGCCACGCAGCAAGAGGCGACCACCTCCGGTCGGCGGGCTCTGCATCGCCCGCCCGCTTGTGGCGCTTTCGCAGGTCGTCCGTCGTGCGCACGCTCGCGGCATGCGGCCCCCCCCTTCCACGCCGAGGCCCCGTCAGCGCGGGGTCGGCCTGTTCGTCAAGCGCGCCATGGACGTGAGCGCGGCGGCGTTGCTGCTCCTCCTCGCGAGCCCCTTTCTCCTCGCGGCGATCGCGGGGATCGCGCTCACGATGGGACGGCCGATCTTCTTCCGGCAGGTGCGGCCGGGGCGGAACGAGGCGCTCTTCGAGGTGTGGAAGCTGCGGACGATGGACGAGCGCCGCGGCGACGACGGCGAGCTCCTGCTGCCGGACGAGCGGATCACCCGGCTGGGGAGGGTGCTGCGGGCGACGAGCCTGGACGAGCTCCCCCAGCTCTGGAACGTGCTGCGCGGCGACATGAGCCTGGTGGGGCCGCGCCCGCTCCTCGTGGAGTACCTGCCCCGCTACAGCCCCCACCACCGCCGCCGCCACGAGGTCCTCCCCGGTATCACCGGCCTCGCCCAGGTGAGCGGCCGCAACCGGCTCTCGTTCGATCGACGCTTCGACCTGGACGTCTGGTACGTGGACAACTGGAGCCTCCTCCTCGACCTGAAGATCCTCGCGCTCACGGCCTGGCGGGTGATCCGCAGCGAGGGCGTGATCAACCCCAGCGAGGAGGGGCGGCCGGTGTTCGCGGACTCGCCGGCGCAGACCGAGGAGAACGGGCGGCGCGACTGATCGGGCAGCCGCCGCCTCAGCCCGCCGCGATCGCGTCGGTCGCCGCCGACGAAGGGCGCGCCAGCCGCGGGGATCGATACGCCGGAAAGTAGCCCTCGTCGGGCGCCGCCCCGGACGCCCGCACCAGCTCGTCGTAGGCGCGGCGCTCCGCCACGATGCCGAGGGTGTGGAACGGCAGCCTCCGATCCGTGAACCCCCGCTTGAACCGGAAGAGCTCGTCCTCCCGGGTGCCCAGGCCGCCGCCCAGGTGGAGCCAGGACGCGCCCACGTCGTTGGCCCACTCGATCGCGGCCCAGAGCACCAGCTTGGACGGCGAGAGATGCGCGCACGCGGGATCCCACCCGCTGAGGTGGAACTGAACGATGTCGCCCTCGCGGTAGAAGAGCCCGCCCGCGACCACGTCGGTGCCGCCGGGGTCCAGCACGGAGATCAGGTGGGTGCGCCCCTTCATCCGCGTCGCGATCGCGTCGTAGTAGCCGCGGTCGAAGAAGTACGAAGCCTGCGCCCCCAGCCGCTCCATGGTCATCCGGTAGACCTCGATGAACCGATCGTAGTGGCGCCAGTCGTCCACCACGGTGTGGAAGCCCATGCGGCGGAGGCGGTTGAGTCGGCGCTTGTACTCGCTGCGCAGCTCGGTGCGGATCTCCTCCAACGGGCGGCCGAGCAGCACCGCCAGGGTCTCGCCGCGGGATCGGATCCGGGAGGAGGTGTCGCGATCCTCCCAGACCACGCGCTCGTCCAGCGGAGGCGAGAGGAGCGGGTTGCTGCGCAGGAACGCGCAGATCGCGCCGCGCTCCCGGCACGCGGCGGCGAAAGCCCGCAGGCACGCGCCCAGCTTCGCCGGGTCTCCGTCGACCAGCGGGTTGGCGTAGCCGTACGGCGAGGCGAGGTCGGTGGCTCCCTCGGGCGCGCCCAGCGCCTTCGGGATCTTCGACTCGACGAGGGGGACGAGGCAGCGCGCGCCGTCGACCTCGCCGAGGAACGCGATGGCCCTCCCGCCGCTCGGGCCCGCGTCGATCCGAACGTACTCCGGCCGGTGGTAGACGTCGTGCGGCACGCCCTCGAGGAACGACGCCCACCTCGGATCGTCCGGACCGATGAACTCGGACGCCATCTTCGACCCCCGTTCGAGCATTCGCCTGGTGCGCGAGCGCTGCCTCCGCGGGAAAGCTAGGTGCCCCGTGCTCCACGGGCGACGCCCTCCCGGCGCCCCATCCCGTCGTTGCCCGCGCCCCCGCCGGTTCGCAGCTTCCACGGCATCGACCGCGCGCCGCCCGGCGCGCGATCGCACGGAAAGCGAGCGACGCCGTGGGCCGCATCCACCTGTCTCCGCCTCACATGGGCCCGAGGGAGCGCGAGCTTCTCCTCGCCGCCTTCGACTCCAACTGGATCGCCCCGCTGGGGCCGAACGTGGACGCCTTCGAGGCGGAGCTGTCGGCGCGCCTCGCCGGCCAGCACGTGGCCGCCCTCGCCAGCGGCACGTCGGCGCTGCACCTCGCCCTCTGCGTGCTCGGCGTGGGCCCCGGCGACGAGGTGATCGTGCCGACGCTCACCTTCGCGGCGTCGGCGAACCCGGTCACCTACCTGGGGGCGCGCCCCGCGTTCCTGGACGTCAGCGCCGCCACGTGGACCCTGGATCCCGCCCTGCTCGCGGAGGAGCTCGACAGGCGCGCGCGCAGGGGGAAGCTGCCGAAGGCGGTGATGGCGGTCGACCTCTACGGGCAGTGCGCCGACTACGATCCGATCCGGGCCGCCTGCGAGAAGCACGGCGTACCGCTGATCGAGGACGCCGCCGAGGGGCTGGGCGCCACCTACCGGGATCGGCCCGCGGGCACCCTCGGCGACGTGGGGGCGATCTCCTTCAACGGGAACAAGATCATCACCACCAGCGGCGGCGGGGCGCTCATCTCGGCGAACGAGCGGTGGATCGCGCAGGCGCGCTTCCTCGCCACCCAGGCGCGGGATCCGGCGCCGCACTACCAGCACTCCTGCGTGGGCTACAACTACCGCCTGAGCAACCTCCTCGCGGCGGTGGGCCGCGGGCAGCTCGAGATGCTCGACGATCGGGTGGAGAGGCGCCGCGCGAACTTCACCCACTACCGCGAGCACCTCGGCCAGCTCCCCGGCATGGAGTTCATGCCCGAGGCGGAGTACGGCAGGTCCACCCGCTGGCTCACGGCGCTCACCATCGACGCCGGGCGCTTCGGCCGCACCCGGGAGGACGTGCGCCGCCACCTGGAGGGCCTCGACATCGAGGCGCGGCCCGTGTGGAAGCCGATGCACCTGCAGCCGATCTTCTCCGGCTGCTCGATGCGCGGCGGCGACGTGGCGGAGCGGCTCTTTCGCGACGGCCTCTGCCTGCCCAGCGGCTCGAGCCTCACGGAGGCGGATCTCGATCGGGTGGTGGAGGCGATCCGCTCCCTCGCCCCGCCCGCCGGCTGACTACTCCGGCCCGCGGTAGGCGGGGAAGAACCCGTCCGCCCCGTCGGCGGGCGCGTCGATGCCGTTGTCGCGCAGCAGGGCGGCGTAGCCCTCCGGATCGCCCACGATGCGGATCGAGTAGTTCTTGGCGCGGGTGGTGGCGAAGCCGGTCTTGAACTCCATCAGCGACGGCAGGCCGCCCCCCAGGTTGTAGATCTCGGCGCCCACCGACCGCGCCCACCTACACATGAAGTCGTAGCGGAGCTGCGAGGGCGCGTGCTTGCGCCAGGCCTCGTCGGTGCAGCCCAGGTGGTACTCGACGATGCCGTCCTCGATGGTGTAGGTGCCCGCGTCGCAGACGGTGCCGTCCGGTGCGCGCACCGTGCACAGGTGGAGCTTGTCGCCGAGGGACGCGCGCAGATCGTCGAAGTACTCGGAGGAGAAGTGGTAGAAGGGCGTGGCCCGCAGGCGGGTCATGGCCGGGCCGTACATCTGCTTGAACCGCTCGTACTGCGACCAGTCGTCGAGCTCGGCGACGAACCCCGCCTTCTCCACCTTGCGCAGCCCCCGCCGACGCCTCGGGCTCAGCTCCGCGCGCAGCTCCTCCTCGGGGCGCCGCAGGTCGACCCACACCATCTCCCCCCGCTGCATGAGCACGCCGTACGGCGTCTGCGTGGCCCAGTCGGGCTCGAGCAGCGCGTGGATCCGAAGATAGGCCGCGACGAGGCGCCGCTCCCTGCAGTTCTTCGCGAAGAGGGCGAGGAGCTCGTGGGCCCGGGAGGTGTCGCCCTGGAAGACGGGGCCGCCCATGGCGTAGGGCGAGATCGCGTCGGTGTACGCCTCGCCCCCCTTCACGTGGGCGGGGAGCCAACGCTCGGTGAGCGGGATGAGACAGCTCGCCCCGGGGACCTCGCCCAGGAAGGCGATGGAACGCCCCCCGAGGTAGCGCGCGTCGACCTCGGCGTAGCCCGGCCACTGGTAGATGTCGTGCCGCGCCCTCTCCAGGAACTCCATCCACCTCGGATCCCCGGACTCGATGAACTCCCCCCTCGCGATCGCCCGGTTCGCCTTCGCCTCGCGACCTTTCGCCTCCCTCTCGGAACCGGTGGCCGCCGCGCTGCTCTCCATCGCTTCCTCCTTCGGTCGTGCACCGAAGGCTTCGCATCGTCAGCGCCGAACGCACGGCCGAAGCGCCGTGGAACCCTCCGTCGCGCAGCCCCGATCCGGTTCACCTCGCGGACGGTAGGAAGGCGAGCGGCCGCTCCCTAGCTTCTGCCCCGAAGGCGATCCCCGCCCTCGAGCCGAAGGCGCGGCCCCGGGGCGGTGCGCCGCAGACTTCCAGAGAGCTCGATCGGGCGGCGTCGGGGGTGTCGGCGGGCATGCGGAAAATCGTTTGGAACGGCGCGAAGGCGGCGATCGACCTCGCGACGCTGTCCTTCGCGATCGCGCTCTCCATCGCCATCTGTTCCGACGATGCCTCCCAGGGCGCCGCGCCGTTCGGCGCCCTCCCCGTCGCGGTGGCGCTGCAGTACGGTCTCCTCTCCGCCTTCGGGGTCCTGCGCTGCCCCTGGGGCTACACCTCGTTTCGCGAGATCGTCCGGATCTTCGGCGCCCTCGCCTGCGCCGCGGCGCTCCTCGGCCTCGGGTGGATGCTCGCCGCGCGCGGGGCGGGGGCGGAAGGGCTGCTCCTCGCCCCGGACGCGATCGTCGTCGACTTCGCCCTCGCGTTCGTGGGCGTCGCCGGGGTTCGGGGCGCGGTTCGGATCCTCACCGAGCGGCTGGACCGCTCCCGCCGGCAGGCGTCGCCGCTGGTGCCGACCATGCTCGTGGGCGCGGAGCTGGTGGGGATGATGATCGCCCGGGAGATCGCCAACCGCCCCGACCTCGGGATCGAACCGGTCGGCTTCCTGGACGACGATCCCCTCAAGGAAGGCCAGACGATCCACGGCGTGCGCGTCCGGGGCAACACCCGGGACCTGGTGGCGCAATGCCTCCGCTACGGCGCGAAGCAGGTGCTGATCACCGACTCGCGGCTGGCCCGCCGCGACATCCGCCGCATCGCCCAGGCCTGCGAGAAGGCGGGGCTGGAGGCGAAGATCGTCCCCGGCGTCTTCGAGATCGTGGGCTGGCGGGCGAACCTCTCCCGGATCCGCAAGGTGGTGATCGAGGATCTGCTGGGGCGCGAGCCGGTGGTCCTGGACGACCGGGCCATCGCCGAGGACCTGCGCGATCGGGTGGTGCTGGTCACGGGGGCCGGCGGGAGCATCGGCGCGGAGCTGTGCCGGCAGATCTGCCGCATCGGCCCCAAGAAGCTCCTCCTCCTCGAGCAGGCGGAGGGCGCGCTCTTCCAGATCCACCGGGAGCTGGTCGCCTCGTTCCCCTCCCTGCAACTCGTCCCGTGCATCGCCGACGTCTGCGACGCCGCGCGCGTGACCGCGATCTTCCGGGAGCATTCGCCCGAGGCCGTCTTCCACGCCGCGGCCCACAAGCACGTGCCGATGATGGAGTGGAACCCGGGGGAGGCGATCAAGAACAACGTCGGCGGCACCCGCACGGTGGCGGATCTGGCCCACGCCTTCGAGGCGCGGCAGTTCGTGATGATCTCCACGGACAAGGCGGTGAACCCCACCTCGGTGATGGGCGCCTCCAAGCGGCTCGCCGAGATCTACGTGCAGGCGCTCTCGCAGCGCAGCCGCACCCGCTTCGTGACCGTGCGCTTCGGAAACGTCCTCGGCTCGGCGGGGAGCGTGATCCCCATCTTCCAGGAGCAGATCGCCAAGGGGGGACCGGTGACGGTGACGCATCCGGAGATGCGCCGCTACTTCATGACGATCCCCGAGGCCTGCCAGCTCGTGCTCGAGGCGGGGAGCATGGGCAAGGGCGGCGAGATCTTCGTCCTCGACATGGGGCATCCGGTGAAGATCGTCGACCTCGCCCGGGACCTGATCTCGCTCTCCGGCTTCAAGCCCGACGAGGACATCGAGATCGCCTTCACCGGGATCCGCCCGGGCGAGAAGCTCTTCGAGGAGCTGTCCGCAGAGGCGGAGGGCGTCGACAAGACGCGGCATCCAAAGATCTTCATCGGCCGCCTGCGCCCCCCGGCTTGGGAGGACGTGGCCAAGGAGCTCACCGCGCTGCGGGCGTTCGCCGACGACCACGGCCCCGACGAGGTACGGGCGCGGCTCTGCGAGCTGATCCCCGAGTACCGGCCGGTGACCCCCGACGGTCGCGCCGAAGGGGCGGCTCCGAAAGAAGCGGCAGGAGAGGCGGCGGCGCGCGTCGATGCCGATCGGCAGCGGACGGCGGCGGATGGGGAGCTGGCGACCGCCGGCTAGGAAGGGATCTCGCGAATGGACGGAGAGCTGCGGCGAGTGGAGGCCGAGCGGGATGCGGAAGTCGAGGTGGTGGGAGGCGAGATCGCCCGCCACGTCCGGATCCTCGCCTCGAGGTGGTGGCTGATCGCGCTGTGCACGATCGCGTCGACGGCGCTGGGGATCCTGTACCTCCAGCTCGCACCGCGGATCTATCGCGCCAGCGGCTCGATCCTCATCGGGCCGGAGGCCGCCCCGCGCGTGCTCGGCGAGCAGACGGAGGCGGTCGCCTTCGACAAGCGCCTCACGGATCCAACGCTGAACTCGGAGTACCTGGAGACGCAGTACCGGGTGATCACCAGCCGCGACGTGCTCAACCGGGTGGTGCGCAAGCTGAGCCTGGACCGCGACCTGGACTTCCTGGGGGAGAAGGCCGCCGCCACCGGGCCGTTGGCGGAGAAGAAGAACAAGCGGCTCGCCGTGCGCCTGCTCCAGTCGCGGGTGAAGGTGGCGCCGGTGCGCGACTCGCAGCTCACCGAGGTGCTGGTGGACGACACCGATCCCGACCGGGCCGCGGAGATCGCCAACGAGGTGGTGAGCTCCTACCTGCAGAGCAACTTCGACCGGCGGCTGCAGTCCACCAAGTCGGCGCGGGAGTGGCTCGCCGGCCAGATGGGGGATCTGCGGGAGAAGCTCGAGTCGTCGGAGCTGGCGCTCTACACCTTCCGCAAGGACAACGACATCCTCGCCACCTCGGCCGAGGAGCGCCTCAGCCTGATCAACCAGCGGCTCACCGCGCTCTCCGAGTCGCTGACGGCGGCGACGACGCGGCGGGTGCAGCTCGAGGCGGCGATCGGGGAGCTGGAGCGGGCCCGGGCGAACGCGAGGGACGCCGCGTGGCCGCTGCAGCTACGGCGGGTGGCGCAGGATCCCCAGGTGCTCGACCTGGAGCGGCAGCTCACCCGCACCGAGGCCGAGGCGATCCGCGTCGCCGAGCGGTACCTCGACAAGCATCCGGAGAAGATCTCCGCCGACGCACGCCTGGCCACGCTCAAGGTGCGGATCAACCGGGCCATGAGCGACTCGGTGGAGGCGCTGCGCGGCGAGTACCGCGAGGCGGTGACGGTGGAGGCGCACCTCGCGCAGCTCGTGGAGCAGACCAAGGGGGAGGCCTTCGACGTGGCGCGCAAGGAGATCGAGCAGCGCAAGCTCCAGCGCGACCAGGAGAACAACCAGCGCCTCTACGAGCTGGTGCTCTCGCGCATCAAGGACGCGGACCTCGCCATGCTCATGCAGGAGGACAACATCAAGGTGCTGGACGTCGCCGAGGCGCCCGAGAAGCCGGTGCGCCCCCGGCCGGCGACGGTGCTGGTGCTCGCGGTGACGCTGGGCGGCTGCCTCGGCGTCGGCCTGGCGTACGTGTCGAACGGGCTGCGGCGGGCCCGCGTCTGATCGCGCAGGTCCCGGGCGATCTCGGGCGGGGCAGCGCGGTCTTCTTCTTCGTTTCCGCCCTCGCGCTCGGGGCGCGGCGGGCTCTCCTCGCGAAGGGAAGCGCGAGGGCGAAGAGCCGAAGCCGGCGCCGCCAGCAGCCTTCCTCCCGATCAGGCGCGACGGCCCCTCCTCGCGAAGAGGAGCCCCAGGGCGAGGAGGCCGAGACCCGCGCCGTCCGCGGAGGCGCAGCCGCAGCCGCCGGAGCCCCCGTCCTCGAGCGGCCCCCGGGCCTCGCCCGTCCCGCCCGCGCCGATCCCTCCGACGCCGCCCGCACCGCCCGCGCCGGCGCCGCCGCCGCCCGAATGGCCGCCCGCGCCGCCCTTGCCAGGCCCGCCGCCGCCCGCCCCGGTGTCGGGGACGCACGCGCCCACCTCGCAGCGCTCGCCCTCGGGGCAGACCGCGCCCTGGCAGGCGTCGACGCAGACGCCGCCGCTGCACACGAAGCCGGCCTCGCAGCTCACCCCCGCGCAGAGCTCGGGGACGCAGAGGCCGCTGCCGTCGCAGACCGTGCCGTCGGGGCAGGGCTCGCAGCCGCACGGCGCCTTGCACACGCCCTGATCGCAGAGCTGCCTGGCGTCGCAGTCGACGCCCTCGCAGGGATCGATGCAGGAGCCCATCCGGCAGATCGTGCCGAGGGGGCAGAGGACGCCGTCGCAAGGGGCCTTGCAGGTGCCGGCCACGCAGATCTCGCCGGCGTCGCAGCGCACGCCCTCACACTCGGGCTCGACGCAGACGCCGTCGTCGCAGACCAGGCCGTCGAAGCAGGAGAACTCGCCGCGGAAGCACTTGGGCACGCACGCCCCGCGGACGCAGACCTCGTCGGCGCCGGGGCAGGTGGCGCCGTCGTCGACGAGGCCGTTGCAGTCGTCGTCCATGCCGTTGCAGGCCTCGGCGGCCTTGGCCTGGGTCTGCTGCACGCAGGCGAGCTTGCCGTCGCGGCACTGCATCGTGCCGGCCGCGCAGATGCCCGGCCTCCCCGTGTCGCAGTCGGCGCCGCCGCCCGAGCAGGTGATGCCCTCGACGCGGGTGAGGAGATCCTCGAAGTCGTTGTCGCCGCCGCCGTAGAGATCCTCCCAGGCGAAGTAGAAGGCCTGCGGGTAGGCGCCGCTGTCCATGATCAGCAGGTGGATGTAGCTGTCCTCGCCCTGGTTGTCGTCGTTCCACTGGGGCTCGGAGTAGTAGAGGAAGCCCAGGGTCGAGTCGACGGGGCCCTGCCCCTCCACGAACTCCACGCAGTTCTTCCCGCCGGCGTAGCCCCCGGTGGGCTTGCCGTCCGGACCGCGCCCCTGGGTGGTCGCCATGAAGAAGCCGATCTCGCCGCCGCGGTAGGCCGGGTGGTTGGCGATGTCGAGCTCCCGCTCCACCCCCTCGCCGTCGTTGCAGCCGAGGAACTCGTGGAGGTCGCTGCGCTCGGGCTTGCTGCCGGTGACGTTGTACCAGCCGAAGCTGTTCTTCTGGCCGCCGCCCCGGGCGATCACCTTGAAGGTGAGGTTGCAGCGGGGGTTGAAGGTCCGCGGGGTGGTCGCCGCCTGGGTGAGGGGATCGATGGATTCTCCCTCTTGGTTCAGGTAGTTGACGAGGTTCGACCCCTCCGGAATCGGCTTGGTGCTTCCGGGCTGCGTCAGGCCCTTTGCCTCCGCGGCGACGACGACGAGGGCCACGGCGACGATCGGTAGGAACGCAGGGCGAATTTCCATAATTTTCACTTTACCATGACCTTTCCCAGCCACCAGAAGTCGGCCCACCTCGAAGGATGGGCCGAGGCGATCGCCGCTGCAGCCCTCGTCTCGGCGCCGCTGGCGCTGGGGATGGCCCACCTCTCCACGACGCTCGCCGTCTCCGCCCTGGGTTGGCTCTCCCTCCTGGTGCTGGCGATCGCCCGCCGGGGGCGCCTGCCCCGCCCCGGCCTCGTCGCCGGCGCGCTGCTCGCGGTGTCGGCGGCGATCGGGCTCCAGCTCGTGCCGCTGCCGCCCGGCCTGTTGTCGGCCCTCTCTCCCGAGCACGAGCGCATCGCGAAGATCACGCTCGGCGGCCTGGACGAGTGGAGGCCCCTGACACTCGACGTGCCGGCGACCTGCGCCGAGCTCGCCAAGTGGTTGGGGTGGACCGGGGTGGCGTGGGTGCTCCGCTTCCGGGCGGCCTCGTCGCGGGGGGCGCGGGGGCGGGTGCGCCTCTACGTGGCGGGGGCCGCAGCGGTGGTGGCGGGGATCGGCCTGTTGCACTTCGCCGCCGGGGAGAAGCGCAGCCTCTTCGGCCTCTACGAGTTCCAGGCGCGCAACGCCTTCCGATCCACCTTCGGCAACTCCAACCACCTCGCCGGGTTCCTGAACCTGGGCGGCCTCCTCGCCCTGGGGATGTCCGCGGCGGCGGAGCGGCTGCGCGGGCGGATCGGCTGGGCGCTGGTCTTCGTCGCCTGCGCGGCGGGGACCTTCCTGTCGGCGTCCCGGGCGGGGTTCGTGGCGCTGCTCGCGGGGCTCCTCGTCCTCGGCGCGATCCGGGTGGCGTCGCGGCGGGTGCGGGAGGGGTGGGCGGGCTGGCTCACCGTCGGCGGCACCTCCGCCGCCGCCGGCGGCGTCGCAGCGTGGATCTACCTGCAGTTCCCGTCGCTGCTCCGAGAGATCGCCACCCTCCTCGACCTCGATCCCGCCAACGAGGAGGGCAAGCTCGAGGCGCTCCTGTCCGGGTGGCGGGCGGCGCAGGGGAGCTGGCTCACCGGCGTGGGCAAGGGCGCGTTCGGGACGGTGGGCCGCGTCTACCAGGAGAAGCCCTTCCCCGGGATCTGGTTCACCCACGTGGAGAACGAGCCCGTGCAGCTCCTGGCGGAGCTGGGGATCCCCGTCGGGGCGGCGGTGCTCGTGGTGGTCGCGGCCGCGTGGCTGGCGCTCGCGTGGCGCGGGCGGCGTTCGTGGGCCGAGGCGGGCGCCGCGGCGGGGGCGTTCGCGCTCCTCCTCCAGAACCTCGCGGACTTCTCGCTGCAGCACGCCTCGGGCCTGGCGCTGGCGGCCTTGCTCTCGTTTGCGCCCGAGCGCAGGAGACGCGGCGATCGATCGCTCGCCGACGACGCGCCGCGGGCGGCCGGCCGGCTCCGAGCGGGCCTCGCTGGCGTCCTGGGCTCCCGCGGCTGGGGCGCGGCGGTCGCCGCGGGCGGCGCGCTGCTCCTCGGTCTGGGAGGGGCCGCGGCCTGGCCGGGGCTGGACGCCGACGGCGAGCGGCTCCTCGCGATCGCGAAGGAAGCGACGCTCCCCGAGCTGAAGGAGGCCGCCGCGCGGGCGTCGCGCCTGCGACCCGGCGACTACCTCCCCGCGGATCTGGTGGCGACGCGGCTCCTCGCCGAGGGCGACGCGAAGGAGGCCCTGGTGTGGATCAACCGGCTCCGCTTCCTGCAGCCCTTCGGCCCCCGCGGCCACCTCCTCGCCGGCGAGGCGCTGGCGCAGCTCGGCCACGGCCGCCAGGCCCTCCTCGAGTACCGCATGGCGGCGCGCCTCGGCCTGCCCACCATCGCCGAGGTGGTCGCGCGCTTCCCCGACTCCGAGGCGATCCTCTTCGCGACCCCGGTCGAGCCCGGGCCGGCGCGGGCGGCGGCGCTGAAGCTCGCGCAGCTCGATCGCCGGGGCGACGGGATCGCGGTGGCGACCCGCGCCCTCGAGAAGGCGCCCGACGACGAGGGGCTCCTCTCCGCCCTCTTCCGGCTCCGCACCGGCGCGAAGGAGTACGACGAGGCGCTGGCCCTGGCGTCGAGGCGCCGCGCGCTCCACCCGGACACGGAGGGCGCCTGGGCCGACGAGGCCGCCGCCATCGCGCGACTGAATCGCGTCGACGAGGCGCGCGCGCTCTACGAGGAGGGCCTGCAGCGCCTGCCCGGCGCGCCCGCCCTCGTCTTCGGCCTGGCGCGGCTCGACCTGCAGGAGAAGCGCCCCGACGAGGCCCTCGCGACGCTGCGCCGCCTCCACCTCGCGATTCCCGCCGGCACCCGCGCCACCTACCACGCGCTGCGGGCCCAGGCGTTTCGCCAGCAGCGCTCGCTGATCAAGGCCCGCGACGAGCTCCGCCTGGCGACCCGCCTCGCTCCCGACCGCGAGTGGCAGCGCATCCAGCTCGCCGACGTGCTCCTCGACCTCGGCCGGGTCGACGAGGCCGCTGCCGAGGTGGACCGCCTCGGAGACAGCGCTGCGGCGGGCGCCGCCCGCGACCGCGTGGCCAGGCGCGCCGCCCTCGAAGCGGAATCCCGGAAAGCCCTCGAGCGGGAGCGCCTCGAACGCGCCGCCAGCGGGCGCTAGCCGCCCCCCGAGGGCCTGGGCCAAAGCGGACGCCGTGCGGTAGGATGGCGGCGATGCGCGCCCTCGTCCTCGGAGCTCTGGCGCTCGCGGTGGCGGGCGGATGCCGCCATGCGGACGCCACGCCTCCGCCCGGGGACGGGGTGGCCGAGCTGCGCTGGACCTTCGTCCCCGGGCCGGCGGACGAGGGGATCCCCAAGGCGACGGTGGTGCTGCGGTACGACGGCACGGGCACGCTGGACACGGGCGAGGGGCCCCGCGAGTTCACGATGGGGCCCATCGCGATGGCGGGCCTCGTCGCCGCGGTGGAGGACGCGAGGCGCTTCGCCGGCAAGAGCTACGGCGACGCCGCCTGCGACAAGGCATGTTCACACGACTCACTGGAAGTGAAGCCCGTGCGGGGGGCCTCGTGGACCCTGACGCGGCACGGCCAGGGCACCGTGAAGCCCGTGGACGACGTCTTCTTCCGGCTGC
The DNA here is from genome assembly GCA_035565615.1 of Vulgatibacter sp. Lineage (GTDB taxonomy): Bacteria > Myxococcota > Myxococcia > Myxococcales > Vulgatibacteraceae > Vulgatibacter. The sequence goes on along the minus strand of DATMSB010000169.1, from coordinate 4,969 downwards.
TCCATGGGGTGCGCCCCAGGTGATCCTCGAGGAGAGACCGTGATCGATCGCGATCCGAGCGAGCTGGTCCCGAAGCTGGGCATCGCGCCGGGCTGCAAGGTCGCGCTCGCGCCGGAGATCTTCCTGCTCGCCCACCCCTTGCGCCTCGCCGGCTGCCGGGTGGTGTCCGCCCGGGCGCCGGTGCCGAACGCGGCGCTGACGATCGTCTACGCCCTCTCGAAGGAGGACGTGCCGGCGCTCGCCGCGTACGCGATGCAGCTCGCGGACGTCTCTTCCCTCTGGGTCGCGGTGCCGCGAAAGAACGCCGAGGTCGAGGGCCTTCCGCCCCCCGAGCGGCGCGCCGAGCTCGCCGACCTGCAGGCGATCTTCATCCCCCTCGGCCTGACCGACAACAAGCTCCTCAGCTTCGGCACCATGCTCGTGGCCTACCGCTTCGTCCGCAAGCGGGGCTCGCTGCGCGCCGTGGGCGGCCCTGACGCCGACCTCGATCTCCTCGAGGAGAAGCTCGCGAAGAAGCGCCGCAAGCCCGAGGACCGCGCCGCCTCCGAGCCGGCGCCGGCCCCCCGCCTCGGCCGCGCCGTCGGGTGATCGCAACGGCCCGGTGGGTCGTCGGCGCCCCGCTACCTCGCCTCGACCAGCGTCACCGGCACGAAGAGGACGCCGTTTCCGCTCTTGAGGGCGGGACCGCCGACGACGACGGAGCCGTCGCGGGCGAGGGAGACGTTGGTCTGGAGCACGCCCGGGACGGAGAGCTTGAGCCGGGCGCGGCCCTTGGCGTCGAGCTTGGTGAAGGTGACGTCGAGCTTGTGCTCGCCGGCGAGGTCGACGCGGGCGCTCTCCTTCTCCTCGACGGTGATGAGGCGGCTGCCCAGCAGCTTGAAGGACTTGTAGGCGAAGTCGGCGAACTGCATCCGGAACTTGGCGAGGCGCGGATCGGTCTCGCCGGGCTCCTTGCTGGCGAGGACCACGTCGACGGCGACGGTGGCCTTCGGCGCGCCCAGGGCGGCGCCCGGCACGAGCGCGCCCGCGAGCACGGCGGCGACGGCGAGGGTGCGGACGAACTTCATGGAGATTCCTGCACGAAGATGATGGTGGCCCCGCCGGACGTCTTGAAGAGCATGGTCTCGTGGTCGCCCAGCGCGTCCAGGTCGAGGACCTGCGTGAGGGAGGGATCGCCGGCGAGGAGCATCCTGGGGCGCTCGTGGGAGCGCAGGTACGGCGACGCGACGACGGCGATCGCCGCAGCCGCGGCGGCGCCCAGCGCGAACTGGAAGGGGCGCTGCCCGAAGACGGTCCCGAACAGCGCGCGCAGCCGCGCGCCGAGGGGCGGCCTGGCGGCGGGCAGCCTGGCGAGCACGGCGTCGGCGAAGCCGGTGAAGTCGACCACGTCGGCCGCCTCCTCCAGCGACGCCCGCAGCAGGGAGGAGAGCGCGCGGTCGTCGGCGACGCGCAGGGCGCCTTCCGCGTCGGCGGCGAGGAGGGCCTCGACCTCGGCGCGCTCCGCCTCGTCGAGCTCACCGTCCGCGAAGGCGGTGAGGAGCAGGTCCCGATCGCTTCGGACGTCCATCATCCCTCCTCCTCGCCGGAGGCCAGCGCCAGGCGGTCCTCGCCCTCGCCCAGGTAGCCCTCGAGCAGCTTCTGCATCTTGTTCCTCGCGTGGTACAGGCGGCTCATCACGGTCCCCTTGGGGATCTCGAGGGTCGCGGCCAGATCCTCGTAGCTCATTCCTTCCACCTCGCGCAAAAGGAGGATCTCGCGGTGCTTCACCGGGAGCTGCGCCAGGGCCTCCTCGAGCTTGGCAGCGAGCTCGCGGCGCAGCGCGGTCCGCTGCGGGTTGGCGTCGAGCCGGGTGGAGAGGAAGCCGGGCTCGGGCAGCTCCTCGGAGCCCACCGCCTCGTCGAAGCCGACCGACTCGTTCCGTCTGGCGCGGATGCGATCGATCGCGAGGTTGCGGGTGATCCGGTAGAGCCAGGTGTAGAAGGCCGAGTCGCCCTTGAAGCGGTCGAGGTTCCGATGAACCTTGACGAACGCCTCCTGGGCGATGTCGAGGGCCTCCTCGCGATCCTTCACCATGCCGTGCGCGACTGCGTACACCTTGCGCTGGTACCTCTCGACCAGCACCTTGAATGCACGTTGATCGCCCTCCTTGGCGCGAAGCACGAGGGCCAGATCGTCGATTTCCAACCGAATCGGCTCCGCTCTGGAGGTGGGACGGCCCGGCTTCACGAAAATTCACGAAGCGAGGTGGGCGCGAACGGCGGTGGAAGCTAACACGCCCAAAAGCGGGGGCGCAATGGGGCGGGTTGGCTGAAAGTCTAGGATATCCAAGAACTTCGGTGGTAGAGTCCCCTGCCCGGGCGCCCCCGGCGCCCGCCCTCTCGGGCGGGGGAATGGCGGCTTGGTCATCCGGGTTGCCCTTCGGCGCCTCCGGAAGGCCCCGCCGTCGCACGTCCCGGATCCGATCGCATGTCCGCGCTGCCGACGAGCGCGCCTTCAACCGCCCCAGATGACCGACCGCCGCCACCCACCCCACGACGATCCGGAGAAGCCGCTCGAGGCGGAGGCGGAGGCCCCTGTCGGGCCGGCGGCCGCTACGGAGGCGGGCGTTTCCGCGGAGATGGGCGTGCCCGCGGAGCCGGGCGTTCCCGCGGAGCCGGGCGTTTCCCCGGAGCCAGGCGTTTCCCCGGAGCCGGGCGTTTCCGCCGAGGCGGGCGGTTCCGCAGCGCCGGGCGTCTCCGCCGGGCTCGATCGTCCATCGGGACGCGGCGGCCCCCGCCCGCGCCCCCGCTCGGGCGGTCTGCAGCCGGAGGCGGAGGTTGCGGCGGACTCGCTCGCCCTCGCGGTGTCGCGCCTGCGGCGCCGGGCGTGGCGGGTGCACGGCGGCGCCGCGGCCTCCGCCTTCGTGGCGGCGGCGGCCGCGATCGCCGGGCTGGCTTCCCTCGCCATGGGCCTCGGCGCCGGCCCCTGGGTGCAGGACCTCGCCTGGGCCGCCGTCTTCGCCGCCGCCGGCCTCTCCCTGATCCACGCGAGCAGGCGGGCCGGCGCCCTCGCCCCCGCCGCCCTCGCCCGCATCCTCGAGGATCGCGATCCCAGGGCGGCGGGCCTCGCTACGGCGGTGGAGCTGGCCGAGCGCCTCGCCGCCTCGGAGGATCCCGACTTCTCGAAGGAGCTCGCCTGGGCCCATGTGTCGGTGGCCGCCGGGCGCGCGGTGTGGGTCGGCCCCGAGAAGGCGTTCCCCTCCCTCCCCTTCCGCCGCGCGCTGGCGGCCGCCTGCGTGGCGTCCGCCGCCCTCGCCCTCTCCCTCTGGTCGTCGGAGACGGTGGGGCGGGGCCTGCGCCTCCTCGCCCTCGGCCCCGGTGAGGCCGAGACGGTGGCCCCGAAGGCGACGCCGATCACCGGCGACATCACCCTCACCTACCACTACCCCCGGTACACGAAGCTCCCACAGAAGACGATCGAGGGGACGAACGGCGAGATCTCCGCCCTGCGCGGTACGGAGGTGCACCTCGAGACCCGCAGCGACCGCGAGGTGGCGAGGGCATACGTCGAGGTGGGCGGCGCGGCGCTCCCCCTCCAGGTCGAGGGCGGCAGGCGCCTCAGCGGCAGCCTCCAGGTGCAGGGCAGCGGCACCTACTCCTTCCGCTTCGAGGACGAGCGCAGCCGCACCCTCGCCGTGGGCCCGCCGATCCCCATCGTCGCGGTGGAGGACGGCGTCCCCGCGATCTCGATCGAGGCGCCGGCGGGCGACGAGGTCCTCACCGAGGCCGACGCGGTGGAGATCGCCTTCGACGCGTCGGACGACTTCGGGGTCGCCGCGGTGGAGCTGGTGTTCCGGGTGGCGGGCGCCGGAGAGGAGCGGATTCCCATCGCGTCGTACGGCGATCCGATGCCCCGGGCGAGCGGCACCCATCGCTGGGAGCTCGCGACCCTCGGCGTCAGGCCCGGCGACACCATCACCTGGTACCTGCGCGCCCGGGACAACGACGCGGTCGACGGTGGCAAGTGGGGACAGAGCCGCACGCTCACCATCAAGATCTTCTCGGAGGCGGAGCACCGGCGGGAGCTCATCGCGAAGGTGCAGGAGGCGTGGGAGCGGCTCGTCCTCGTGCTGGGCGATCGGGTCGAGCCCCGCGCCGGCCCCCGCAGGGTCGAGGGCGAGGCGCGGATCGAGGCCGGCGCCCGGGCGGACGAGGGCCTCTTCCAGGTGTCCACCCAGCTCGCCGACGTCGCCGCCGAGCTGGGCGAGGACGAGCGCGCGCCCGAGGAGCTCCTCGCCGCGGTCCGCAACCTCGCCCGCGGCCTCTCCACCAAGGGCCAGACCACGCGGGCGACGAGGGCGCGGGCGAGGCGCTCGCCGCAGCACCGCGCCGCGCTGCTGGTGCAGCTCGACCGCGCCGAGGGCGAAGAGCAGCGCGAGATGGAGCAAGGGATCCTCTACCTCGAGGCCCTCCTGGATCGGCAGCGGCTCCTCCAGATCGAGGAGCTGGCCCAGGAACTCGCCGCCGATCGCCGCGAGCTGGCGAACCTGCTCGAGCAGTACCGCGACGCCCCCACCGACGAGGCGAAGGACGCGATCCGCCGCGAGCTCGCCCGCCTCAAGGCGCGGATGGCGGAGCTGATGCAGCAGATGGCCCAGCTCGGCAAGGGGCTCCAGGACGAGCACCTCAACGCCGAGGCCATGGCCGCGCTCGCCAAGGAGCGCGACATGATGAGCCAGCTCGACCTGGTGGAGAAGCTGCTGGCCGAGGGGAAGACCGACGAGGCCCTGGCGGAGCTGCAGAAGCTGGGCATGCAGATGGATCAGATGGCCCAGGCCTTCGACGAGGCCTCGCGCTCCCAGACCGAGAACGATCCGGCCCTGCAGAAGCTCGCGGAGGACATGGATCGCTACGAGCAGGAGCTGAACGAGCTGGCGCGGGATCAGGAGGCTGTGGCCCGGGCCACCGAGAACCTGCGGCGCGAGCAGGGG
>DATMSB010000168.1:0-8745 GCA_035565615.1 Vulgatibacter sp. | reverse complement strand
TCCCCTACGCCGTGGTGGAGTCGGCCAACGGCAACGGCGACGCCTGGATCGAGGTGCGCGGGCAGAAGATGTCGCCCCCCGAGATCTCGGCGATGGTCCTCGCCCGCATGAAGCAGACGGCGGAGGACTATCTGGGCGAGCCCGTCACCCAGGCGGTGATCACGGTCCCCGCCTACTTCGACGACGCCCAGCGCCAGGCCACCAAGGACGCGGGCCGGGTCGCCGGCCTGGACGTGCAGCGGATCATCAACGAGCCCACCGCGGCGGCGCTGGCCTACGGCCTGGACAAGGCGGGCTCGGCGAGCACCGAGCGCATCGCGGTCTACGACCTGGGCGGCGGCACCTTCGACATCTCGATCCTGGAGCTGAACCAGGGCGTCTTCGAGGTGAAGGCCACCAACGGCGACACCCTGCTGGGTGGCGAGGACTTCGATCAGCGCATCATCGAGTGGCTCGCCAAGCGCTTCGCCGAGCAGTACGCCATCGACCTCATGGCCGATCGCATGGCGCTGCAGCGCCTCAAGGAGGCGGCCGAGCGGGCCAAGCACGAGCTGTCCTCGGCGCTGGAGACGGAGGTCAACCTCCCCTTCATCACCGCGGACGCCACCGGCCCCAAGCACCTGGTGGAGACCCTGGACCGCGCCACCCTCGAGGAGCTCTGCGCCGACCTCATCGAGCGCACCCTCGAGCCCTGCCGCATCTGCCTGAAGGACGCGGGCCTCACCGCGCGGCAGATCGATCGCGTTCTCCTCGTCGGCGGCATGACCCGCATGCCCCGGGTGCAGGCGAAGGTGCGCGAGTTCTTCGGCAAGGACGCCGACAAGGGCGTCAACCCCGACGAGGTGGTCGCCTGCGGCGCCGCCATCCAGGGCGCGGTGCTGCGGGGCGAGGTGCGGGACGTGCTCCTCCTCGACGTCACCCCCTTGAGCCTCGGCGTCGAGACCGCGGGCGGCGTCTTCACCAAGATCATCGAGAAGAACACCACCATCCCCCGCCGGGCGTCGCAGATCTTCTCCACCGCCCAGGACAACCAGCCCATCGTCTCGGTCCACGTGCTCCAGGGCGAGCGCGAGATGGCGGCCGACAACAAGACCATGGCGCGGTTCGAGCTGGTGGGCATCCCTCCCGCCCCGCGCGGCGTGCCGCAGATCGAGGTCTCCTTCGACATCGACGCCAACGGCATCATCCACGTGGCGGCCAAGGACCTGGGCACCGGCAAGCAGCAGAAGATGCGGATCGTCGCCTCCTCCGGCCTCAGCGAGGAGGAGATCGATCGGATGATCGCCGACGCCGAGGCCAACAAGGGCGACGACAAGCGGAAGAAGGAGCTCGCCGAGCTGCGCAACGCCGCGGACGGCCTGCTCTACACCACCGAGAAGAGCCTGGAGGAGTACGCCTCCATGATCTCGCCCACCGACGTCGAGGAGATCCGCGCCGACATGGAGGTCCTGCGCGAGACGCTCAAGACCGAGGACGCCCACGTCCTCAAGGAGGCCATCGAGCGGCTGGAGGGCTCCGCCTACCGCATCGCCGACGCCATCTACGCCGCCAACGGCTGACGTCGGTTCGGCGCGTCGCCCGCCTGGGCGGGTGGAAGACGCGGTCGCCCGCGAGCGGCTCGTGCTACAAGGCCCGCCCATGAGCTTCGTCGAGCAGACCTGCGATCGGATCGAGCGCCTCGGCACCCGCCTCTGCATCGGCGTCGACCCCAGGCCCGAGTGGCACCCCAAGGGCGTGAGCTTGTGGCAGCACTGCAGCGAGGTGCTGGAGGCCTGCGAGCCCTACGCCTGCGCCGTGAAGCCGCAGATCGCCTTCTTCGAGGCGCAGGGGCTCTCCGGGCTCGATGTGCTCTTCCGGCTGTTCGCGCTGGCAAGGGACATGGAGATCCCCGTGATCCTGGACGCCAAGCGCGGCGACATCGGCAGCACCGCCGAAGCCTACGCCCGGGCGTGGCTGCGCGGCGAGCGGGCGGGGCAGGCGCTCACCGTGAACCCCTACCTGGGCCGCGACTCGGTGCAGCCCTTCGTCGACGCGGCCAGGGAGGAGGGCGGCGCGATCTTCTGCCTGGTGAAGACGAGCAACCCGGGCGCGGGCGACCTGCAGAATCTCGACGTGGACGGGCGGACGGTCGCGGAGGAGATCGCCGACTGGACCTGCGACTGGAACGGGGCGGGGGCGGGCTACGGTCCGGTCGGGGCGGTGGTGGGCGCTACGAGGCCCGCCGAGCTGCACGCCTTCCGCCAGCGCATGCCCCGCAGCCTCCTCCTCCTGCCGGGGGTCGGCGCCCAGGGGGGAAGGCCGGCGGACCTCGAGCCCGCCTTCCACGAAGGAGGCAAGGGCGCCCTCGTCTCCGCCAGCCGAGCGGTGGAGTACGCCTCGAAGGGCGCGGACTTCGCCGTGGCCGCCAGGCGTTCCGCCAAGGAGCTGCGGGAAGCGATCAACGCGGCTTGCGGGGTGCCGACCCCGCGTTAGGTTGAGCAGAATCCCGGGCGCGGCGATCCCTCGTGGCGCCCCCTGCACTTGCGGCGTGCTCCCGCCGAAAGGGTCGAAGGAACTTGAAGCGCGACTACTACGAAGTCCTGGGCGTCGATCGGAACGCGTCCGCCGCCGAGATCAAGAGCGCGTACCGCAAGCTCGCGCTTCAGTATCACCCCGACAAGAACCCGGGGAACACCGAGGCGGAGGAGAAGTTCAAGGAGGCCTCCGAGGCCTACGCCTGCCTCTCCGACCCGGAGAAGCGCAGCCGCTACGATCGCTTCGGCCACGAGGGCCGCCCCTTCGGGGAGGGAGGCTTCGGCGGGTTCGAGGGATTCGGCGGCTTCGGCGACATCTTCGGGGACATCTTCGGGGAGATCTTCGGCGGAGGGGTGGGGCGCGCCGGCAGGCAGCGAGGCCGCGGCGCCGACCTGCGCTACGACAAGGAGCTGGAGTTCGACGAGGCGGCCTTCGGCACCGAGGTCGAGCTGGAGATCCCCCGGCGCAAGCGCTGCGACGTCTGCGGCGGCGTGGGCGCCAAGCCGGGCACCAGCCCGAGGACCTGCGGCACCTGCGGCGGCAGCGGCGCCCAGCGCTTCACCCAGGGCTTCTTCTCCGTCTCCCGTCCGTGCCCCACCTGCGGCGGCGAGGGCAAGGTGATCCCCGAACCCTGTACCGCCTGCAACGGCAAGGGCACCGTCACCGCCACCGCCAAGATCCCCCTCAAGATCCCGGCGGGCGTCGACACCGGCTCGCGGATCAAGCTCACCGGCGAGGGCGAGCCCGGCCCCATGGGCGGCCCTCCTGGGGACCTCTACGTGGTCATCCACGTCAAGGAGCACCCGATCTTCGTCCGCGAGGAGACCGAGATCATCTGCACCGTGCCCATCAGCTTCCCGCAGGCGGCGCTCGGCGCGTCGATCGACGTGCCCACCCTCGACGGCAAGGTGAAGATGAAGATTCCCCCCGGCACCCAGTCGGGGAAGGTCTTCCGCCTCCGCGGCAAGGGCGTCCCCGTGCTGGGGGGCCACGGCCGGGGCGACCAGCACGTGCGCGTCGTCGTCGAGACGCCGACCTCCCTCTCCAAGCGCCAGCGCGAGCTCCTCGAGGAGTTCGCCGCCGAGGCCGGGGAGGACATTCACCCCCAGTCGAAGAACTTCCTCGAGAAGGTGCGGTCGATCTTCGGCTGATCGATCTCAGAACGCGACCGCCACGCCCAGGGCGAGGTGCAGCACGTCCCAGAAGGTGATCTGGCGGGGGTTCTCCAGGAAGATCCAGAGCTCGAGATCGGTGACGCCGAGCTCCCAATAGAAGTCGACGTTCCTGGGCGCGGGGAAGGCGCGGCCCACGCTCCCGCCCACGAAGGCGCCGATGCGGAGGGCGGTGTTGAACCAGTAGTACTTGCTCGGGTACCGATCCGGCAGGAAGACCCAGTAGTCGTCGCCGAACGTGAGGCTGAGCGTGCCGCCCACCGAGACCGGGCGCAGGTTCCAGCCGTCGCCGAGCTGCAGCTCGACGGGCCAGACCGTGGCCTCGAGGGTGCCGATGTAGATCGGATCGTCCCCCTGCATCGGCGGCACCCAGCCGAACATCAGGTCGAGGTCGACGGTGCGATGCCACCACGACCAGCCGCCGCCGGCGGAGAGGAGGCCGACGTTGCCCGCGAACTGCAGCTTCGCCTGGCTCGGTACGTAGAACGGCAGGCTCTCCTCTCGATCCGGCTCCTCCTCCGCCCGGCAGGCGTGCGGGACGGTGGCGGAGGACGCGACCGCGAGGATCGCGAGCAGCAGGGCGCCCCTCAAAAGAACACCTGCTCCACTTCCACCCGCCCGGGGCCGATGGTGACGACGAGGAAGTTCCGTCCCTCCATGCCGTCGGCGGTGACGTAGCGGACCCCGTCGTCGAAGGGGATGTCGTCCGAGAAGTCGTGGACGTGCCCGTGGAGGGAGAGGACGGCGCCGCCGCGCCGCAGCGCCTCGACGAAGCCGTCCTTCAAGGCGGGATCGAAATCGGGGTCGGTCGGCGGCACGTGGGAGACGACGACCGCCCGGTCGTAGCTCCCGTCGTCGGGCAGCTCGCGCCGCAGCCACCCGAGATCCGGCACCGTCCCGTCGAAGCCGTGCTCGCGGGAGTTGTCGTCCAGGAAGACGAACTTGGTCCGGCCGAAGAAGAACGAGTGGTTCAGCGGACCGTACATCGCCTCGTAGAGTTCGCTCCCGTTTCCGAGGTGATCGTGGTTGCCGATCACGGTGAGCACCGGCACGTCGATCTCCGCGAGGAGCCGCTGGGTCCAGCGGAACTCCTTGGTGAAGCCGAAGTCGGTGAGGTCCCCCACCTGGATGGCGAAGGAGACGTCGTCGCGCTCGTCGAGGGCCTCGACGCCGTCCTCGGTCTCGGTCATCCGCCCCTGGGTGTCGCCGAAGACCGCGATCTTGAAGGTCTCCTCCTGCGGGAGCCCGCGGATGCGCTCGAGGTTCTTGCGGGTGAGGTCCCGCTCCGACTCGGAGAAGCGCACCTGGTGCGGGCTGAACGAGAATGGATCGCAGCCCGCCGCACCCCAGGCCACGCCGACGAGGAGCGCAGCGAGGACGACCCTCCGGAATCCGACCGCCTGCCTGCCCCCCGCCACGGGAGGGATCTATTCATGCCCCCGGGCGGCGGCCCGCCGGAAGGCCTCTTTCCGCGCACGAAACGGAAGCTCGGTCGCTCCTTGATCGCCCGGGCCACCTGACATACACCGCTTGGGCATGATGATCGCCCGAAGTCTGCTCGCAGGAGCCCTGATCTGCGGTCTGCTCGCAGGCTGCGTCCCTCCCCGCGCCACCTTCAACGGCGTCGAGATGTCGCAGGACGACGCCGCCCGCGCGCAGCTCGACGCGGCGAAGGCCAAGGCCTCGGCGGGTGAGTACGAGAAGGCGGCGGAGCTCTTCGAGGACCTCGCCCGGCGCTTCCCCCGCTCGGACGAGGCCGACGAGGCCCTCTTCGGCGCGGGCAAGGCCTGGGAGGAGGCGGGCAAGCCCCTGAAGGCCCGCGCGGCCTACGAGCGGCTGCTCCAGGAGCACCCCGGCTCCGACAAGGCCGCGGCGGCCGGCGAGCGGGTGGCGGCCCTGGGCGGGGGCGACGACCGCGCTCGGCGGGCGGAGCGGGAGGCCTACGAGGCGCTCCCCGAAGGGCGGAAGCTCGCGGAGGCCGAGCGGCTCGCCATCGCCGCCGAGAGCGAGGGCGACGCCGAGCGCGCCCTCTTCTGGCGCAAGGAGGCGTTGGCCCGGGCCCGCACGCCCTCGCAGAAGAGCCGCGCCGACGACGGCCTGCGCACCCTGATCGAGGGCATGTCGGCGCTGGACGTGGAGCGGCTGGCCCCCCGCGAGGACGCGTCGTCCGAGGCGGCGCCGCTGCTCGCCTTCCAGCTCGCGATGATCCACCAGCAGCGCCGGGACTGGAACCACCTGCGCGACGCGCTGGAGGACTTCCTCGACGCGTATCCGCACCACCCGTACGGCCCCCGCGCCCGCGAGCTCCTGGAGAAGATCGAGAAGGTGGGCCAGGTCGATCCCCGCAAGGTCGGCGTGGTCCTGCCGCTGTCGGGGCAGTACAAGGCCTTCGGCCAGCAGCTCCTCGATGGCATCCAGATGGCGGCGCAGGGGTCGAGCATCGAGCTCGTGATCCGCGACGACAAGGGCGATCCCACCGACGCGGCCGAGCTGGTGGAGCGGCTCGTCTACGAGGAGCACGTGATGGCGATCCTCGGCGGCGTCCTCGTCACCGAGGCGCAAGCCGCCGCCGCGAAGGCGGACGAGCTGGGCGTCCCCTTCGTCACCTACTCCCGGGCGGAGACGATCGTCGAGGGCTCCGAGTGGGTCTTCCGCGACATGCTCACCAACGGCGAGATGGCCCGGGCCCTCGCCGACTTCGCGATGGACGAGCGGGGGATGAAGCGGTTCGCGGTGCTGCACCCGGACATCCCCTACGGAATCGAGCTGCGCGACCTCTTCGCCGAGGCGGTCACGATGAAGGGCGGCGAGGTCAGCGGCGTGCAGTCCTACGCCGACAAGTCGACCACCTTCTCCGAGCCGATCCGCAAGCTGGTGGGCAAGGAGAACGTGCAGGACCGCGCCGAGTTCCAGCGCAAGCTCGCCGAGATCCGGGCCCAGAACCTGGACGCCCGCCGGCGCCGCCACGCCATCGAGAAGGCGCGCAACTCCATCTCGCCGCTCATCGACTTCGAGGCGATCTTCATCCCGGACCAGTGGCGCACGGTGGCGCTGGTGGCGCCGGCGCTCGCCTTCGAGGACGTGATCACCTCGTGGTGCGACGCCGCCGACGTCGACCGCACCCGGCGCACCACCGGCCAGGACGTCAAGCCCGTGATGCTCCTGGGGGCCAACCTCTGGAACCACCGCGAGCTCCCCACCCGCGGCGGCAAGTACGTGAACTGCTCCGTCTTCGTGGACGGCTTCTGGGCGGGATCGCAGCGGCCCGAGGTTGTGCTCTTCGTGGAGGCGTTCGCCGCCGCCGTGGGTCGCGAGCCCGGCCTCCTCGAGGCCTACGGCTTCGAGGCGGCCCACGTGGTCCGCCAGACCATCGAGAAGGCGCAGCCCTCCGGCCGCCGCGAGCTCGTGGACGCGCTCCTGCAGGTGCAGGACCTCCCCGGACCGATGGGCCCCACCTCGGTGACCGAGACCCGCGAGCTGCGGCACCCGCTCTTCTTCCTCTTCATCGACAAGGGCACGATCCGCGAGGTGGATCCCGACGCGCCGGACGGTGGCCTCTGATCGGGTCCCCCAAAGATCTACTCCGCCCCACACCGTCGCGGCGGCGGCCTCGGCTCCAGACGCCCCATGCACACGCTCGATTCTCGGAGGAAGGGTGAGCGCTGACCAGAGGCCGATCCCCGACGTCGACGGACAGGCCGTCCAGGCCGGCGCCGCGGCGGTCGACGAGGCCACCGCCCGCCGCTTTCCGTGGCTCAACCTCGTCCTCTTCCTGGCCACCGTCGCGTCGACCCTGGTGGCCGGCGCGAGCTTCTCGCTCGGGCAAGGCGACGCCCCCACCTCGTGGGGCGCGTTCCTCCTGCGCGGCGTGCCCTTCTCGGCGAGCCTCCTCGGCATCCTCGTCGCCCACGAGATGGGGCACTTCGTCACCGCGCGGCGGCACCGCGTGGACGCGAGCTGGCCCTACTTCATCCCCGTGCCCCTGGGCATCGGCACCTTCGGCGCCATCATCCGCATGCGCGGCCGCATCCCCACCCGCGACGCGCTGGTCGACATCGGCGCGTCCGGGCCCCTGGCCGGCTTCGTGGTGGCGGTGCCGCTCCTCGTCTACGGGATCTCGATCTCGCCGGTGGTCGAGGTGCCCGCGCCGCCCAACTTCCTCTTCGGCAACGTCTCCCTGCTCCGCCTGGTCGAGGGGTGGATGTCCGGCGCCATGCCCTGGGCCCACGACTGGCCCATGGAGCCGCAGCCGCTCCTCTACGTGCTCCTCAAGACCTTCTTCTTCTCCCTGGGGCCCGGCCAGGACGTCATGGTGCACCCGGTGGCCTACGCCGCGGTGATCGGCCTCTTCGTCACCGCGCTCAACCTCATCCCCATCGGCCAGCTCGACGGCGGGCACGTCGCCTACGCCATGTTCGGGAGGCGGGCGCGCCTCGTGGGCAAGCTCGGGCTGGTGCTGCTCGCGCTGATGTCGCTCTTCTCCAGCGCGGGCTGGCTGGTCTGGCTCCTCCTCTCGTATCGCTTCGTGGGGCTCTCCCATCCGCCGGTGGACGACGACCGGCCCCTCTCCCCCTCGCGCCGCCTCGTGGTCGCGGCGACGATCGTCGTCTTCGTCCTCACCCTCACCCCCGTCTCCATGGACATCCTGTGACGGCGGGGCGGCGAGCTTGGGAGGGCCCGTGGGAGAGGTAGCGCCGCGGCCGGATCCGATCGACAGCGTGCTGGGGGAGGACGGCCTCCTCGCCCGCGGCATCGACGGCTTCGAGCTGCGGCCCCAGCAGCTCGCCATGGCGCGGGCGGTGTCCCGGGCGCTCGAGGAGGATCGCTACCTGATCGTCGAGGCGGGCACCGGCACCGGCAAGACCCTCGCCTACCTCCTGCCCGCGATCCTCTCCGGCAAGAAGGTGGTGGTCTCCACTGCCACCAAGACCCTGCAGGAGCAGGTCTTCTTCAAGGACATCCCGCAGCTCGCCGAGGTGCTGGGGATCGAGGTGCGGGCCGCCTACATGAAGGGCCGCTCCAACTACCTGTGCAAGACCCGCTTCGAGGAGTTCGCCGA
>DATMSB010000167.1:0-16792 GCA_035565615.1 Vulgatibacter sp. | reverse complement strand
CGTAGCCCACCACGAACTCGTCGGGGATGGAGAAGCCCTTGTAGGCCACGGGGACCTCCACCTTCATTCGGGCGGGCTTCTCCAGGAGCGCGCAGACCGCGACGCTCTTCGGACGCCGGGTCCACAGGTTGTCGAGGAGGTAGCGCATGGTCAGCCCGGTATCGACGATGTCCTCGACCAGGAGCACGTGCCGGCCCTCGATCGGATGGGTGAGGTCCGCGGTGAGCCGGACCACCCCGGACGTCTCGGAACGCTCGCCGTAGGAGGAGACCTCCAGGAAGTCGACCGTGACGGGCAGGTCGATCCGCCGCACGAGGTCGGCGAAGAAGACGAAGGACCCCTTGAGGACCCCGACGACCACCAGGTCCTTGTCCCGGTAGTCGCGGGTGATGGCGGCGCCCAGGGCATCGACCCGGCGGGCGATCTCCTCGGCGGACAGGAGGATTTCGACATTCGAAGCGAACACCACTCGCACTCCTCGCGCGTTGACAAGGGATCGCGGGCTCTGGTTGAAGCATCGATGGTGAGAGCCTACGAGATCCTCGCCCCGGCCAAGGTCAACCTCACCCTGCGGATCCTGGGGCGACGGCCCGATGGTTACCACGATCTCTCCACGTTGATGATCCCGGTCTCGCTGGCGGATCGCCTGGAGGTCCGCGTCCGCGGCGGGGCGGGCGCGACGGTGCGCGTGCCGGGGCATCCGGAGCTGGAGGGCGAGGAGAACCTCTGCGCCGCCGCGGCCGCCGCCTTCGAGGCGGAGCTCGGGATCCCCGGAGGCGTCGACGTCCGCCTCGAGAAGCGGGTGCCGGTGGCGGGGGGCCTCGGCGGCGGGTCGTCCGACGCGGCCGCGGTCTTGAGGTGCCTCGCCGCCGCCAACGACGTGGCCCCGGACGATCCGCGGCTCGTCGCGGCCGCGCTGCGGGTGGGGAGCGACGTGCCCTTCTTCGTCCACGGGAGGCCGGCGGTGGCCCGGGGCCGGGGCGAGAGGCTCTCCCCCTCCCCCCTCCTCCCGGAGGAGCTCCACCTGGTCGTGCTCCGGCCGGCGTTCGGCGTCTCGGCGGGCGACGCCTACCGCTCCCTCGCCGCGCTGCGCGACGCCGGGATCCTCCCGCCGGGCGAGGACGTCCCGCTCCCGCCGGCGCTCCCCGACGCAGGGGCGGTTGCCGCGGTTCTCCACAACGACCTCGAGGCGGCGGTGGCGGCGATCGCGCCGATCCGGGAGCCGATGGCGCGCCTCGCCTCCGGGGGGCATCCGGTGCTGCTCTCCGGCAGCGGCTCCTGCGCCTTCGCGCTCTGCGCGACCCGCGAGGAGGCCCTGGAACTGGCACGCTCCGTTCGGAGTGCATCGGACGAGACGATCCACGTCGCCCGGGCGTTGCGGCAGGCGCCCGATCCAAGGGAGATTGAGGTCTAGACGATCCGTGCGCGGGGGCTCTCCATCATGGACATCACCGAGGTCAGGGTCTTTCCGGTCGACGAGGACAAGCTGAAGGCCTACGTCACCGTCACGCTGGACGGCTGCTTCATCGTCCGGGACGTGAAGGTGATCCAGGGGACGGCGGGCCTCTTCGTGGCCATGCCGGCGAAGCGGCGCCGCGACGGCAGCTTCCGGGACATCGCCCACCCGCTCAACTCCGAGACCCGGGATCGGATGGAAGCCGTGATCCTCGACGAGTACGACAAGGCGATCCGCCGGTTCGGCGTCGAGATGGACCGGGCCTCCGGCGATCGCGACTGAAAGCAGGCCGATCTTCCCGGAATCCCTCCGCGCTCCCGCCCGGTTCCACCCTCGACGCGGCCGGACCGGCCGGGAGGACCCGCCATTCCAGGCGGGGAAGAATGCGGCCCCGCCTTGCAAGGCGGGGCTGGTTTCTTCGAGCGCAGTCCACTATAAGGCGCTCGCGACGGCCGGGACGCGGAGACCCCCTCCGACGGCACCGTGAGCCGCCCGGAGCCCTTCGCGACATGAACCGAGATTTCAAGGTCTTTTCGGGAAACTCGAACCTGCAGCTCGCCAGGGACGTCTGCGCCTACCTTCAGCGCCCCCTGTCGCGCGCCGAGGTGTCCCGCTTTTCCGACGGCGAGATCAACGTCGAGATCGGGGAGAACGCCCGAGGGATCGACTGCTTCCTCATCCAGTCGACCTGCCGCCCCACCAACGACCACCTGATGGAGCTGCTGGTGATGATCGACGCGCTCAAGCGCGCGTCGGCCGCCTCGATCACCGCGGTGATCCCCTACTACGGCTACGCGCGCCAGGATCGGAAGGTGGCGCCGCGCACGCCGATCACCGCCAAGCTCGTGGCCGACCTCCTCACCTCGGCCGGCGCGGGCCGGGTGCTGTCCATGGACATGCACGCCGGCCAGATCCAGGGCTTCTTCAACATCCCCTTCGATCACCTCTACGCCGCGCCCGTCCTGGTCGAGCACCTGCGCGAGCACGGCTCCGCCGACGAGATGGTGATCGTCTCCCCGGATGCCGGCGGCGTGGAGCGCGCCCGGGCCTACTCCAAGCGGCTGGGCACCACCCTGGCGATCGTCGACAAGCGCCGGGCCAAGGCCAACGTGGCCGAGGTGATGAACCTGATCGGCGACGTGGAGGGCAAGCACGCCGTCCTCCTCGACGACATGATCGACACCGCCGGCACCCTGACCGGCGCCGCGAAGGCGCTGATCGACAAGGGCGCGAAGCGGGTGTCCGCCTACGCGGTCCACCCGGTCTTCTCGGGCCCGGCCATCGAGCGGATCTCGAAGTCGGCCATCGACCAGGTGATCGTCACCGACACGATCCCCCTCACCCCGGCGGCCGCCGCCTGCCCCAAGATCAAGGTGCTCTCGGTGGCGAAGCTCTTCGGCGAGGCCATCCGCCGCATCCACTCCGCCGACTCGCTCTCCTCGCTCTTCCTCTGAGGGTTCGGGCCGGCGCTTGCGGCGGGGCGGCCGCGATGGTAGATCGCGCGGCTTTGCCGCCCGGCGGGTCTCTCGCCCGTGGGCGACCTGCAGTGACACAAGCGGCTTACACAAGCGGCCGCGAAGGATTCCAAGGACGCAAGCCATGAACCAGACGACGCTCGCAGCCCAGGTCCGGCCGAAGATCGGCAAGGGCGTGGCCCGCCGCCTCCGGGCCGCCAAGCAGATCCCCGCGGTGCTCTACGGCCCCCACGCCGAGAAGCCGCTGCCCATCGCCGTGGATCCGAAGGCGCTCCGCGAGGCCATCCGCACCGCCCACCGCTTCAACACCATCCTCACGCTGAAGCTGGACGACGGCGGCGAGCGCACCGCCCTGCTGCGCGACTACCAGCAGGATCCGGTGACCCGCGAGCTCCTCCACGCGGACTTCTACGAGGTCGCCCTCGACAAGCCCGTCACCGTCCCGGTTCCGCTCGTCCTCACGGGCCGCGCCGCCGGCGTCGCCGAGGGAGGCGTCCTGGCCCAGAGCCGCCGCGTCGTCGACGTGGTCTGCCTCCCGGGTCAGATCCCGGAGAGGCTCGAGCACGACGTCACCGCGATGAAGGTGAACGAGGCCCTCCACGTGTCCGAGATCAAGGCGCCCGAGGGCGTGAAGATCCGGTACGTCAACGACTTCGCGGTCGCCGTGATCACGGCGCCGGAGGCCGAGGTCGCCACGCCCGCCGCGGCCGCGGCCGCGGGCGAGGGCGGCGCGGCCCCCGCCGCCGCGGCGAAGAAGTAACCCTTCGCCGTGAAGCTCCTCGCAGGCCTGGGCAATCCCGGAAGGGAGTACGAGTCCACCCGCCACAACGTGGGGTTCCTCGTCCTCGACGAGATCGCCGGCGCTGCGGGGGCGCGGATCGATCGCAGGAAGTTCGGCGCGGAGCTGGGTGAGGCCACCGTGGGAGGAGAGAAGACCCTCCTCCTCAAGCCCCAGACCTACATGAACCTCTCGGGCGAGGCGGTGGGCGCCGCCGCCCGGTTCTACAAGATCGCGCCCGCGGACGTGGTCGTGGTCCACGACGACCTGGACCTCGAGTTCGGCCGGGTCCAGATCAAGGTGGGCGGCGGCCACGGCGGCCACAACGGGCTGAGGAGCCTCATCGCCCACATCGGGGCCGACTTCGTCCGCGTTCGGGTGGGGATCGGCAAGCCGGGCAAGGGCGAGGTGGTCGGCTGGGTCCTCGGCGGCTTCGACAAGAAGGAGAGCCAGGAGCTCCCCTTCGTGATCGGCCGCGCCGCGGACGCCGCCCGCTGCGTGATCGAGCGGGGCCCGTCGGCGTGCATGAACGAGTTCAACCGGCGTGAACCCTGACCTTGCAGTCGGAAGCGTTCACGAGTAGAGAGTACCGCCCCTCTCTTTCGAGGGGTTTTGTTCCTCGCTGCGGGCCCGACCCGCGGCAATCCCAGGAGGAAGAAGAATGGCTGAGCAGACGGCAGCGGCTCCCGTGGGCAAGGTCCACGCGAGCAAGGACACCAAGCGCGAGTACGAGACGATCTACCTGCTCCGGCAGGACCTCACCCCCGACCAGGTCGACCGCATCAAGGAGCGGCTGCGCGGCATCGTGGATCGCGAGGGCGGCCGGGTGATCAAGGTGACCACCTGGGGCCGCAAGAAGACGGCCTTCCTCGTCGGCGACAAGCAGGCACGCGCGATCTACGTGCACGTGAACTACCTGGGCGACGGCCGCGCCGTCTCCGAGGTGGAGCGCAACCTCCGCAACATCGAGGAGGTCCTCAAGTTCCAGACGATCAAGCTCTCGGACGCCGTCCTCCCCGAGAGCCGGCCCACCGAGGAGGATGTGGTCCTCGAGGGCGATCGCGAGGAGGAGCGCCCGGCCCGCGAGGCCCGGGAGGGCGAGGTGCGGGAGCCCCGCGCCGCCGCCACCCCGGCCGCTCCCGAAGCCGAGGCCGAGGGCGAGACCGAGACGAAGAAGAGCGAAGAGAACGACTGAACCTTCGGGCGTGGCCGAGCGAGGTCCACGTCCTCCGGCTCCGTGGAGCCGAGATCCGAGAAGGAGACTGAGAGATGGGCATTCGTGAAGGAGCCACCGGCGCGCGTCCCGGCGGCGAGGAAAGGGCGAGCCGCCCCGCCGGCGAGGAGCGCAGCGGTCGCGGCGGTGGCGGAGGCTTCGGCGGTCGCCGAGGCTTCGGCCGCCGCAAGGTCTGCCGCTTCTGCGCCGACAAGACCGCGGTCATCGACTACAAGGACGCGGCGACGCTGAAGCTCTTCCTCACCGAGCGCGGCAAGATCATCCCCCGGCGGATCAGCGGGAACTGCGCGACCCACCAGCGCCAGGTCGCCTCGGCGATCAAGCGCGGGCGGCAGGTCGCCCTGCTGCCCTACACCATCATCCAGGGTTGATAGAGGAGATCCACCATGAAGGTCATTCTGCGTGAGACCATCCCCAACCTGGGTGAGGCGGGCGAAGTGGTCGAGGTGAGGCCCGGCTACGGTCGGAACTTCCTCATCCCGAAGAAGAAGGCCGTGCTCGCCACCGTGGGCAACGTCCGCCGCATCGAGCACGAGAAGCGGGTCGCCCTCGCCCACCAGGCCAAGGTGAAGGCGGGCGCCACCGAGCTGGCCAAGCGGCTGGCTGCGGTGGAGCTCACCATCCCGCGCCGCGTCGGCGAGCAGGACAAGCTCTTCGGTTCGGTGACGGCGATCGACATCGCCGAGGAGCTCGAGCCGCTGAACCTCGGCATCGAGCGGCGGCAGATCCACCTCGAGGAGCCGATCAAGTCCCTGGGCACCTTCGAGGTGCCCGTGCGGCTGCACCCCGAGGTGACGCAGGCGATCAAGGTCGTCGTCGTTCCCCAGGAGTAGTGCGCGGCGCGCCTGCGCCGCCCCACCCGCCGTCGTCGACCCCGGGTCCCGCCGCTCGGCGGCACCGAGGCCGGCACTCCCTCGCGAGGGAGGCCGGCCTCTTCCTTTCTCTCCAGCGAGAGGGATCCGACGTCGCTCCCTTGCGGTAGAGTCCCCTCCATGCGGATGCGTAGCGACTTCCATCGCGGCGAGCCCCTCGCGCGAAAGACCACCACCCTCCACGACGTCGAGGCGGAGCGTGCCCTGCTGGGCGCGCTGCTGATCGATCCGCGCAAGGTCTCCGACGTGGAGGGGCGCCTCGTCGTCGAGACCTTCTACGATCCGATCCACCGGCAGATCTTCGCCGCGATGCTCTCGATCGCCGACCGCAACGCGATCGATCCCATCACCATCAAGGGCAAGCTGTCGGAGGCCGGCCACCTCGACACCGCCACCGCCGAGCGGCTGCGGGTGATCGAGGAGTCGGCGCTCTCCGCCGCCAACGTCCCCCACTACGTCGACATCGTGGTGGACAAGGCCCTGCGGCGCCGGCTGGCCGAGGTGGCGGAGTCGATCGCCGGGCTCGCGGTGGAGGCGGGCACCGACTCCGCCGCGCTCTGCGACGAGGCGGAGAAGCTCGTCTTCGACGTCACCGACCACGGCCGCATGGGAGAGCCCCGGCCGATCGAGGAGGTGCTCAAGGAGACCATCGCCCTCGTCCAGAAGATGCGGACCGCGAAGACGACGGTCACCGGGATGCCCACCGGCATCTACCAGCTCGACCGCCGGACGACCGGGTTCCACCCGGGCGAGCTCTTCATCCTCGCGGCGCGCCCCGGCGTCGGGAAGACCTCGCTGGCGATGAACATGGCGGTCCACGCGGCTACCCGCGCCGACCGCGCCGTGGCGGTGTTCAACCTCGAGATGCCCGCCATGCAGCTCGCGCTGCGCATGCTCTGCGCCGAGGCCCGCATCAGCCAGGGCAAGATGAAGACCGGCAGGCTCTCCGAGCACGACATGCGGCAGATCATCCAGCACGCCGCGGCCCTGTGGAGGGCGCCGATCTACGTGGACGACTCGAGCACGCTCACGATCATGGAGCTGCGCTCGAAGGCGCGGCGCCTCAAGCAGCAGCAGCCCAAGCTCGGCTTCATCGTCATCGACTACCTGCAGTTGATGAGCTCGCGGGGCAGGTCCGAGAGCCGCCAGCTCGAGATCGCCGAGATCTCCCGAGGCCTGAAGAGCCTGTCGAAGGAGCTGAACCTCCCCATCCTCGCCCTCTCGCAGCTCTCCCGAGACGTCGAGAAGAACAAGCGCAGGCCCCAGCTCTCCGACCTTCGGGAGTGCGTCACCGGCGACACCCTCGTCTGCCTGTCCGACGGCACCCGCGTCGCCATCTCCGATCTCGTCGGTCGGGAGCCGGAGGTCCTGGCGATGTCCGGGAGCGGCGAGATTGTCCGCGCCCATTCGGACAAGGTCTGGAAGGTGGGGCGCCGCCCCGTCTTCTCCATCCGCCTCGCCAGCGGCCGCCGGGTCCGGGCCACCGCGCTCCACCGGTTCTACGGCGCCGATGGCTGGCGCCGGGTCCGCGACCTCTCGCCGGGCGATCGCCTGGCGATCGCCCGCGCGCTCCCCGTGCCCGTGGCCACGGAGCGTTGGCCGGACGCGCGGGTGGCGCTCCTGGGGCAGCGTGAAGACGACCGGGTGGCGGAGGCGGCGGCGGACGTGTCCTGGGATCGCGTGGTCGCGATCGAGCCGGCGGGGGAGGAGGACG
The DNA here is from genome assembly GCA_035565615.1 of Vulgatibacter sp. GTDB lineage: Bacteria > Myxococcota > Myxococcia > Myxococcales > Vulgatibacteraceae > Vulgatibacter. Next base: position 9,263 of record DATMSB010000167.1, on the reverse strand, counting down.
TCTACGACCTCACCGTCCCGGGACCGGCTTCGTGGCTGGCGGATGGCATCGTCAGCCACAACTCGGGTGCAATCGAGCAGGACGCGGACTGCGTAATGTTCCTGCACAGGGAGCCGGACGCGGAGCCGGGGGGCATGGGCGGACCGATCCCGGTGGAGCTGCTCATCGCCAAGCAGCGGAATGGGAGCACGGGCAGCTTCGACCTGGTGTTCATGTCCGAGTACACGAGGTTCGAGAACGCCGCCGAAGACGAGGACGTGCCACCGCACGGGTGATCGCAAAGGGGAGCGCGCTCCGATCGAGGGATGGGCGCCCGCCTTCCCCCGGCGCATCGTCGGGCATCCCGCTGGTCGATCGCGGGTCGAAGGAGCGCGCGATGGGAAAGCTCGTGGGCTGGTGTGTTGCGATCGCCTCCGTGGCCGCGCTGGCGGCCGCCTGCACCACGACCAGCCCGCCGCTCCAGCAGGGCGACCTGCGGGGCGGCATGGCGGGCTCGGGCTTCGGCGGCAGCGGCCTCGGCGGCAGCGGAGGAGGAGGGGGCGGCGTGGGCGGCTTCGGTGGTTCGGGCGGGTTCGGCGCCGGAGGGACCGGCGGCGCCAGGTGAGCCGCGCGCACCGCCGCGCCGATCCCTGAGCGCCGGCTCCCGCGCGGGGTGCCTCCCGCGCCCCCTGCTCACGCGGGCGATCCGATCGGCGTCATGCCAACGAGGCCGCGCGGATCGCCGCTGCTCAGGGCGTCGCGGCGAGGGAGCAGGCCGGACCGCCGGTCTCCTCCTCGCACGCGTTCTCCACGCCGCGGATGGAGATCTCCACCTTGGCGGCCTCCGCCAGCCGCTTGCAGAGCGAGGGCGAGAAGATGATGCGCTGGGGGTCGAGGCCCGCGTCGCCGGAGGCGAAGTACCACGTGGCCTCCCCCGGATCCGGGGAGCAGGAGGTCTCGACGTCCTCGGTGGTCGCGTCGTCGCCCTCCCCTTCCGTGATCCGCAGCGCGACCTTCACCAGCCGGCCGTCGCAGACCGGGCCGTCGAGCTCGTAGTCGCAGGGCGCGGAGATCCGCTTGATGATCGCCTCGAGGGAGGCCTGGAGCTGGGCGGGATCGGCCGCGGAGTAGAACTTCTGCGCCTTGCCCTCCTGGGGCACGCCACCCGCCTCGGCCAACGCGTCGAGCACGTCGGTGGCGAGGGACTTTCCGCCGAAGGCGTCGCCGAGCCCGATCACGAAGGTGGGCACCTTCGACTCGCGGAGGCGCTCGACCTCGGCGATGGTGGCCGCGTCGTCCAGACACTGGATCGGGTTGCTCGGCGTGCCGGTCTCGCCGTACTTGAGGGCGCCGCAGTCGGACTCCGACGCGCAGACGCAGGGGACGGGGTGCTCGGAGTTGCAGTTCATGAGGCCGTCGGTCACCAGCACCACGTAGTTCTCGCGGCTGGGATCCCGCCGCTCCCCGGTGTCCGGATCGACCAGCATCTCGTACGCCCGGTGCAGCGCCGCGGTGGTGGGCGTGCCGCCGCTCGGCTCCAGCATCGCCGGGCTGGAGCGATAGGCCTCGGCCACCTCCTGGTGGGACTCGCCGGAGGGGACGGCGACGGTGTCCGGCGGCCCGCAGTTCGCCCGGGGCGTCGCGGGATCGTAGCCGTACATCACCAGGCCGAACTGCACCTCGTCCGCGTTGGCCTCCACGATCTCGGCCATCACGTCCTGGGCCACCTCCATCCGCGAGCGCCGGGTGGGGTCGATGGTGTCGTCGGCGCGCCGGCAACCTCGGGTCGCGCCGCCGGTCGCCGTCTGATCGAAGCACGCGTCCATCGATCCGGAGCGATCCTGGACCACCAGGAGCGCCGGCGGCTTCGAGCGGACGTAGGTCCCGAAGGTCTCGACCGCGATGATGGTCTGCGGGTCGACCTCCTCCATGTTGTACGCCTGGCAGGCGGCCAACCCCAGGCCCAGGGCCAGGACCGCCAGGAGCCCCGTGCGGAGCGCGTGCATTCGATCCTCCAGAATTTGGATCTTTCGGATCCCATCTTAGGGGCTGATGGGAGGGCGGGCAACGAATCGACCGCCGCCGGGGACCGTCTGCTCGGCCTCTCCAGGACCCTCGAGGCCCCGAACGACCTCGACGGGCGATCCCGACGCCCCCGACCCGACCGCTTCCGAGCGTCCCGTGTTTCACCGGGGGCACGGGCTCATCGGGAGCCCAGGTAGCCCGTGACGAACGACTTGGCCGCGGACGCCGCGGCGGGGAGCGGATCCCCCAGGGCAAGCCGGGCCGCGACGAAGGACGCCAGCCTGCAGCCCGTGCCTCGCCTGCTGCCCGCCAGCCGCTCTCCGGGGAGCCGCAGCGCTCCCTCCGCCCCGACCACCCAATCGGTCGGCTCGGCGGCGAGGTGCCCGCCCTTGGCGATCACCGCGCGGGCGCCCCGGTCCACGATCGCCTCCGCGCAGCGCAGGAGCTCCGTCTCGTCCCGGGGGACGGGCAGCCCCGAAAGCGCCGCGGCCTCGCCCGCGTTGGGCGTCACCACCGCGCCCGGCAGCAGGCGATCGTAGGCCCGGGCGCCGCCCTCCACCAGGGGCGCGCCGGAGGTCGAGGCGAGGACCGGATCGATCACCCAGGGCAGGTCGCGCAGGTCGGGATGCGCCCGGAGCTCCCCCACCACCCCGGCGGCGCCGCCCAGCATGCCGACCTTCACCGCCCGGATCCCCGCTCCGTCGTCGAGGAGCGCCCGGACCTGCGCCTTTACGCTCGAAGGCGCGACCGGGTCCCAGCCGTGGACGCGCCTCTCGCTCTGGAACGTGAGGGCGGTGGCGCAGAGGAAGGGCCGCGCCCCAGCGGCGCGGATCGCCTCTTCGTCCGCGAGGAGTCCGGCGCCGCCCGACGGATCGAGCCCGGCGAGGACGAGCACGCCGGCCGCGGTGGCGCCGCGCCCCGGGCCGGATCCGGCGCCGCTCACGCCCGCATCCTCTCCGCGGCGGCCACGAGCTGCCGGTAGATCGCCGCGTTCCATGGGCTGTCGGCGAGCTGCTCCGGATGCCACTGGACGCCCACGACGAAGGGGAGCGCCGGATCCTCGATGGCCTCGACCACGCCGTCCGGCGCGCGGGCGGAGACCACCAGCCCCTCCCCCAGGCGCTTCACCGCCTGGTGGTGGGTGGAGTTCACCCGAAGCGTCCCGCTCGCAGAGGAGGCCGCCTCGGCCAGGCGGGTGGCCGGCGTCACCTCGATGGCGTGCACCGCCTCGGTGGACGGGGTCTTCTGCTCGTGGTCGAAGGCGCCCTCGATCTCGGAGAGGACGTCCTGATGGAGGCTGCCGCCCCGGACCACGTTGAGGAGCTGCATCCCTCCGCATACGCCCAGCACGGGGAGCCGACGCTCGAGCGCGCCCTCGAGGATCGCGCGCTCGAAGCCGGTGCGCTCGGCCTTGGCGGGCCCACAGGCCTCCCGCCGCTCCTCTCCGTAGAGGGAGGGATCGACGTCGAACGCGCCCCCGGTGACCACCACGGCGTCCGCCCAACCGAGCAGCGCCGCGATCGGCGCGCCGTACGCGGGCACCAGCGGGATCCCGTCCGCGGCGAGCACCGCGTCGGCGTAGCTGCGCTTGAGGAAGTAGCGAGGCGGGCTCGCCTCTTCGAAGTCGGGGGTCACCAGTACGCGTGCCGTCATCGCGAACCGCATCTTGCCCGCCGCGCGCCCGCCGCACCAGCCGGGCGATCCGACCGGGCCGCTGCGATCGGCCCGCACCTGGCCGCGCGAAGCCCCATCGCCCCACGCGAGCCTCGATGCGCGGGGCGCACCCTTTGGCGGTCAACGCGATCGCGCCCCTGCCTGGAACGCCTCCAGCAGCGCGCGGCCGTGGGCCTCGATCGACTCGGCGCGGAGCAGCTCGGACACCACGGCGGCGGCGGACGCGCCGGCGTCCGCCACCTCGCCCACGTTCGCGAGGCCGATCCCCGCGATCGCCACCACCGGGATCGGCGATCCGGCGCAGACCTCCCGCAGCATCTCCAGCCCGCGCGGCGCGGCGTCCACCACCTTGGTCGCCGTCGGGAACACCGGCCCGAACCCCACGTGATCCGCCCCCGCCGCGGCGGCCGCCCGGGCCCCGGCCAGATCCCGCACGGTGGCGCCGATCGCGAGGCGATCGCCAACGAGCGCCCGCACCTCCGCCACCGGGAGGTCTTCCGCCCCCACGTGGACGCCGTCCGCGCCGGCGAGGAGCGCCACGTCCGGCCGATCGTTGATCACGAGGGACGCGCCCGCGGCGTGGACCCGGGGGAGCGCCGCCTTCGCCGCGGCGAGGAGCTCGCGGGCCGGGGCGCCCTTCCACCGGATCTGCACCACCGAGGCTCCCGCGCGGGCGAGGCGCTCGCAGAGGTCGGGGAGGGGCCGATCCCCGAGGACCGAGGGATCGGCGATCGCGTAGAGGCCGTGGATCCGCACGGGGCGGACCGTAGCCCGCGGTCGTTGGTTCCTGCAAGGATTCCCGGCCCTTGGGCGTTGACAGACCGGGGCGGCTGCCGTATCTGTCCGTCGGTTGCGGAAAGGAAGCACCCTACAGATGGCTACCAAGTCGATCGATCTGAAGACCCTCGACCGGCGCATCGCCGAGAGGTTGATCCGCAAGGGGGAGATCACCCAGGCGGAGTGGGACGCGCACCTCGAGTCGCTCCCCGACGTCGCGGAGTCCGGCACGCCGATCGAGACGGAGCTCGAGACAGGCGTCATCCAGACGGACTGACCGCCGCTCCCCTCACACCCGGGTCGAAGAGCTCCGATACGAAAGGAACGCCATGTCCGATCGCGAGGAGGAGAAGGGCTTCGTCGTAACCGACCGCAGGCGCTTCACCGAGACCGGCGAGGCCCGGCCGGAAGCGGACGCTCCCCCCGCCGGCGCCGCGAGCGCGGCCCGCGACGCGATCGAGGGCGGCCCCAAGGGACCGGACCCCGAGGTGGAGCCCCCGCCCCCGGGCGCGGCCAGGCCTCCGGGGCGCATCGACTTCACCACCTTCGTCTTCTCGCTGGGCTCGTCGGCGCTGATGCACCTCGGCGACGCCCCCCACCCCGAGACCGGCGAGCCCGCCAGGAACCTCGAGCTCGCTCGAGAGACGATCGATCTCCTGGCGATGCTCCAGGAGAAGACCAAGGGAAACCTCACGCCCGAGGAGGATCGCTTCCTGGGCGCCCTGCTCTACGACCTGCGGGTGCGCTTCATCGAGGCAGCGAAGAAGGCCTAGCCTCGATCGCCCCCCCGCCGGCGGATCGCAGGGAGGGGGCGACGGCGTCAGGCCTGGCCGGAGCGGCGGCGGGCTGCGTGCGCATCCACACCGTCCACCGATCGCCGCGGCGATCCCACGCGTACTTGAACGGGCCGCGCGGCTTGCGGACGACCACCCGCTCGAAGTCCCTCCTCGCATTCGCCGGGATCGATCCGCAGTCGTTCTCCACGAAGACGAACGACGCCCGCTCCACGATCGCGCGCTCCTCCGCCTCGGTCGTCGCCGCCAGGAAGGGAGGCGGGAACTCCGGCTTTCGCGGCGTGTACACGGGCAGGGTCAGATCCTCCAGCCGGTAGAGGCCGCTGCGGTACTTCTTGCCGCAGCCGAGGATGGCGACGTCGTCGGGCGCGTCCCCCTCCGGCCTCTTCTTCGGCATCTCGGCGAGGAAGAACTTGCCCACCTTCTTCGGCGCCCCCGCGTACCTCTTCGCGAAGTTCCAGAAGGCGACCTCGCCCGCGAAGGAGTCCAGCCCGCGGCTGGCGCCGTCGGTCCACACCAGGTGCGTGATCCCGATTCTCCGGAGGAGATCGAAGATCGCCCCCGGGGTCCCGAGCCGCCCGTAGCTGATGCCCCCCTGCCACCCCTGCATGTCCGAGACGGAGGCGGCGCCGATCCCGGCGTGCATGTGGATGTCGTGGAGCAGCACCTTCGCGCCCTTGGGCAGGGCCTGGCGCAGCGCGTTCTCGTCGGTGAAGCCCCGCAGCCGCTCCTCGGGCTTCTTGGTGAAACCCGAGGCGAGCAGGTCGGCGGCGGCGGCGATGGGCTTCTTCGCCATGTTGTGGGTGGGGAAGAACCAGACGTCGCCGGCCCAGACCACCTGGAGCGCGATCGCGGCGAGGAGCGCGCCCCGCGCCGCCCTCCCCCGACGCCACACCAGGATCATCACCGCAGCCGTCGCCGCCGCCATCAGCGGCATCAGGGTCTGCAGGTGCCGGTCCTGGTGGTGGATCCAGAACCACGAGAAGATCCCGAGGTGGATGCTCCCGAACAGCGCCAGCAGCCAGCGCCGCGGCCGCACGAACGGCAGGCAGAGGAGCATCAGGGTGAGGAGAGAACCGAAGACGGGCAGCTCGCCGTGGAAGCCCCAGTTGTGCGGGAGGATGGAGAAGGTGAAGAGGACCTTCACGGACTCCCAGAGCCCGCCCCAGGTCGGCGGCGGCTGCCAGGCCTGCGCCATGTAGCCGAAGCGGAAGATCGGCTCGGCATCGACGGTCCAGGGTGAGAGGCGAAAGTGGCCGCTCCCCGAGGGGTAGAGGGGGCCGCCGTACCACACCCAGTTCTTCAGCCAGTGAGGCGCGGTGAAGACGAGCCCGCCGGCGACGCAGGTGAGCGGTCCCTTCCACCAGGCGCCCGGTGCCGCGCCGCTCGCCGTCCGCGCCCGCCGCGAGAACCCCAGCCACGCGCTCCGCGCCGCGATGGCCAGGACCGGGAACGCGAAGAGCGCCACCGCCGACGAGTACTTGGAGAGGAGCGCGCCGGCGATGAGCAGCGCGAGGAGCGCGCACGCCCGCACGTCGAGGCGGCGCCACGCCCGCATGGTCGCGAGGAAGATCGGGATCGCGAAGAGCGCGGCGACGTGATCGGTGCCGAGGCTCAGGTTGGAGTCGTAGAGGAGGACGCCGGGGAAGAGGAACCGCACCACCCAGACCAGGCGAGGGTCCGCGTTGGGGACGAGGCGGCGGACGAGGGCGCCGATCCCGACCAGCGTGGAGAGGAAGAGGACGAACTCCATGTGCGCCGCGATCGAGAGCTGGCCGAAGAGGCCGCCGATGGGCTCGATCAGGAACGCCCAGGCGTAGAGGAAGCTGGGGAGGTGGGGCGCCGTCCCCGGGTACCAGCCTTCGAGGAAGGGGCCCACGAAGCCCTGCGCCGCGTAGTGCTCGGCGATTGCCAGGTGCTTCCAGCGCGCGTCGTAGGAGACGTTCGCGGGGGTGAGGATCAGGAAGTAGATCATCCCGATCGCGACGAGGGCGAACGCCCACGCCACGAAGGTCCAGGGCGACGGGGGCGCGGTCCGGCGCCTCCACGCCGCGCGGTGCCGCAGCCACCGCCTGCCGTGCGCCCAGAGCGGGCGAGCGCCGGCGGCGATCATCGCCGCCGGGAGGAGGACGAAGAGCGGCGGCCCCAGGAGCCCGAAGAGGCCCAGGACGAAGAACGCCGCGAAGAACGCGAAGACGCCCGCGGGCAGCGCCAGGGTGAAGAGCTCCGCCGAGGGGACGTGCCTGCCGGCCAGCCGGCGGACGATGACCCAACCGGTGGAGAGGCAGGCGAGGGTGAAGAGGATCGAGAGGACCCACGCCTGCGCGTAGACCCAGAAGAGCCAGTCGCGGATGCGGTAGTGGCCGTCGACGAAGCGCCCGAAGCCCAGGGTCGCCGCGGCGATCACCACGGGCAGGGCGATCGCCTGGAAGCGGGCGGTCCGCAGCCGCGACGGGAGCGCGTGGAGGCGCTCCCGCATCACGGCGACTCCGGAGGCGACTGCGGGCGCCGTGACGCCGGAGGCGACTGCGGGAGTTGCGACTCGGGGAGCGACGGCGCGGCCTGCGGCTCCGGTGCCGCCTGGGGGAGCCGCACCGGGGCGCGGGGGAGGAGCGGCTTCGGCCCGAGGGCCCCCGCCCCCGGGGCGAGCCTGCCGGCGCGCTCCGGCACGAGCTGCCCGGCGCGCGGCGGCGCGAGCCGCTCGGGGCCCCCGATCGCGCGCCGGTCGATGCGCTCCGGCGCGGGCGTCCCGGCCTCCGGCGCCAGCCGATCGGTGCGCTCCAGGAGCGAGAGGCTGCCGTGCCGATCCACGGTCCGGTACTTGCCGGCCTTCTCGAGATCGCGGAGCTTCTGCAGCGACTTCCCCTTGAGCTTGCCGCGCTCGAGGAGGAGGTAGTCGGCGTCGCGGACCTCCGGCCAGAGGTAGGCCTCGCCGCGGTTGGAGACGTGGGGCCCCAGCCTGCCGGAGGCCGAGACCGAAGCGGTGGGTCCGATCCGCTCCACCGCCCGCCGCACCCAGGCGTACCGCTCCTGCACCGCGGCCGACGGCTCCCGCACCAGCTTGTGGAAGCCGGCGCGAAAGGAGGTGCTGGGGAGCAGCGCGCCGAACTTCGCCGAGAGGACCACCGTCGCCACCACCATCGCGGCGGTGAGGGCGCGCCGTGCCCGCGCCGGATCCAGGGACGCCAGCCCCTTGATCCGGAGGCGATCGCTCTCGGCGATCGCGATCACGGCCACGCCGAGGGCCAAGGAGTCGAGCACGGTCGCGTACTGGAAGCCGATCGAGAACACCGGCTCCCGGCTCGCGAGGAAGATGAAGGCGAGGCCGTAGGTGAGCAGCAGCCTCCCCCTCGGTGCGACGAAGGGGAGGAAGAGGAGGGGCAGAAAGAGCAGCGCGAAGGTGCGCAGCTTCGGCTCGCTGAGCACGTGCTGCAGGACGAAGACGGGGTTGGTGACGAGGGAGAGGACGAGGCCGAAGCTGCCCAGCCGCGCGTCCGGGATCATGTCCTTGTAGTAGTAGGCAAAGCCGTAGGACTCCGGGGTGCTGCCGCTCAGCAGGTTCGGATTCGGCATCACCACCAGCTTCACGAAGACGAGGTAGATCGCCGAGATCGCGATGGCGACCGTCCCGAGGCGGCGGTGGCCCTTGCCGACGATGGCGTAGGCCCCCAGGAGGCCGCCGAGGAGCGCCATGTCCTCCCGGGTGAGGAGCAGCAGCGCCAGCGCCACCCAGAACCGCCGCAGCCACCCCAGCTCGAGGCAGGCGAAGCACCAGAGGAGGAGCGGCCCCGCGAGGGTGAGCGAGTGGAAGTGGTAGAGCGCGCGCCCGTGGATCGAGGGGAGGAGGAGGTAGACGGCGACGAGCGCCAGGGCGTGGCCGGCGCCGAGCAGGCGCCGCGCCAGGATCCACAGCGGGATCGCGCCCGCCGCCACCCAGACCACCTGCAGCACCAGGATGAGCTCGGCGCGCGGGTAGATCAGGTAGAGCGGCGAGAGGAGGACGAGGATGGGATC
>DATMSB010000166.1:0-10960 GCA_035565615.1 Vulgatibacter sp. | reverse complement strand
TCCTCGTGCGAGCGGGACGGCGCCGGCCTCGCACGCCGCGCCGGCATCCGCGGCGCCCGCGGGCCCGGCAGCGGCGGAACCGCCGCCAGCACCATCCACCGCACCTCACGCGACCGGCGCGGGATCGCCGGTCCCCGCCGCGACCGATCCGGGCGCGAGCCCCCTCCCGCCGCCTCCGCCTCCGCCTTCCGCGAAGCAATCGGCGAAGCGGAAGCAAGGGAGCGACATCGCCGCGATGCTCCTCGAGACGAACGAGGAGCTCGCGCTCTCCGAGGCCGAGCAGGCGCCTCCGCCCGCGCCGATCCCGCCCCCTGCCGCCGAGGCCGCGGTGGACGACGGGCTCCCCTATCCGCCCAGCCCCCCCGAGGTGGACGAGGAGGCGGAGGAGGAGCGTCGCTTCGTGCCGCCCTTCTCCCTCCTCGACCTGGTCGTCCTCGACAAGGGCGATCCGGGGCGGGGCGCGGTGCTGGTGGCCGAGGTCCTGCGCCATCGGGGCAACCGCCTCGTCGACGCGACGAGGCTCGACGGCGGCGCCCTCTACGAGATCTACCGCGGCGAGGACGCCAAGGCCTGGCGCATGCTGCAGGTCCTGCGCAACGGGAAGATCCGCCTCTTCTTCCGCGAGGGCGACGAGGGGACCGTCCTCGTCGGAGGCAGGAAGGCGGCGCTCTCCAGCTTCTGCGACGACGCGCACCTCTTCCACAAGAAGCGACGCATCTACGCCCTCGAGCTCGGCGAGTCGGATCGCGCCCAGCTCTGGATCGACGGCGCCGGCTACTTCATCCGCTTCTCCCGCGCGCCGCTCCCGCCCCCCAAGAAGCTCTCGATGCGGGTGTCGCCCGAGGACCGCCGCTACCTGATGATCGGCGTCGCCGGCATCGTGCTGATGCTCGCCGGCATCTGGGTGCAGTCGCTGCTCGCGCCCCCCGAGCTCCTGGTGATGGAGGAGGCCGAGTTCGCCGAGATCTCGCTCAAGGATCTCGAGATGGAGAAGCCCCCCGAGCCGCCGAAGGAGCCGGAGCCGGTGGCGGAGGTCCAGGCGCCGGCGCCGGAGCCCACCAAGCCCGCGCCCGCGCCGCCCCGCCCCACCCGAGCGCCCTCGAGGGCGGCCCGAGGCAACCCGCAGCCCTCCCAGGCGCCGGCGCCGTCCGCGGCGGACAGCGCGCTGGCCGCCCTCGCGGACATCGCGCCGGCGGGGGACACCAGGCTCTCGGCGGCGGTGTCGAACATCGCCGCGGTGCGCGCGCCCAGCGGCACGTCGTCGAGCTTCCAGGTCTCGGGGGCGATCGGCAAGGTGCCCGGGGACGAGGTCACCCTCTCCCGCGGCGGCAGGGCCGGCGGCGAGGGCCGCGAGACCCGCGCGGCGTCGGCGGTGCTCGCCGGCAAGTCGGTGGGCAAGGTCGCCGGCGGCGGCGGCACCGGCCGCGTGCGCGGCACCGTGTCGCGGCAGCCCGCCCGCAGCGTGGGGACGTCGGGCGGCAGCCTCGACCGCGGCGCGATCCTCAAGGTGATCAACGAGAACCTGTCGCAGGTGCAGAGCTGCTACGAGCGCCAGCTCATCTCGAACCCCGGCCTCCAGGGGAAGATCGAGTTCGACTGGGTGATCGGGACGGACGGCTCCGTCACCTCGACCCGGGTGAACTCCTCGTCGCTGCCGAGCCAGGCGGTGGCGAACTGCATCGGCTCGGCGATCAAGACCTGGCGTTTCCCCAAGCCCACCGGCGGCTCCGTGAGCGTGCGGTATCCATTCGTCTTCAGCGTGCAGGGGTTCTAGCGTGCGTACTCCCTCCCTCCTCACCGCCCTGATCCTCTTCGGCGCGATCGCCTCGCAGGCGGCGCCGGCGCGGGCCGACTCGCTCGACGAGGGCGGCGCCCTCTACGCGGTGCAGAACCGCAAATACACGCAGAGCCACGAGTTCTCGTTCACCGGCGGCGTCCTGCCGATGGACGCCTTCTACAAGGGCTACACCGCGGGCGCCTCCTACACCCTCCACTTCAACGACCTGTGGGCCTGGGAGATCGTGAAGGGCGCCTGGTCGTTCAACCTGGACACCGATCTGCGCGAGGAGCTGCAGACCAACTGGAACGTGGAGCCCACGACGTTTCCGTCGATCCAGTGGCTGGGCGACTCCAACCTGATGTTCAAGCCGCTGTACGGGAAGTTCGCCTGGATGAACGGCGCGCTCGTCTACGGCGAGCTCTTCTTCACCGCCGGCCCCGCCCTCGCCGGCTACGAGAACGCGGGGACCTTCGTGGGGGCCAACGCCGGCATCGGCCTGCGCTTCTACCTCTCGGAGACGTGGTCGTGGCGCCTCGACGCCCGGGACTACTTCTTCGTCCCCACCGAGGACGGCAACGAGACGCGCAACGAGCTCTTCTTCTCCACGGGGATCAGCCTGAATGTCCGCTAGCGATCGACATCGTCGGACGGTCCTCCCGGGGGCCTGGCTTCTCGCGGCGCTCCTCGCGGCGTCGCCGACGCTGGCCCACGCCCAGGAGGAGGCCGCGCCGCCGGCGGAGGGTGCCCCGGCCGAAGGCACGGAGGCGACCGGATCCGATCCGGCCGAGCCGACCGAAGCCTCGCCGGCCGAGGCTTCGCCGGAGCAGCGCACCGCCAAGGCCGAGCTCCTCCTGGAGAAGGCCCTGGCCGCCACGGCGGCCTCGCGCTGGAGGGAGGCGGCGGTCTGGGCCCACGAGGCGTGGGTCACCTACCCGACCAGCGAGGAGCGCCGCGAGGCGGCGGAGCTCACCCTCGCCGACACGCTGGTGAGCCTGGGCTTCACGCAGGCGGCGGCGGGGCACTACTTCGACGTGGTCGAGCGGCGCAGCATGCCGCAGCTCCTCCCCCGCGCCCTCGCCGGCGTGGAGCGCCTCTCCCGGCGCGGCCTGGTCCTCGAGGAGGATCTCCTCCGCGGCGTCCTGGCCGAAGCGGACCTCGCCAACATCCCGCCGGACCTCGCCGACTTCCTCCACTACCAGCGGGGCATCGCCAACCTGCGCCTCGGCAACCGCCGCTGGACCGGCTACGAGTTCGACCGGATCGATCCCGACGGCGTGTACGGGCAGAAGGCCAGGCTCGCCCAGGCCGTCTCCCTGGTCCGCGAGAACCAGCCGGACGCCGCCCTCGAGATGGTCGACGGAATCCTCGCCAAGGAGCCCGATCCCGCCGTCGAGCAGGAGGCGCTCCTCCTCCGCGCCCGCCTCCTCTTCGAGGCCGGCCGCCTGCAGGAGGCGGTGGAGTCGTTCCGCAGGGTGGACGGCACGCGCAACGTCCCCGGCGGCGAGGTGCTCCTCGAGCGGGCGTGGACCCACTACCGGGAGGGCAAGCTCCACGACGCCATGGGCCTCGTCTACGCGCTCGGCGCGCCTGCCCACGCCGACCTCTTCCTCCCCGAGTCCTACGTGCTGCGGGGGCTGATCTACCAGCGCTTCTGCCACTTCCGCGCCGCGCGCAGCGCCGCCGCGGAGTTCCGCGCCCGCTACGGGGAGGCGATCGCCCGGGTGGAGGCGGGGGAGGAGCCCGCCGAGATCACCGTCGTCGCCCAGGCCACCTCGATCGTCCCGCAGGTCGCCGCCGTGCTGCGGGTCTCGGACGCGATGCGCGAAGAGATCCGCCTCCTCTCCTCCCAGGGATCCTGGATGGAGGAGGGCGGCCTGCGAAAGCACCTGGACAACGTCTACGGCGCCGCCGGCGCCCGCCTCGAGCGGCTGCGCAGGGTCTCGGTCCGCCAGGGCGCGGAGGAGATCGCGGAGCGGCTCCTCGCCGCGAGGGAGCAGGCGAACCTCCTCGACTACGAGGTGGGCGTCTCGATCCACCGGCGGGTGAACGACGCGGAGGGCAAGGTGTGGCGCCGGCCCGAGCCGCAGGTGGTCCCGCGCACGGGTGACGAGAACTACTACCGCTTCAACGGCGAGTTCTGGACCGACGAGCTGCCGGACATGCGTTTCCTCATCGAGAACCGGTGCGTCGAATGATGGCTACAGCAGGCTCCCGCTTCCGGATCGTCCTCGTCGCGGCCGCGGCGATCGCCGCGGCGACCGGCTGCGCGTCCATGCGGGTCGCGCAGCCGCCGGCGCCGGAGGACGAGATCGCCCGGCTCCAGCGGAACGTGAACAAGGTCCGCTTCGCGATCCAGGCCACCCGCGACCAGATCGATCGGGCGCGCGGCCAGGCGTACCTGCCCGACCTCTACCTGCGCCTCGCCGAGCTCCACGTGGAGGAGGCGCGCTACCACTACTTCATCGCCTACGAGGGGCAGAAGCGGCGCGAGAAGGCCGTCACCTCGGTGCAGGCGCGCCTGCTCAAGGAGCGGGCGATCGCGATCTACGAGCGCATCCTCCAGGAGTTCCCCGACTTCGCCGAGCGGGACAAGGTCCTCTTCTTCATCTCTCACGAGTTCCGGGAGCTGGGTGAGTTCGACAAGATGCGGGAGTACCTCGGCCGCATCACCACCGAGTTCCCGCAGAGTCGGTACCGCAACGAGGCGCTCCTCGTCCTCGGCGACTACCACTTCGACCGGGCGGAGCTGGATCAGGCGGAGCGCTACTACCAGTCGATCCTCGCCTCGCCCGAGTCCCAGACCCACGCCATGGCCCGCTACAAGCTGGCCTGGGTCCGGATCAACCGGATCGACTTCCCTGGCGCCCTCAAGCTCTTCGAGGACACCATCACGAACCTGCTGGAGGAGGAGACGGCCGGCGCGCCCTCGCGCCGCATCGACCTGCGGCGGGAGGCCCTGGTCGACCTCGTCTTCCCCTTCACCGAGGTGCACAAGAAGCCGAAGGATCAGCTCGGGTACTTCCGCAAGCTGGCGGACTCCCGCACCACCTATCTGGCCGCCCTCTCCCGCCTGGGGCGCAGGTGGTTCGTGAAGGGAGAGTTCACCCATGCCGGTGCGGTGTACCGCGAGCTCCTCGACCTGGGCGCCGACAACGAGGACTCGGTGGAGTGGGCGCAGCGCCTCTACGACGGCGTGCTCCGCGAGAAGCGCTTCGACCACGTGGAGCTCGACGCGAAGCTCCTCGGCCGGGTCTACCTCGCCAAGCGCTACGACTGGCGGCTCTCGCCCAAGGAGCGGGGGAACCTGCGCGTCGAGTTCGAGGCGTACGTGCGGGACCTCGCCACCAAGGCGCACCTCGCCGCCAAGGAGCGCAGCGATCCCGAGCTCTACGCCCGGGTGGGCGACGCCTACGACGCCTACCTGCAGGTCTTCGAGGACGCCGAGGCGGTGCCGGAGATCCGCCAGAACCTCGCCGAGGTCCGCACCGCGGCGAACCAGCACTTCCTCGCGGGCAAGGCGTGGGAGGCGGTGATGGACTACGCCGTCACCGCGCGGAAGGCGCCTCCCCGGGCGAAGGCCGCCACGGCGCCCCCGGCCGCGGAGGAGGACGCCGCGAAGGCGGCGGCCGCCTCTCCCGCGAGCAAGGTCGCGCCGCCGAAGGCCGACGCCGCCACCACCGAGCAGGAGCTGCGCGACGCCACCGCCGGTGCCGTGGCCGCCTACGCCAAGGCGCTGGAGCAGGCCCACAAGCTGGCGAGGCTCGAGCAGGTCCAGGCCCGCTCCGGCCTGCGCCGGGCGGCGCGCCTCTACATCGCCTCGTGGCCCAAGGCGAAGGATCGGGCGGCCGTGAAGTTCAACCTCGCCCGCAGCTACTACGACGAGGCTCGCTACGAGGAGGCCGCCGAGCTCTTCGCGGCGCTGGTGGACGAGTACCCGACCGCCCCCGAGGGCGAGGTCGCGGCGGAGCTCGCCCTCGACTCGCTGCGCTCACGCGAGGACTACGAGGGCCTCATCGCGCTGGCCAAGCGGATGCAGCAGAACCCGCGGCTGACGCCGAAGATGAAGGCCGACCTCGCCGCGCTGGCGGCGGGGGCCGAGTCCAGGGCCCTGGAGACGGTCACCCTTGCCGCCGGCAGCGCCGGAGAAGGGATGGTCGACGGGCTGATGGCCTTCGCCACCACCTACGCCGGCTCCGACATCGGCGAGCGGGCGCTCGTGAACGCGTTCATCACCGCTCGCAACTCCGACGATCTCGGCCAGGTGATCGAGGTGGGCGAGCGCCTCCTGCGCGAG
The DNA here is from genome assembly GCA_035565615.1 of Vulgatibacter sp. Lineage (GTDB taxonomy): Bacteria > Myxococcota > Myxococcia > Myxococcales > Vulgatibacteraceae > Vulgatibacter. Next base: position 4,886 of record DATMSB010000166.1, on the reverse strand, counting down.
TACCCGAAGTCCGAGGTGGCCGCGGACGTCCTCGCCACCCTCGGCAAGATGTCGGTGCAGGCCGCGGACTTCGAGCGGGCGGCGCAGTACTTCGATCAGGCCGCCGCCACCCAGAAGGATCCGGCCGCACGGGCGCCCACCATGCGCGCCGCCGGCACGCTGATGGCCTACCTCGGCGACGGCCAGGGTGCGCGGCGCGCGTTTGCCGGCGTCCTCGCCGGGGCGACCTCCGACGCCGCCAAGCTCGAGGCGGCCCTCACCTTCGCGGAGCTTCTCGAGCTCTCCGGCGACTTCGCCGGCAGCGCGGAGGTCTTGGGCCGCGCCCGGTCCAGCGGCGCGAGCAACGCGCTCCTCGAGTACCGCCTCGGTCGGGCGCTGGAGCGCTCCGGCCGGGCCCGGGAGGCCGGCGCCCAGTACGAGCGGGCGGCGAACCTCGCCAGCGCCGATCCGGATCAGGCGGAAGCCATCGCCGCCTCCCGCTTCCTCATCGCCGAGGGGATCTACCGGCAGTTCGCGGCCATCTCCTTCGGCGGCGATCGGAGCGCGGACGGGCAGACCATCCAGGCGAAGTTCGCGGCGCTCGCCCGCTACGAGTCCGAGATGCTCGACGTGATCGGGCGCCAGAGCGCGAGCTGGGCGCTCGCGGCGCTGGGCCGGCTCGCGAAGGCCTACGAGGACGCGGCGCTCTTCCTGGAGAACGCGCCGCTGCCGCCGGGCCTCGACGCCGCCGGCGCGGAGCGGTATCGGGCCGCGCTGGCGTCGCGGGCGGAGGGGTTCCACGCCAAGTCGCAGGAGGCGATCTCCACCTGCGCCGCCAAGGCGGGGGAGCTGAAGGTGTTCACCGCCGCCGCCCGGGCCTGCAACGCCGGAAGGCCGCTCGCCGGAGATCCGGAGGATCGCTTCGATCCGCCGCAGCGCCGGCCGGCCGCCGCCAGCGGGCGGGCCAGGGCGCTGCGGGAGCGGATCGCCAAGGATTCGAAGGACTTCGGCGCCCTGGTGGAGCTGGCGACCCTCTACCTGCAGGCGGGCGATCCGTACCAGGCGCGCCTCGTGGTCGACAAGGCGTCGGAGGGAGGCGCGGACTCCCAGACCTTCAACCTGCGCGGCGTCATCGCCCACCGGCTGGGCCGGCATCAGGAGGCGTACGAGTCCTTCCGCGCCGCGCTCGACAAGGACGACTCGAACGTGCGGGCGCGGCTCAACCTGACCGCCCTCTACCTCGCCTACGGTTACGACCGCCTCGCCCAGGCCGAGCGCGCCAAGCTCGACGCGGGCGCGGCGGCCCGGTTCGCAGGCGACGCGGCGGTGATCCCCGGCGCAGCGGAGGTGCGGTGATGCGCAAAGTGTCGATCGCTTGCACGCTCCTCGTCCTCGCGTCCGCGTGCGCGTCCACGGCCACGCGCATGCCCGGGACGCGGGTGGACGAGAAGATCCGCGACGAGCTCCCCCTGGAGGGCCGAAGGTGGGCCTACGAGGCGGAGAACGAGGTGATCATCGCCCTCGACCGACGCGACGACGCGGCCGAGGCCCTGGCCCGGGCGCGGGCGAAGGTGGAGGAGGCGGAGCGCTCGGAGGCGATCGCCTCCAAGAGCGGCAAGGCGAAGGAGCCCGCGAAGGCGCTGGTCGCCTGGCGGGAGGCGCAGCGGCGCCACGCCGAGGCCCGGCTCGCCGAGGCCGAGGTGGCGGTCTACTGCGCGCGGACCGCCTACGAGCTCACCAAGGCCCGCCTCGCCGTGCGCTTCGGCTTCCCCGTGAAGGAGGGCTACGTGAAGGACTTCGAGTCGCAGCACGAGGCCTGCGCCAAGGAGCGGGCGGAGGCGGCGGGGGCGACGAGGGACGCCGAGGTGAGGGCGGCCAAGGCGCTGGATGGCTGGCGAGAGAGCCGGCGCGAATACGTGAACCGAACGGGGGACCACGATCATGGCCTCTGGATCGATTGACATGCGGCTCGTGTGGAGCCTGCCCCTCGTCCTGATCGCCGCGCCGGCGGTCGGGGCCGAGGCCGCTCCCGTGCTCCTCGCCCAGGCGCCGGCGGCGGAGGGTCCGGCGGCCGGCGCGACCGCCGACGTCGACGACGGCATCCACTCCGCGGGCGGCGAGTCGAAGGAGGCCGAGATCGGCCAGACCGCCGGGGAGGTCGACGGCTCCGACGAGGCGATCGCCGCGGCGAAGGACGCGGTGCAGGGCAACCCGCTCGACGCCTCGCTGCAGCGGGTGCTGGCGGAGCGCTGCTTCGCGGGCGGCCGCTACGACTGCGCGCTGGCGGCCTTCGATCAGGTGGTGAGGCTCTCCCCCGCCGACGCGGACGCGCGGATCGATCTCGGCGCGGTCTACTTCCAGCTCGGCAAGTTCGAGTCCGCGCTGGCGCAGTTCCGCAAGGCGACCGAGCTCGAGCCGCAGAGCTTCCTGGCCTGGCTCGACCTGGGCATCGCCTCGCGGCGGGCCGGGCTGATCCACGAATCCGTCGCGGCGCTGCGCAAGGCCACCGACCTGCGCCCGAACGACGTGGAGGCCTGGTCCCAGCTCGCCGCCGCCTACGCGCGGCGCCACGCGATCGACGAGGCGATCGCGGCCTACGGGAAGGCGATCGCCCTCGATCCGGGGCACGCCGCCAGCCACAACAACCTGGGCAACATCTACCTGGAGCAGGCGCGCTACCGCGACGCGATCGCCGCCTACGATCGGGCGGCGCGGCTCGATCCCAAGGATCCCGACTACGCCTACAACCGCGGGGTGGCGCTGTTGCGCAGCAACGACCTCGACGGCGCCGCCAAGGCCTTCCAGGCGGCGATCGCGCTGCACGCCGGTCACGCCAGCGCCCACAACAACCTCGGGGTGATCCACAGCAAGCGCAAGGAGATCCCCGAGATGATCGAGGCTTTCCAGGCGGCGCTTCGCATCGATCCCCGCCTCGCCCAGGCCGCCCACAACCTGGGCCTCGCCTACCTCGCCGACGGCAAGCTCGACCTCGCCATCTCCGCGCTCCAGGACGCCGTGCTCCTCGCGCCCGCGTCGGCGGACGCACACCGCGCCTTGGGCGACGCGCTCTTCCGCAAGGGGCACATCGCCCTGGCCAAGGCGGAGTACCAGGAGGTGCTGCGCCTGCGGCCCGGCGACGCCGCGGCGATGCGGCAGTCGGCCATGGCCCTCGCCGCCGAGGGGAAGACGGGCGCCGCCATCGGCCAGCTCCGCCTGGCGATCGAGCTGAACCGCTACGACGCGCGGGCGTTCTTCTTCCTCGCCAAGGCGCTCGCCGAGCAGGGCGAGGCCGACGAGGCGGAGCGGCGCTATCGGGAGTCGCTGGCCCTCGATCCGAACGATCCGGAGACCCACTTCTTCCTGGGCGAGCTCCTCGTGGCCAGGGGTCGTGCCACCCAGGCGTACACGGAGTACGAGGCGGCCATCAAGGCCGACCCCGGCTACGGCCCCGCGCAGTTCCGCCTCGGCGAGGCGAACCTCGCCCGCAGGAAGTTCGACACCGCCGTGGCCTTCTTCCAGGCGGCGGGGAAGGACGCCGAGCTCCGCCCCGAGGCGCTGTTCAAGCTGGGCGAGGCCTGGGAGCGGCAGGGCCGGATGGAGAAGGCGATCGAGTCCTACGCGGAGGCGCTCGACCTGCGGCCGACCTACTCGGAGGTCCGCGCCGAGCTGTGCTCGGCGTTGTTCCGCCAGGGGCAGCTCGAGGAGGCGCTCGCCGAGTGCCGCCGCGCGATCCGCGAGAAGCCCGACCTCGGCCGCGCCCACTACTACCTGGCGTTCGCCCTGTACAAGAAGGGCCTCGCCGACGCCGCGCTCGAGTCGCTGAAGACGGCGGTCCGGACCCAGCCCGACCTCGCCGAAGCGCACTACCAGCTCGGCCGACTCCAGGCGGAGCGGGGCGACGCGGCCGCCGCCAGGAAGGCCTACGAGGAGGCGCTCCGCCTCAGGCCGGGATACGACGAGGCGCAGATCGCCCTGCAGAAGCTGGGCGACACCGCGCCGTGACGAGAAGGAGAGACGAGCTTCGATGAGCCGCGCCACCGAGATCACCGGGACCAGGGTGCTCGGCGCCGGAGAGCCCCTGCGCGCCTCGATGCAGCGCTTCCGGCTGGTCATGCTCCGCGGCCCCGATCCGGGCCGCGTCTGGGATCTGCAGCCCGGCGCCACCCGGGTGGGGAAGGGATCGGACAACGACGTCGTCCTCGCGGACGCCACGGTGTCGCGGGCGCACTTCGTGATCGAGCGCGAGGGCGAGAGCTACACGCTGCGCGACCTCGACTCGACCAACGGCACCTGGCTCGAGGAGACGCGGGTGCGGGAGGGCTTCCTCCGTCCGGGGTCGCGGATCCGCGCCGGCGAGGTGATGCTCCGCTTCGTCCCCGTCGCCGAGTCGGTGGAGCTCCCGGCGGACCAGGAGTCCTTCGGCGGCCTGGTCAGCCGCAGCCCGCGGATGCGCGAGCTCTTCGCGCTCCTCGCCAAGGTTGCGCCCACCGACTCCACCGTCCTCCTCCACGGGGAGACCGGCACGGGCAAGAGCGCCGCCGCCCGCGCGATCCACGAGCAGAGCCCGAGGAAGAAGGGGCCCTTCGTCGTCCTCGACTGCGGCGCGGTGTCGTCCAACCTGATCGAGAGCGAGCTCTTCGGCCACGAGAAGGGCGCATTCACGGGCGCGACCCAGACCCGTCGCGGCGCCCTCGAGATCTGCCACGGCGGCACGCTCTTCATCGACGAGATCGACGACCTGCCCCGGGACCTGCAGCCCAAGCTCCTGCGCGCCATCGAGGATCGGGTGATCCAGCGCCTGGGCGCCCACGCGCCGATCCCCCTCGACGTCCGGGTGGTCGCGGCGAGCAAGAAGGATCTGCGGCAGGAGGTCCTCTCCGGCAGGTTCCGGGAGGACCTCTACTTCC
>DATMSB010000165.1:0-70357 GCA_035565615.1 Vulgatibacter sp. | reverse complement strand
GCAGCGCTCCCGCGAGCATCTGTCGGACCTGGTGTTCCGCAAGGACGTCCGGGTGGAGTGGACGAAGCGCGATCACTGGGGCCGGATCCTCGGCAAGGTGCTGGTCGCCGATCCCGCGTGCGAGCGGGAGCCCTGCGAGCTGGTGGACGCGAACCTGGCGCAGGTGCGGGCGGGCATGGCGTGGTGGTACCGGCAGTACGCCAAAGAGCAGCCTGCCGCGGACCGCCGCGCCTACGCCGACGCGGAAGGGGAGAGCCGCGCGGCGAGGCGCGGGCTGTGGGCCGATCCGTCTCCCACCCCGCCGTGGCAGTGGCGCCGGGTGGCGAAGAAGGGGAGGGCCGCCGAGGGGAAGGCGGAGACCGCCCCCCATCGGGCCGCCGCCGCCCCCTGACGGAGGCACCGTCCGCCGATCCCCGGCGAAGGGGCCGCCCATGCTCCCCGACGCGGAGGTACCCGTCGATCCCTGGCGGGGATGCCGCCCGCCGCTACCGCTTCGCCGAGAAGATGCCGAAGTGCGCGCCCTGCGGATCCGCGAGGACGGCGAAGCGTCCCACGCCGGGGATGTCGGCGGGCGCGCGGTGGACCCTCCCGCCCAGCTTCGCGGCCTGGTCGGCGGCGGCGTCCACGTCCTTCACCGCGACGTAGCCGAGCCAGAAGGGCGACGCCCCTCCGGCCCTGGCGTCGGTGGGCAGCTCCATCACCCCGCCGATGCTCCCCTCTCCCACCCTCCACTCGTCGTAGCCGTCCGGATCGTGCTTCACCTTCCAGCCGATCAGATCGGTGTAGAAGGACTTGGCGCCCTCGGTGTCGGTGGTCAACAGCTCGTACCAGACGAAACGTCCCATCTCGGCCTCCGGTGGTGAAGCCGTCCAACCTATCCGGGCGAGCGGGGCGGCGCGATCGCCGGGGCGCGGTCCGGGTTCGAACCACGACATCCCGCGGTCGGAGCGGGTGCCGCGTTCGACCGAGAAGAATCCGGCGCAGTCGGTTCGTCAGGGGGCGTGGCGGGAGCGACCCTCCCAGGGCCAGCGCCCCTCCACCTCGATCTGGAGGGTGAAGCTGAGCAGGGTCCGGATCAGCACGATGATCGACAGCACCAGGACCTCGTTCAGGCTCGGCGCGGCGGTGATGGTGCGGATGATGTCGCCGCCGACGAGGAGCTCGAGACCGAGGAGGATCGATCGGGCGAGGTTGCCCCGGAACGAGGCGTAGGCGTCCTCCGCGGTGCCTTTGCGCCACTTGCCGATCGACGTCACCAGGGCGTAGACGACGCCGACGACGATGACGACGGCGCCGGCGGCCTCGATGATCGTCCCGGTGACGGACAGCCACTCCTGCAGGACCACGGCCGTAACGTGTCCATCGGCCCGGGCCGCGGCCAACCGGGCGCCGGCCCGACCTGATGCGAGAGGGCCCGGCTGCAAGCCGGCGCGGGTTCGGGACTCCCCCGACGCGCGGGGCGCTCAGTACCAGTCGCGCAGCCGGATCTCGACCTCCGGCACGTCGGCCAGATCGGCCTGCAACTCGGCGAGGTCCGATCCCCGGTAGTGGTAGGGGTAGAGCACCTTGGGGCGGAAGGCGCGGACGCACACCGCGGCCTCCGACGGGGGCATGGTGTAGGGCAGGTTCATGGACACGAAGGCGACGTCGACGTCCTCCAGCGCCTTCATCTCCTCGGTGCACTCGGTGTCGCCGGACACGTAGACGACCTTGTCACCGATCGTGATGAGGTACCCGTTGCCCCGGCCCTTGTCGTGGTAGAGCTTCCCCTCCTCGGGGCCGCGCTTGAGGTTGTACATGGGGATCGCCCGCACCGAGAGGTTCCCGAAGGCGCGCGACTCGCCGTTCGCGAGGGCGACGGCGCCCGGGACCTTCTCCGCCACTGCGGCGGGCGCCACCACCACCGTGTCGTCCTTCCGCACCGACTCCAGCGCGGCCGGATCGAAGTGGTCCGGGTGGACGTCGGTGACGAGGACGTAGTCCGCCTCGGGGCCGGAGAGATCCCCCTGCGACCACGGGTCGATCCAGACGGTCGTGCCGTCGATCTCGAGGCGCAGCGTGCCGTGGTACACGGGCACGATTCGCACGTCTCCTGCCGAGGTGGCGAGGACGTCGCCGCCCGCCGGGGCGGCCCGGCCGTCGTCGCGGGCGGAGGCGATGAGGGCGTCGCCGCCCTCGCCTGCGACGGCCGGCGCGGGGAGGGTGGTGGGGGAGACGGTCGCCGTCCGGCTGCAGGCCGAGGCGGCGAGGAGCATCGCGACGAGGAGAGAGGTCTTCATGCCCCAGGTGTAGCAGGCCCGGGGCGAGGGAAGGAACGCCCCGCGGGATCCGAGGGCGATCGCTCGCAGGCGCCCTCGGGCCCCGTCGTCGATCACTCGAGGAGGCTGCGCAGCATCCAGGCGGTCTTCTCGTGGGTCTGCATGCGCTGCGTGAGCAGATCGCAGGAGGGCTGATCGTTGGCGGCCTCGCAGGCCTTGAAGACCTCGCGGGCCGTGCGGGCGACGGTCTCGTGGCCCTGCACGAGGGTGCGGATCATGTCCTCCGCCTTGGGCGCGCCCTCCACTTCCCGCACCGAGGAGAGCTCGCCGAACTGCTTGTAGGTCCCCGGCGCCGGCAGCCCCAGCGCCCGGATCCGCTCGGCGATCTGGTCCACCGCCTGTGCCAGCTCGCCGTACTGCGTCTCGAACATGAGGTGCAGCGTCTGGAACATGGGCCCGGTGACGTTCCAGTGGAAGTTGTGGGTCTGGAGGTACAGCGTGTAGGAGTCCGCGAGCACGCGGGACAGGCCCTTCGCGATCTCCTCGCGCTGCTCGGCGTCGATGCCGATGTCGATCTTCATCGTGGAATCCTTTCTCGCCGAGGGGGGGCCGGCGACGCTTGCCTGGATGCCCGAGGGGCGGCTTCGTTCCCGCCGGGCGGGTGGCGAGGGGAGGGTACAGGCTCGCGCCGCGTGCCGGGACGATCCTTTCGAGGCGCTGTCCCGCAGAGGACGCTCCTCCCGGTAGCCGTTCGAATGAAGCGCTCGAGCGCCGCTCATCCGCTCGAACGGGGAGTTGGCGAAGGCGGGGGTTCCGCGCAATTTTCGAAACATCTCGAGAACGAGCTGCAGACCGGCTATCAAAAAAGAGGACGGAGATGCAACCGATGGAAGCGCGTCGGCGGGACGCGCCGACGCGCGGATCCTCCAGGGCGACGCCTCCGAGGTGCCGCTGCCCGACGGCGCCGCGTCGCTCGTGCTGGGCGAGGCGATGCTGAGCATGCAGCCGCCCCACCGGAAGGCAGCCATCGTACGGGAGGCGGCGCGCCGCTGTCCGGAACGGCCGAGCGCGGGCGCCCCACGCGCTGAGCCAGGTATCGGCATTCACCTGGCCGCAAGCACGCCCGCACCCGGCCGCGCCCTTCCGGATCGCTAGGGCTCGAAGCCCTTCGCCTCGCTGCCGTCGGCGTCGATCGACGCGCGGCTCATCCGCGGGGTGTTCATGGCGAAGCCGAGGCGGCCTCGGCGATCCACCGCGATGACCCCGCCCTCTCCTCCCACACGGGCGAGCTGCCGCACGCCGGCCGCCGCGGCGACCTCCGCCGGATCGCCCGCCGCCATCCGATCGCAGACGAGCTTGGAGAGGACCACCCGGATGATCGCCTCGCCCTGCCCCGTGGCGGAGACGGCCCCGGCCTCGTCGTCGGCGTAGAGCCCGCTGCCCGGCAGGGGCGAGTCGCCGATCCTCCCGGCGAGCTTCCCGCTGGTGCCGCCGGTGGAGGTCGCGGCCGCCACCCGCCCCGCGCCGTCGATCGCCACCGCGCCCACGGTGCCGAGCCTTGGCGCGATCCCCTTTGCCCGCTCCTCCCTCCACCTCTCCAGGGCGCGATCGGTGACGAGGAGGGCGGGCGGATGGGGCGCCAGCCCCTGCTCCCGCGCGAAGCGCTCGACGCCCTCGCCGGCGAGGAGCACGTGGGGCGATCGCTCCATCACCAGGCGCGCCAGGCGGATCGGGTTCTTCACGGTCCGCACCAGCGCGACGCCTCCCGCGCGCAGGGTCGATCCCTCCATGATCGAGGCGTCCAGCTCGACCTCTCCGTCGGCGTTCAGGCACGAGCCCGTGCCGGCGTTGAAGAGGGGATCGTCCTCGAGGGCGGCGCAGGCCGCCTCCACCGCGTCGAGGGCGCTTCCTCCCCGGGAAAGGATGGCGTGGCCGATCCGGGCGGCGGCGAGGCAGCCGTCGGCGCACGCCGCGGCGCGGTCGTCGCTGGCGATGGCGCCCGCGCCTCCGTGGACGATGATCGCAGGCGGCATCGCTCCAAGGTAGCACCGCCGCGCGCGCAGGAGGCATCGAGAGCGCGCATCCGCCGGCAGGAAACCCTCGAGAGGCTCCGGTTCGGGGGTACCCGCCCACCCCGGTCGAGGCGCCGCGCGGCCTCGAGCCGTCGCCGGCTCGACTCCATCCCGTTCCTTGCCGAGCAACCATGCGCCGCGCCCTGCATCATGCAGCCGTTCACTCGGGCCATCCCGGCCCCTGGAGGATCCGTAATGGTGAAGCTGTTCGGTCTGCCCGGCGCCTGCCCTCTCGCCCCCCACATCGTCTTCGAGGAGGCGGGGATCCCGTACGAGTACCGGCCCGTCCAGAAGGGGGAGCCGTCGTTCGAGGAGGTGAAGCGCCTCAACCCCATGGCCCAGGTGCCCGTCCTCGTCTTCGACGACGGAAGGGTCCTCACCCAGAACTCCGCGATCCTGCACTGGGTGGCGGCGCAGGTCCCCGAGAAGAAGCTCCTGCCCCAGGAGGGCACCTTCGAGAGGGCCCGGGCCGACGAGTGGATCGCCTTCCTCGGCACCACGGTGCACCCGGCCTACGGCCGGATCTTCAACCCGGCGGGCGCGGTGTCGGATCCCGCCCGGCACGACGACGCCAGAAGGGTGGCGATCGCGCGGGTGGAGAAGTGCCTCGGAATCGCCGAAGAGCGGCTGGGCGAGGGCCCCTGGGCCCTGGGCGAGAGCTACTCGGTGGTCGATCCCTATCTGTACGTCTTCGTCTCCTGGGCGGAGCCGGTCGCCAAGCTCGACCTCGCCCGCTTCCCGAACCTCCGCCGGCACGCCGAGGCGCTGAAGGCCCGCCCCGCCGCCCAGCGCGCCTTCGCCGCCGAGGGGCTCGGGAAGAAGTAGCCCGACCCGCCTTCCGAAGATGATCCAGGTCATACGCTCCGGCGCCTCCCGTGGCCGCGCCGGAGCGCCTCGGCGGTTACGAGGGAGGAGGAGCCACACCTGCTCCTCGACCGCGAAAGGAACGACATGGCATCCATCCGGATTCTCAAGGTGGCCGCAGGTGCGGCGAGCCTCCTCCTCGCCCCCACGGCGCTTGCGGCGGAGCCCGCCGCCGATCACGCACACCACCACGACCACGCACACCACCACGACCACGCACACGAACACGGGCACGACCACGGGAACGCGCCGGGTGCGACCCTGCGTCTGAACGACGGGAAGAAGTGGCAGACGGACGCCCCGCTCCGCGCCGGCATGGAGGCCCTGCGCGACGAGCTGCAGCCCCACGTGAAGGCGATCCACGCCAAGACCTTCACCGCCGAGCAGTACCAGGCCCTCGCCGGCCGGGTCGAGAAGCGGCTCGTCTCCATCATGGCCGAGTGCAAGCTCCCTCCGGACGTCGACGCGCAGCTCCACATCCTCCTGGTGGACTTCTTCGACGGCGCCAAGGTCATGAAGGCCGACGGCGACCGCATGATGGGCGTGGTCCAGATCGTCCGCGCCCTGGAGGCGTACGCCAAGCACTTCGACCACCCGGACTGGAAGCCCCTCGCCCACTGACGGGGGCGATCCACGAGGAGGCGTCGAACCTCGCCGAGGTGGACCTCGGCTCGTTCGACGGGTGGTACGCGGATCCGCGGCGGGGCGACCTCTCGCCCATCGGCGACGTCTCGAGCCTCCTGGGCAGCGCCGCGCCGCATCCTGCCGTCCACGAGGACTATTGCGCGCGGGCGGCGGCGGCGCCCTGCTCTTCGCCGGCCTCGCCATCGCGCTTGGGGCCATGCGGCGGCGGTTCGACGGCTCACGCCCGGCGTGAAGGGCGATCCCGCTCCTTCTCCCCGGCCCGGCGGCCGGGGCAGCGGAAGGGTTCAGGCCGTCCGCAGCGGGGACCCGCCGATCACCGGGAGCGAGGGCCTCTCCTTGGGCCGGCCGCGCAGCGCCCCCGCGAGCTGACCGCACGCGCCGCCGACCTCCTGGCCGTGGGGCATGCGCACCAGGGCCCGCTGCCCCCGATCGCGCAGGCGCTTCTGGAACGCCCGCACCCGCTCCATCGGCGGCGCCCGCAGCGTCTCCTCCGGCCCCGGGTTGAGAGGGATGAGGTTCACCCGCACGTCCAGCCCGTCGCAGAAGGCGAGGAGCTCGTCCGCGTGGCGGTCGGAGTCGTTCACGCCCTCGATGAGGGTCCACTGGACGAGGACCGGCTCCGGCGACTCGGCGATCGCGGCCCGCAGCGCCGCCAGATCCCAGGTGCGCGCCACGGGGAGGAGCGCCCGCCGCTCCTCGTCGTTGGCGGCGTGCAGGCTGACGGCCAGGCGGTAGCGCCCCCGCCGATAGAACTCGCGCATGCGCGGCACCACGCCCACGGTCGAGACCGTGATCCGCCTGGGCGCCACCGCGAAGCCGCAGGGCTCGGCGAGCACGTCCGCGGCGGCCAGCACCGCGTCCAGGTTGTCGAGGGGCTCGCCCATCCCCATGAAGACCACGTTGGTCGGAGCAGGCCGGCCGATCGCCGCCAGGTGCCGGGACACGGCGGCGAACTGCCCCACGATCTCGTGGGCGGCGAGCTGGCGCTGCAGGCCGAGGCGCCCCGTCTCGCAGAAGAGGCAGCCGCGGGCGCAGCCGGCCTGGGCGGAGAGGCAGACGGTGGTGCGCGCCGGGTGGGGGATCGCCACGGCCTCCACGACGATCCCGTCCGCCAGCCGCACCGCGTGGCGGATCGTTCCGTCGGGATCCTCCACCGGCTCCGTCCGCGGTACGTCCCAGCCCAGATCGCGCTCGGCCGCCTCCAGGAGCCGCCGCGACGGCGAGGCGGCGAGCTCCCTCCCCGCGAAGCGCCCCACCACCGCCCGGGCGAGCTGCGCCGCGGCGGCGGGGGAGGCGCCGCGATCGCGGGCCCAGGCCGCGAGCCGCGCCGCTGTGAGCGATCCGACGTGCATGCGAGAGCGGTTCATAGCGGAGCGCCGGCCGCCTGCGCAAACGCGGCCGAGAGAAGGACACGCGCCCATGGATCGGCGGCTCGCCGAGATCCCGATCGTCCTCTCCTCCGACCAAGGGGCCACGCGCCGATGGATCGGCGTCCCCCCGTCGGATAAGTGTGCGGGCAGGAGAGGGCACGCATGATCGAAGGCATCCGCACCGCATGGATCTCGGGGGCGTCGAGCGGCATCGGCGCCGCGCTCGCCGAGCGGCTCGCCGCCCGGGGCGTGGAGGTGATCCTCTCCGCCCGGCGCCAGGACGCGCTCGAGGCCCTCGCCGCCCGCATCCGGGCGAGCGGCGGCGCCGCGCGGGTGGAGCCCCTCGACGTCTCCGATCCCGTCGCCACCACCGAGGCGCTGCTCCGGATCGACGACGAGGTCTCCGGGATCGATCTGGTGGTGGCGAACGCCGGGGTGGGCGGCTCGCGCTGGGCGGGGAAGCTCCGCTGGGAGGACTGCGCCCAGACGCTCCGGATCAACGTAGACGGCGCGGTGGCGAGCCTGCTCGCCGTGCTGCCGCGGATGGTGGAGCGCGGGCGCGGCCACCTCGTGGGGATCTCGAGCCTCGCCGGCTACCGCGGGATGCCGGCGAGCGCCGCCTACAGCGCCTCGAAGGCGTTCCTCATGGTGTTCCTCGAGAGCCTCCGGGTCGATCTGCGCGATACCGGCGTCTTCGTCACCGACGTGCGCCCCGGCTTCGTGCGCACCCCGATGACCGACCGCAACCGCTTCCACATGCCGTTCCTGATGCAGGTGGGCGACGCCGCGGAGCGGATCGTCGCCGGGATCGAGAGGCGGCGGCAGTTGGTGACCTTCCCGTGGCCGCTCGCCGCGGCGACGCGGCTGGCGAGGATCGTCCCGCCCGGCCTCTGGGATCGCGTCATCGCCCGGGATGGACAGGGGCACCGACGGCAGGTCTTCGACGAGCCGGATCCCGGCGGCGGGACTTGAGGCCGCCGCCGATCGGACGCTCCCGGGCGCCGGGCTCCGCTCGCCCCGACGGCCCCGAAATTCGTGTCCCCGCTGGCGAAAAACCGGGAATATACCGGCCCGAAGTCCGTTCCCGACCCCTTCCCTCGCTACCAAAGGAGAACCCCATGCTCGCCCGCCTCCTCATCGCGGCCCTGCTCGCAGGCGTCGCCGTCGCGCTCCCCCCCGGCCTGGCCCATGCCATCGAGCTTCCGCAGCAGAGCCCCAAGGCACGGGTGGAGCAGCAGGTCGGCATCACCCAGCTCGCCGTGGCGTACTCGAGCCCCGCGGTGAAGGGCCGCACGATCTGGGGCGGGCTCGTCCCCTTCGGCGAGGTGTGGCGCACCGGCGCCAACGAGGCCACCACCTTCACCTCCAACCGCGACTTCACCTTCGGCGGCGTCCAGGTCCCCGCCGGCACCTACTCGCTCTTCACCATCCCCGGCGAGTCCAAGTGGACGGTGGTGCTGAACTCCAACCCGAAGACCTGGGGCAGCTTCGACTACGACCCCGCCAAGGACGTCGCCCGCATCGAGGTGACGCCCACCGCGCTGGCCGAGCCCCGCGAGCGCCTCGCCTTTCTCTTCTCCAACGTCACCGAGAACGACGTCCGGCTGGATCTGGAGTGGGAGAAGCTGCGCGTCTCCGTCCCCGTGGCCGTGGACACCGGCGCGCACGTCACCGCGAACCTCGAGAAGGCGGTGGCGGACGCGTGGCGTCCCGCGTTCGAGACCGCGCGCTGGCTCCTCGATCACGACGGCGACGTCGAGGTCGCGCTCCAGCACGCCGACGCGTCGATCGCCATCAAGCCCACCTGGTGGAACCACTGGGTGAAGGCGCAGCTCCAGGCCAAGGCCGGCAAGAGGTCCGACGCGGTGAAGACCGCCAAGAAGGCCCAGGCCCTCGGCAAGGGCGATCGGATCTACCCCTTCTACGTGGAGCGGATCTCCGCGGCGATCGCCGGCTGGCAGAAGTAGGCCTCGTGGCCCGCGGCCTCGCCCAGTCCTACCTGCGGGGAGAGGCGAAGGACCTCTTCCCCTCCCACTTCGGCGACGCCGGCGACAGGCGGCGCGCCGTCGAGGGGGCGATCCGTCCCCTCGACCCCCGGGTGGCGGACGAGCTCGAGGCGCAGAACGCCCGCTTCGGCCAGAGCCCGGCCCGGGCGCGCAACCTCGCCGCCCTCCGGGCCGGCGCCGCGGCGGTGGTGACGGGCCAGCAGGCGGGCCTCTTCCTGGGGCCGCTCTACACCCTGTACAAGGCGGCCTCGGCCGTCCGCATCGCCCGGGCCCTCGAGGCCGAGACCGGCCGGGCGGTGGTGCCGGTCTTCTGGCTGCAGACCGAGGACCACGACCTCCCCGAGATCGCCGCCTGCACGATCGCCGCGCCGGACGGCAGGCTCGTCGAGCTGCGGATCCCCCACGACGAGGGGCGGATCTCCATCGCCCACCGCCGGCTCCCGGCGGAGGTCGATGCCCTCCACGATCTTCTCGGCGACGAGCTGCGGGATCTCCCGCACGCCGAGGAGCACCTCTCGCTCCTCCGGCGCCACTACCGGGAGGGTGCCCGGCTCGGCGACGCCTTTGCCGGCGTCCTCGCCGACCTCTTCGCCGACGCCGGGCTGGTGCTCGTGGACCCGCGCACGCAGGCCCTCGCGGAGGCGGGGCGCCCCGTCCACCTCCGGGCGCTGCAGGACGCGAGGGCCATCTCCGCCGCCCTCGCCGCGCGCAGCGAGCGGATCCGCGCGGCAGGGTACCCATTGGCCGTCCACGTCCGGGACGGCGCGCCCCTCTCCTTCTTCCACCCCGACGGCGCCGAGGGCCCTCGCTACCGCCTGGACGCCGACCTTGCCGAGGTGGGGGGCGGAGGTCGCCACGAGCTGGCCGAGCTCGTCTCGATCCTCGACCGGGATCCCTTGCGCTTCTCCACCAGCGCCCTGCTCCGGCCCCTGCTCCAGGACGCGCTCCTGCCCACCGCGTGCTACGTCGGCGGTCCAGGGGAGCTGGCGTACCTCGCGCAGCTCCCGCCCGTCTACGAGCTCTTCGAGCGCGAGATGCCGCTCGTCGCGCACCGCGCCCGATTCGTCGTCGTCGAGCCCCGCGCCAGGCGCCTCTTGCGCAGGCTCGATCTCGATCCCGCCGACGCCGCGCTCGCCGAGGAGGTGCTCCTCGAGCGGTGCGCGCGGGAGCGCCCCACGCTCCCGGCGTCGCTCCTCGAGACGGTGGAGGCCGCCCTGGTCGAGGCCGCCGCGCCCCTGGGCGGCGAGATGGAGAAGGCGCTCGCCCGCACCCGCAACACCGTCCGCGTGGCGCTCGATCGCTTCGCCGCCCGGCACGCCGCGGTCTGCCTACGCCGCGACGAGGCCCTGGTGGAGAACGTGCGCAGGCTCCGGCGCCTCCTCCACCCGGGCGCGCCCCAGGAGCGCGTCCTGGGCGTCCCGCACCTCGCGGCGCGGTGGGGCGGGCGCGCCTTCACCGAGCGCGTGATCGCCGCGGCCGAGCCCTTCGACGCGTCGCTGCGGGAGCTGGAGCCTTGAACCCCCTCACGATCGGCATGGTCTGCTTCCCCAGCCTGGGCGGGAGCGGCGTCGTCGCCACCGAGCTCGCGATGGGCCTCGCCGAGCGGGGGCATCGGGTCCACCTCGTCTCCTCGGCGCGGCCCGGCCGCCTCGAGTCGACGCCGCCGCAGCTCGCGGTGCACGTGGCCGACGTCCCCGACTACCCGCTCTTCGAGCACGCGCCCTACGAATCGGCGCTCGCGTCGAAGATCCTCGAGGTGGCCCGGGCGCATCGGCTCGACCTCCTCCACGTGCACTACGCCGTGCCCCACGCCGCGTGCGGCGCCCTCGCCCGCGCCTTCCTCGGTCCCGGCGCGCCGCCGCTCGTCACCTCCCTCCACGGGACCGACGTCAACCGCACCGGATCCGATCCCCGCCTACGGGCGATCACGGCCGCCGCGGTGGCGGCGTCCGACGGGATCGTCGCGCCCTCCGCGTGGCTGCGCCAGGAGGCCCGCGATCGCCTCGGGATCGAGGCCGACGTGGAGATCATCGCCAACTTCGTCGACACCGAGCGCTTCTCGCCGCCGCGAGCGCGCGATCCCTCGCGGCTGCTGCGGCTCTTTCCGGAAGGAGGGAGCGGCCCGATCCTCTTCCACGTCTCCAACTTCCGGACGGTGAAGCGGACCCCGGATCTCCCCGAGATCCTCGCGAGGGTCCGCCGGCACCTCCCCGCCCGCCTCGTCCTCGTCGGCGACGGCCCCGATCGCGAGCGGGTGGAGGCGCGGGTGCACGAGCTCGGCCTGTGCGGGAGCGTCCGGTTCCTCGGCCCGCAGGGCACCGCCTTCGTGGAGGAGCTGCGCCACGCCGACGCCTTCCTCCTCCCCAGCGAGAGCGAGAGCTTCGGCCTCGCCGCCCTCGAAGCGCTCGCCTGCGGCGTGCCGGTCTTCGGGTACCGCGTCGGCGGCCTCGACGAGGTGGTGCCGCCCGACGTCGGCGCCCTCGTGGATCCCTTCGACGCCGACGCCCTCGCGGCGCGCATCGTGGCCACCCTCGCCACGCCGGGGGCCCGGGATCGGCTCGGCGCCGCCGCCCGCGCCCGCGCCCTCGACCGGTTCCGCCGGGACCTGGCCCTCGATCGCTACCTCGCCTTCTACCGGAGGATCCTCGCCTCCCGCGCGGAGCAAGAATGAGAACCCTCGCTGCGGCGCTGCTGCTTCTCGCCCCCCTCTCCTCCCGTGCCATGGAGCCCGACATGCATCCGGGTGAGCTCGCCCACGCCCTCGATCGCCTCGCGTCCACCGCCCGCGTGCTCTACGTGGCCGCCCATCCGGACGACGAGAACACCCGCCTCCTGGCCTGGCTCGCCAACCACCGCCACGTGCACGCGGCGTACCTCTCGATGACGCGGGGCGGAGGCGGGCAGAACCTCATCGGCACCGAGCAGGGGACGCTCCTCGACGTGATCCGCACCGAGGAGCTCCTCGCCGCGAGGCGCCTCGACGGCGCCCTGCAGTTCTTCACCCAGGTGCGGGACTTCGGCTACTCGAAGAGCGCGGCGGAGACCCTGGAGATCTGGGGGAAGGAAGAGGCGCTCGGCGACGTGGTCCGGGTGATCCGCTCGTTCCAGCCCGACGTGATCGTCACCCGCTTCGACGAGAACCCGCCCAACCACGGGCACCACACCGCCTCGGCGATCCTGGCCCGGGAGGCCTTCGCCGCCGCCGCCGATCCGGCGCGCTTCCCCGAGCAGAAGCTCCCCGCCTGGAAGGCCACGCGCCTGGTCCACAACGTGACGCCCTGGAGCGGCGCGAACCCCGAGGGCGCCCTCGTGGTGAACGTGGGCGGCTTCGATCCCCGCCTCGGCATGGGCTGGGCCGAACTCGCCGCGCACTCGCGCAGCCAGCACAAGAGCCAGGGCTTCGGGATCGCCGGCCAGCGGGGGAGCCTGATCGAGCGCTTCGTCCCCGTGTCCGGGAGCGCGCCGAAGGAGGACCTCCTCGAGGGCGTCGCGTCCACGTGGCAGGAGCGCTTCGGCGCCGAGGGCGCCGCCGTGGACGAGGCCCTCGCCGCCGCCCGCCGGGGGCTCGAGCGGGATCGGCCGGAGGGCGCGCTGCCCCACCTGCTCCGCGCCCGGGAGGCCCTTTCGGCCCTGCCCCCGTCCATCCGCAGGGACGACGCGGCCGCCGCCGCGGACGAGATGATCGCCGCCGTCGCGGGGGTGTGGGTGCGCGCCACCGCCCCTCGCCCCTTCGCCGCGCCGGGGAGCGAGATCGAGCTGGAGCTCGAGATCCTGGCGAGGCGCCCGGCGCAGGTCTCCCTGCGGCGGATCGAGTTTCCGGGCGGCGCGGCGATCGAGCCGGGCGTGCCGCTGGGGCTGGAGGACAGGAAGCTCTACCGGCAGAAGGTGCGCGTTCCCGCGGGCGCGAGGCCGTCCGCGCCCTACTGGCTGGCGCGCCCGCCCGCGGCGGGCCGGTTCCACGCCGAGGATCCCCGGCTCGCCGGCGCCCCCCGCGGCCCCGCGGCGCTGGTGGTGCGGGCGGAGCTGGAGGTCGAGGGCCGGGAGCTGCGCGTGGACGCACCTCTGGTCCTCGCCTGGACCGACCGCGTCCACGGCGAGCGGGTCCGCCCGTTCCTGGTGGTCCCGCCGATCACCGTGACGCCCACCCGCGACGCGGTGATGGTCCCCAACGGCCAGGCGGGCCCGGTGGCGCTCCGGGTCCGGGCGGGCAGAGACGGCGTCCGCGGAGAGGTTCGCCTCCCCCTGCCGCGCGGGTGGAGGTCGGAGCCGAAGGTGCAGGAGGTGGCCCTCGCCCGCGCGGGCGACGAGACCACGATCCGCTTCGAGGTGACGGCACCAGAGGACGCCGAGGCGATCCGCGTGGAGCCGGAGGTGGAGGTCGACGGCAAGGCGTGGTCGTGGCGGGAGGACACGATCGACCACCCCCACATCCCGGTGCAGACGGTGCTGCAGCCCGCCTCGCTGCGGATCGCGCCGCTGCGCCTCGAGCTGCCCCGGGGGCGGATCGGCTACGTGCAGGGCTCCGGCGACTCGATCGCCGAGGACCTCGCCCACGTGGGCGCCCGGGTGGAGACCCTCGACGACGAGCAGCTCCGCACCGGGGATCTCGATCGCTTCGCCGCCATCGTGGTGGGGATCCGCGCCTACAACACCCGGCCGGCGGTGGTGGCCAACCACGACCGGCTGATGGCGTACGCGGAGCGCGGCGGCGTGGTCGTGGTCCAGTACGTCACGGTGAGCCGCTGGTCGCCCCTCGAGGTGCCGGTGGGGCCGTACCCCCTCGAGATCGGCCCGGGGCGGATCACCGACGAGACGGCGGAGATGATCCCGGTGGACGAGCGGGATCCCCTCCTCCGAGCGCCCAACCTCATCGGGCCCGCCGACTTCGAGGGCTGGGTCCAGGAGCGGGGGCTCTACTTCGCGTCGAGGTGGGATCCGCGGTACCGACCGCTCCTGCGCGCGCGGGATCCCGGCGAGGATCCGCAGGAGGGAGGGACGCTGGTGGCGACGGTGGGGAAGGGCCGTTACGTCTACACCGGCCTCGCCTTCTTCCGGCAGCTCCGCGCCGGCGTCCCCGGCGCCTATCGACTCTTCTCCAACCTGGTGTCCAGGCCTTGAGCGACGAGAACCTCGCGATCCAGCCCCAGGCGGCGGCGCCCGCCGAGCCGGCCCGCGACGCGGTGGACGCGCCACCCCCCTTCCTCGGCACCTGGCGCAACGTCTACGCCCTGGTGATCGGCGAGCTGGCCGCCACCGCGATCCTCTTCTGGGCGCTTACGAGGTGGGCCTCGTGACCCTCCTCGACTGGTCCGTCCTCGTCTTCACCATCGGTTTCATCGTCGTCTACGGCGCCTGGAAGACGCGGGGCGGCGACGCCGAGAGCTACCTGCGCGACGGCACCCTCCGGTGGCCCACCATCGGCCTCAGCATCATGGCCACCCAGGCCAGCGCCATCACCTTCCTCTCCACGCCGGGCCAGGCGTTCGACGACGGGATGCGCTTCGTGCAGTTCTACTTCGGGCTGCCGCTGGCCATGGTGGTGATCAGCGCGGTCTTCGTGCCGATCTACTACCGGCTCAAGGTCTACACCGCCTACGAGTACCTGGAGCACCGCTTCGATCACCGGGTGCGCTACCTGGGCGCGCTGCTCTTCCTGGTGCAGCGGGGCCTGGCCGCCGGCATCACCATCTACGCGCCCTCGATCATCCTCGCATCGATCATGGGCTGGCGCCTGGACTGGGTGATCGTGGCGATCGGCGTGGTGGTGATCGGCTACACGGTCTCCGGCGGCACCAAGGCGGTGAGCCAGACCCAGAAGCAGCAGATGATCGTGATGATGGGGGGCATGGCGGTGGCCGCCGCCGTGGTGGTCTGGCGCCTCCCCGGCGAGGTGTCGCTCCCCTCGGCGGTGAGCCTCGCCGGCGCCCTCGATCGCATGAACGTGATCAGCTTCGATCTGGACCCGGGCAGCCGCTACAACTTCTGGTCGGGGATCACCGGCGGCTTCTTCCTCGCGCTCTCCTACTTCGGCACCGACCAGTCGCAGGTGCAGCGCTACCTCTCGGGGCGCTCGGTGACGGAGAGCCGCCTGGGGCTGATCTTCAACGGCATGTTCAAGGTGCCGATGCAGTTCTTCATCCTCTTCATCGGCATCCTCGTCTTCGTCTTCTACCTGTTCACGCAGCCGCCGATCTTCTTCAACCAGGCGGCGCTTGAGCGGGCGCGGGCCACGGAGCACGGCGCCGCGCTCCAGGCGATCGAGGCGCGGTACGACTCCGCCTTCGCCGCCCGGCGGGATGCCGCGAGCGCCTTCGTGGCCAGCCGCGGCGACGAGGCCCTCGAGGCCGCGGCGCGGGCGAGGCTGCGCGAGGCCTCCGCGGCGGTGGACGAGATCCGGGGCGAGGCGAAGGAGCTCGTGGCCAGGGCCCTCCCCGGGACGGAGACGAAGGACGCCGACTACGTCTTCCTCGGCTTCGTGCTGCGCTACCTTCCCTCCGGGCTCGTGGGCCTGCTCATCGCCGTGATCCTCTGCGCCGCCATGAGCTCGACCGCCAGCGAGCTCGCAGCCCTGGGCCAGACGAGCACCGTCGACCTCTGGGAGCGGGCCCTGGGCAGGATCCCCCGTCCGGAGCGCAGGCTCCTCGTGTCGAAGCTCTTCACCGTGTTCTGGGGGCTCCTGGCCATCGGCTTCGCCACCTTCGCCTCCCTGGTGGACAACCTCATCGAGGCGGTGAACATCCTCGGCTCGATCTTCTACGGCACCGTCCTCGGCCTCTTCGTGGTCGGGTTCTTCGTGAAGCGAGTGAGCGCCACGCCGGTGCTGATCGCCGCGCTCGTCGCCCAGTCGATCGTCGCCGCGCTCTACTTCGCCTCCGACCTGGGCTTCCTCTGGTTCAACGTGATCGGCTGCGCGGTGGTGGTGATCCTCTCCGCGATCCTGGAGGCGTCCCTTCCCCGCCGGAGGCCCGCCGTGTAAAGGGGGGCCTCCCGCCCGTTCCCTTCCGACGCGACGAGACGGATTCTCCCGAGGGGCCCGGTGCGTCCTCCGCCACCCGGCCCAGCGGTTCGCAAGATGCGTGTTGGCAGCGTGACCTCCTCTACCTCCCCGGACGATGCGCTCCTGACGGGACGGACGTCGTTCCCCGTCCTGGGGGCGATCAGCTTCTCCCACCTGCTCAACGACACGCTGCAGTCGCTGCTCCTCGCCATCTACCCGCTGCTCAAGAGCAGCTTCGACCTCGACTTCGTCCAGGTGGGGCTCATCACCCTCACCTACCAGCTCACCGCCTCGCTGCTGCAGCCGGTGGTGGGGACGATCACCGACCGCAGGCCCATGCCGTACTCGCTGCCGATCGGCATGTGCTTCAGCATGTGCGGGCTCCTGCTGCTCTCCGTCGCGCCGACGTTCCCGATCCTGCTCCTGGCGGCGGGCCTGGTCGGCGTGGGCTCCTCGGTGTTCCACCCCGAGTCGTCGCGGGTGGCGCGGATGGCGTCGGGGGGCAGGCACGGCCTCGCCCAGTCCATCTTCCAGGTGGGGGGCAACGCCGGCTCGGCGATCGGCCCGCTGCTCGCCGCCTGGATCGTGGTGCCCCACGGCCGCGGCAGCGTGGCGTGGTTCTCCTTCGCGTCGCTCGCGGCGATCGCGGTGCTGCTCCGGGTGAGCCGCTGGTACGCCGCCCACCACCGCCCGATCCGCGTCGCCGCCCCGGCCGGTCCCCGCGAGACCTCGCTCGGGCGCGGCAGGGTGATCGGCGCCCTCGCGATCCTGGGCGTGCTGCTCTTCTCCAAGTACTTCTACATGGCGTCGTTGAGCAGCTACTACACCTTCTACCTGATGGAGCGGTTCGGCCTCTCGGTGGAGAGCGCCCAGGCCCACCTCTTCGTCTTCCTCGCCGCGGTGGCCGCGGGCACCTTCCTCGGCGGGCCGATCGGCGATCGCATCGGCCGCAAGTGGGTGATCTGGGCCTCCGTCCTGGGCGTGGCGCCGTTCACCCTCGCGCTCCCATACGCCGACCTCGGGTGGACCGCGGTGCTCACGGTGGTGATCGGCCTCGTCCTCTCCTCCGCCTTCTCCGCGATCCTGGTCTACGCCCAGGAGCTGATCCCCGGGCACGTGGGGATGGTCTCCGGGATGTTCTTCGGCTTCGCCTTCGGCATGGGCGGGATCGGTGCCGCGGTCCTGGGCGGCCTCGCCGACGGCCACGGGATCGAGTTCGTCTACCGCCTCTGCGCCTGGCTACCCTTGCTCGGGGTGATCGCGCTGGGGCTCCCGAACGTGGAGCCCCGTCGACGCGCCCGGTAGAATGCGGCCGATGGACGCACGATCCCTCTCCCGGTACCGCGCCGCCCTGATCGCCATGCGCGACGAGATCCGCCGCGCCGGCGCGGTGCGCGTCGACCCCGTCCGCCGGGATCCGGTGGCGGTCGGAGGCGACGAGGACGAGCAGCCCCTGGCGGAGATGCTCCAGGTGATCGCCTCCAAGCGCAACGCGAGCCGGGCGGGCGAGCTCGCCCGCATCGAGGCGGCCATCGCCCGCATCGACGAGGCCCCGGAGGACTACGGCCTCTGCGCCGAGTGCGAGGAGGAGATCGCCCCGGGCAGGCTCGCCGCCATGCCCTGGGTGGAGCGGTGCATCGACTGCCAGGGCAAGCGCGACGCGCCCCGGGGCGGGACGCGCCGGCACCTCACCGACTTCGATTGATCCGTCGATCGCCTTGCTCGGCTCGTCCGGCGAGCACGCCTCCGCTGGCGCCTCCCGCGTCCAGGAGGATCGCCGACGCCGGCCGATCGGCTGCCGGTTTGGGGCGGCGCCGGTTGCTCCGAGGGGCCGCGCTCCCCAAGCTGCAGCCGATGAGGATCGACTACGCCGGCGTCGCGCCCCAGCCCTTGCGCCTGCTCCGCGAGATGGAGCGATACCTGGAGCGCTGCGGCCTGGATCCGTTCCTCGTCGAGCTGGTGCGGCTGCGCGCCTCGCAGCTCGACGGCTGCGGCTACTGCGTCGACGTCCACGCACGGACGCTCCGGAATCGCGGCGAGACCGTGCAGCGGCTCATGGCGATCCCGTCCTGGCGCGACACGGATCTCTTCTCCGATCGGGAGAAGGCCGCGCTGTGGTGGGCCGAGGCCGTGACCCGGGTGAGCCAGTCCCGTGTCCCCGACGAGGTGTATCGGCGGGCGCGGGAGTGGTTCTCGGAGAAGGAGCTGGCGGACCTCACCTTCGCCGTGGTCGCCGCCAACTCGTGGGCCCGCCTCTGGGTCGCCTCCCGCCGGGAGATCGGAGTGGGCGCGGCCTGGCGGGGGATGCGCGAGGCAGCGCCCCGGCGGCGGAGGCCCACCGCCCGCTTCGCGGGTGCCGGCTCCTCCCATCCCGAGGCGGGGCTCACCTCCACGACCGAGGATCAGGAGATCGCGCACTGACCGGCCCCCTCTCGATGTGACGGTGGCGGCGCGATCGTGACGGTCCTCCGCTCCCTCTCCGAGGGCCTGCTTCACGGCCAGGTGGCGCCCGAGGCGAAGTCGCGCCGCCTGATCGAGGAGACGGCGCTGCAGCGGCTCGAGCACGGCTACGGCCTGGCGCAGGCCATCTCGGAGTACGCGCTCCTGCGAGACGTGGTGCTGCGGGCGTGGGCCCGGCGGTCGACACGGTCTCCATCCTCCTCCTCGAGGACGGGCTCCGCCGGGTCCAGGTGGCGGAGGGCCTCGGTCGCGACCGCAGTTCGCGGGGCCCGGCGGCCTCGTCGTCGCCCGCGCGGAGCGCGCCGGCGATCTCGTGGTCCGTCGGGTGACGGACGACGTCCCCGGGATCGCTCCCGAGGACCTCCCCTTCGTGTTCGAACCCTACTGGACCCGAGACCGCCCCGACCACCGGGGGACCGGCCTCGGCCTCGTCATCTCCAAGGGGATCGTGGAGGCGCACGGAGGTCACATCTGGGTCGAGGGCGAGCCCGGGAAGGGTGCCACCTTCTCGTTCGATCTGCCGCTGGCCCGGTGAGCGGCCATCGGATAGCGTCGGTCTCCATGAAGCGCTTCGTCGCGGCGGCGGTGCAGCTCGAGACGAGGGACGATCGGGAGGCCAACCTCCGGGAAGCCCTCGCCCTGGTCGACGCGGCCTGCGACCGCGGCGCGCGCCTCGTCGCCCTGCCCGAGAACGTGGACTTCATGGGCCCCGAGGCGCAGAAGGTGGCCGGCGCCGAGGCGCTGGACGGCCCTACCTTCCGCGCCTTCGCCGACAAGGCGCGCGAGCGGAGCTGCTGGCTGCTCGCCGGGTCGATCGCCGAGCGGGCCGGCCCGGGGCGCATCCACAACACCAGCGTCCTCTACGGCCCGGACGGCGAGGCCGCCGCCGTCTACCGCAAGATCCACCTCTTCGACGTCGAGATCCCGGACGGCGCCCGCTACCACGAGAGCGGCGTGGTCGACGCCGGCGAAGAGGTGGTGGTGGCGAGGACGCCGCTGGGCGCGATCGGGATGTCGATCTGCTACGACCTGCGCTTCCCCGAGCTCTACCGGGCCCTCGCCGGGGCGGGCGCCGAGATCCTCGCGGTGCCCTCGGCGTTCACCCTCCACACCGGCAAGGATCACTGGGAGGTGCTGCTGCGGGCGCGGGCCATCGAGAACACCTGCTGGCTGATCGCGCCGGCACAAGGCGGCAGGCACGGCGGCGGGCGCGTCACCTACGGCAACGCCATGATCGTCGATCCCTGGGGCGTGGTGGTGGCGCGATGCTCCGAAGGGCCGGGCCTCTGCCTGGCGGAGCTGTCGCCCGAGATCCTCAACCGGGTGCGCCGCGAGCTGCCCAGCCTCGCGCACCGGAAGCTCTGACGGCGCGAGCACGCGGCGGGCCGCCTACCGCGCAGCGTCGGCGCCCTCTCGGAGCAGGCGGAGCGCGAGGTGCCCCGCGAGCGGCGCCGACCGGCGCGTCGGTGCGCTCCCCGCTGCCAGCAGGAAGGGCGGCGCGCCCTGGGGGAGGAACGCGAACGCGTCGGCGTCCAAGGCCAGCCGCAGGGCGGGCACCTCCCGCAGCGGAGGCGTCGCCTCGATCCGCCAGCGGCGGGCGCGCGGCCCCGCCGACACCTCCGCCTCCCCCTGCCCCGCCTCCTCGGCGTCGTGCTCCGCGCCGACGAGGACGAACGATCCCCGCGAGATCCAGCGCCCGTCCCTCCCCTCGCTGCGGGCCTCGACCCATCGGCGCATCGGCCGATCGGCAGGGCGGGCGATCTGCGCCTCCACCGCGAAGCCCGCGGGGAGGCTCCCGGCGAGGGATCGCAGCCGCAGGTAGGGCGCGCGGGTCGGGGGCAGATCGACGTGGAGGTGGCCCGGACCGTCCTGGCCCGCGTGGCGGAAGAGCACGGTCGCCGACGGCTGGACGATCCGCCATCGATCCAGGTCGTCGCTCGCGTCCACGGCGATCCGGGCCTGGAGCGCATGAATCCCGTCGGGGGGTTGGATGAAGAGCTTCTCCACGGCGGTCTCCACCCGGCTGGCGTCCAGGAGGAAGTCCTCCACGGCGGCGGAGTCCGCGCCCACCTGCGCCGCGACGCTTCGGATCGAGCGGTCGTCGCCGCGCGCCACCTGCACCCGCAGGTCGAGCGCCTCCCCGGCGGCGCTGCGTCGGATCGGAAAGACGGGGAGCTGCACGCGCTCGGGGGGCGGCGGCTCGGGCGGCAGCCGGTAGGGGCCCATCGCCACCGGCGCCCCTTTGGCGTCGAAGATCTCCACGTCGCCCAGCCCCTCGTCCTGGATCACCGCGTAGACCTCGGGCGTGAGCTCGAAGCGCCACACGCCACCCTCGCCCTCGAGCTGGAGCGGCCATCCGAAGGCGTAGTCTTCGAGCTCGCCGGCGAGGGCCGGGGTGGCGAGGGCGAGGAGGAGGGTGATCGGGAGACGTCTGATCATGGGGTCGGATCCGAGCGCGGCGGCGCCGGCGCGAAGTAGCCGACCACCGTGCACAGAGAGACGGCGCTGCCCCGCGGATCGCATCGGACCGGGGGCAGAAAGAGTCCCGCGCGCGACGGAAGTCCCCGCGCCGGGTGCGGCCCCCGGCGGCGGTGGCGTCCGGCGACGGCCCGTCGGCTTCCCTTCGGCACGCCCCGTCGTGCGCTTCCGCCGGCGCAACCGCGAGATGGAGGCGCCCGCCCGCGGCCTTCAGCCGCGGAAGAAGCGAGCGAGGGCCGCGACGAGCCGCGCACGCACCTCCGGGCGCACGGCGAGATCCTGGCGCACCTCGAGCTCCAGCGCCTTGCGCCCGTGCCGCTGCGCGTGGTGCTCGGCGGCGTGGATGAGCCCGGCCTTGCCGGAGTAGGGCTCGTTGAGCGCGGTGACGAAGCCCGCCTCCCGGATCGCGTCGGCGGCGCACTCCGCGAGCTCGTCCTGGGTGTCGAAGAGCACGCCCACCTCCATCGGACGCACCGCGCCCTCGTACACCGGCGTGAAGGTGTGGATGGAGAAGAGCACCGGCGCCGCGTGCGCGGCGAGCCGCCGATCGATCGCGTCGTGGTACGGCCGGTAGCAGCGCTCGATCCGCCGGGCCCGCTCCTCGGCGGAGAGGTCGCGGTTCAGCTCCACGGGAGCCCCTTCCGCCTCGGCGCGGAAGAGGGTCTCCGAGTCCTCGGGGCGGTTCGGATCCACGAGGAGCCGCGAGAAGCGCGAGAGCACCGCGGGCGCCTCCATCGCCGCGGCGAGCTCCAGCACCAGATCCCGCGCGCCGAGATCGAACGCCCAGTGGGTGCCCGCCAGCCGCGCGTCCCGCGGGCGCCACGTCCAGCCGTCGGGGAGCCGCTCCGACGCGTGCTCGCAGGTCAGGAAGACGGGCGCGTCCGGCGTGCCCTCCAGCGCCTCGTAGGCCTCCAGCTCCTCACGCCGAACCACCAGCTCCTCCTTGCAGGAAGATCTTTGTAAACGCGGGGGCTCGACGTCTCAACCCGCAGCCGGATCGAAGGCGTCCAGGTAGGATCGGCCGCTCGATGAGCGAACCTTCGGCCGCGACAGGCCTCCCTCCCCGCGGCGCCTGGTGCGTCTACCTGCTGCGCTGCGCGGACGGCAGCCTCTACGCCGGCGCCACGAACGATCTCGCCGCGCGCCTGGCCCGGCACGGGGCCGGCAAGGGCGCGGCCTACACCCGCGCGCGCCTCCCCGTCTCCCTCGCCTGGTGGGAGGCCGCCGCGGATCGGGGAGCGGCGCTGCGGCGGGAGGCGGCGATCAAGCGGCTCCCGCGCCCGGCGAAGCTCGCGCTGGCGTCCGGGGCGAAGGCGCTGCGCCGAGATCTCGATCCTCCCATCCGCCGATAGCGAAGGCCGCCGCGCGTCGAAGGGCCGCTGGCTACCGCGACGATAGGGCGCTCTGCGCCGGCCGGAGGGCGCCGCGGGCCCGGAGGCGAAGGCCCCGATGCCTCACCAGGTACCGGACGCCGACCACCGCGGCGGCGAGGCCCGACGCGGCGCCCACGCCGATCGCCCACCTCGGCCCGAACCTGTCGGCCACCCACCCCACGATCGGCGCGCCGATCGGCGTGCCGCCGAGCGCGATCGCGAGGTAGATCGCCATCACCCGCCCCCGCATCCGCGGCTCGGTGGAGAGCTGGACCAGGCCGTTCGCCGTGGTGGTGAAAGTCTGCGCCGCCACGCCCACCACCACCAGCGCCAGACCGAAGAGCAAGTATTGCGACAGGACACCCGCGATGGTCGCGCTGAACGCGAAGACCCCCGCACCGGCGAGGAGCGAGGCCATCCGCGGCCTCTCCCGCCTGGCGGCCACCAGCGCGCCGGCCACCGAGCCCACCGCCATGAGGGAGGAGAGGAGCCCGTACTCGCCGGCCCCCTTGTGGAAGACCGAGACGGCCATCGCGGAGATGAAGAGCGGGAAGTTCAACCCGAAGGTCCCGACGAGGAAGAGCATGAGGAGGATCGCCTTCAGATCGGGGCGCCCGGCGACGTAGCGCAGCCCGTCCGCGAACCCGACCCGCTCCACGGTCGAGCAGCGCTTGGTGCGGAACTCCCGCTCGCGCAGCACGCTCAAGGACGCGATCACCGCCGCGAAGGTCGCCGCGTTGATGAGGAAGACCCAGCCCGAGCCCACGGAGGCGATGAGGACGCCGGCGATCGCGGGCCCGATCATCCGCGCCGCGTTGAACGAGGTGGAGTTCAGCGCCACCGCGTTCGAGACGTCGCACTCCTCCACCAGATCGGCGACGAAGGTGTGCCGGGCGGGCGCGTCGAACGCCGACACGCAGCCGAGCAGGAGCGCGAAGGCATACACGTGCCAAAGCCGGACGAACCCGACGACGGTGAGCATGCCCAGGCCCAGCGCGAGGGCGCCCATCGCGGCCTGGGTGGCGAAGAGGAGCTTCCTGCGGTCGAACCGATCGGCGGCGGCGCCGGTGAGCGGGGCGAGGAGGAACTGCGGCCCGAACTGCAGGGCCATGACGATGCCGACCGCCGTGGCGTTCTGATCGGTGAGGCGGGTGAGGACGATCCAGTCCTGGGCGGTGCGCTGCATCCACGTCCCGACGTTCGAGACGAGGGCGCCCAGGGCCCACATCCGGTAGTTGAAGCATCGCAGCGAGCGGAACGTCGCGCACAGCCACCCTCCCGTTCGCCGCCCTCTTTCTCCCTCTACGCCGCTCAACGGAACCAACCCGGTCTCTGCACGCGCCGCAAAAAGACCCTCCCCTGGGCCCGGCGCGTCACCCCGGTTCAATGCTTTTCGGCGCCGTCCTAATCCAGCCCGGCGATCGCGGCGGGCGCCTGCACCGGCGGCGTGCGGTCGCCGCGCTCGAGGAGCCGGACGAGGGCGTGGAGCTCAGCAACCGTCCTCCCCGCCCTGCCGCGCCCGGGGAGGGGCGGCAGCGCGCCCGCACCCAGGTTGTCCGCGAGCGCGCCGGGCTTGCGACCCAGCCGCCTCGCGAGGAGGCCGCGCAGGTCGAGCGGGTCGGAGAGGGGGAGCCCCTCCGCCTCGACGAGCCGGATCGGGTACAGGCCCCACGCGGCGATCACGTCGTCCGGGCGCAGGTAGGACCGCAGGCCGGCGAGGGCCTCGCCCGCCTCCGCGCCGCCCTCGATGCACGCGCGATCGAGCCCGATGTGGTGGGGGACCGAGGGCGCGAGCGGCCGGCGCGGAGCGAGGACCGCCTCGAAGCCCTCTCCCGACGCGGGCCGCTGCGCCACCACGTGCACCAGCTCGGGCCTGCCGGGCAGGCCCGCCGTGCGCGGATGCGAGTTCGCCTCGGCGTGGAGGAGCACCAGGCGGCTCCCCGCCTCCCGGAGGCGGAGGAGGTCTCGATCGATCGGCTTCGGCCCCGAGCGCCGACGCCGCCGGGCCCGCGAACCGTCGTCGTTCGCCGCCGCGATCTGCAGATCGACCATGTGCGTGAAGGCCCGGATCATCGAGTCGAACCGCTCGGACGATCCCTCCACCATGCCGAGGACCTGCGCGACCGCCTCCACCGTCGCCAGGCACTCCGGGGACGGCTCGCGGCGGATGCGGTAATTCCCCGGCCGCACCGGCCGAAAGCCGATCCGCGGCAGCGAGGCGAGCACCGGATCCCGCTCCACGATCTTGCGGGCCTGGGGCCAGGTCCCGTCGACCACCACCAGCGTCCACGGCTCGCCCTCGCGCAGGGTCTCGGGCGGCAGCGCGTCGTCGCCGGGGAAAAGCACGGCGGTCCGAGGCCCGGGTCGCAGCGAGAAGCGAACCCCCACGTGGAACTCGGAGTTCGGCAGGGCGAGGTGCGCCATGCGCGCGGTGCCGATGCGCAC
The DNA here is from genome assembly GCA_035565615.1 of Vulgatibacter sp. Lineage (GTDB taxonomy): Bacteria > Myxococcota > Myxococcia > Myxococcales > Vulgatibacteraceae > Vulgatibacter. Next base: position 45,389 of record DATMSB010000165.1, on the reverse strand, counting down.
CCGGCTCTCGCGGTGGTGCTGGAGGAAGACGAGGCGGGTGCGGGTGTCGACGGGCTCGATCAGGCGGCACCAGCAGAAGGAGATCGGCCTGCGGCAGCGAAGGCAGGTGGGTCGGGGGTCGAACGACACGGCTGCATGGTAATCGACAGTCCCGCGTCGTCGCCCTCCAATCTTCCGGCGCCGCCACCGCGCCGCATCCGGCCGCGGCCCCTTACGCCGGGGCCGCGCCCGCCGCCGGCGAGCGGGCCTCGCTCCCCGCCCACAGCCCGAGCCCCGCCAGGAACGCGAGGTTCACGAAGAGCAGCGGCGCGAAGGCGGGCGCGCCGTAGACGAAGCGATCGACCATCGGCGTCTCCACCATGCGGGGCGCGAGGTTCGCCGCCAGGTGGAGGCCGAAGCCCAAGAGGCCCACGAGCGCCTGGATCACCATCACCCCGCCGCACGCCCGGTACGTCCCCCGCCCCGGCCACGCCAAGGCCGCCAGCAGGAAGCCGATGGCGAACGCCGCCGACCACACCGGGAGCCACTCGATCACGCGAAAGAAGCCCCCCTGCGCGTGGTCGAGGACGGCGAGGACGAAGTTGCCCGCGAAGCCGCCGAGCGCAAAGACGAGCACCCACGGCCCGAACCTGGGGGTGTTCGCCTCCTCGCTGCGCACCAGGAGGAGGAGGAGCCCGACGCCCACGTACGAGATCGGCGCGACGAACGGCGCCGAGTACACCAGGCTGTGCAGGGTCCGCACCTCGAAGAACCGGCTCTCCAGGTGGAAGACCATCCCGACGGCGCCGACCAGGATCGCCAGCCACGCGATCGCCACGTCGATGGTCGCGAAGATCGGGCGCCTCGCCCCCAGCGCCCCCGGGACGAGGAGCGGCGTGGCCACCGCCGAGAACAGGATCGGCGCCCACTCCATCGGCTCGGCGAAGGAGTTCGAGGCGTGGGCGATCACGATGTCGCCGCCGATGAAGGCGATGTTGGCGACCACGAAGGCGTGAGTCAGCCGGATCGGCGAGAGCTTCGCGAAGGGGCTCATCGCGCTTCGCGGGCGGCGGCGCGGATCGCGGCGGCTTCGCTGTCGATGAGGACCTTGTGCCGCAACAGCTCGTAGTTGCCGTGCCACTGCACCATGTCCGCGCCGCCCATGTACGCCCCGTGCTTGGCGGTGCGGCCGTAGTAGTGCCACAGGTCGAACTCGTTGAACTCGATGGGCTCGTCGAAGGGATGGGAAGTGAGCAGCCCCTCCTTGCGGAGCCCGTTCACCACGTCGATGCCCGCCTGGACCTTGGCGTTGGTGTCGACGAGGACCGCGTCCGCCTCCGCGTACACCCGATCCACGTGGGTGTAGGCGTGGCACTTCTGGCAGACATCCTTCATCTCGAGCCGGTTCCGGGCGCCGTTCGGGCGCTCCTCCGAGATCGGGGCGAAGAGGAAGTAGGAGAGGCGCTCGGTGGTGTCGTGGGTCATCTTCATCCCCTCGAGCCCGCTCATGTGGCAGGTGGAGCAGGTGGGCACCGGCATCGCCGCCGTCGTCAGCTCCTTGGGTGGCACGGTGAGGTCGAAGCGATCGCGCTGCGCCTCGAAGAGCACGCCGTGCTTCGACTCGTTGTAGATCTCGATCTGCGAGTGATCCGGTCCCATGTGGCACTGGCCGCAGGTGGAGGGCACCCGGGCGACCTCGATGGAGGCCACGTGCCGCCCGTGGCACTTGGTGCAGGTCCCGAAGGTGCCGTCGGGGTTCGGCTGCCCGATGGAGTGGCAGGAGTTGCAGCCGCTCACGATCGACGACTCCCCCTGGATGAGGCCGATGCTCATGGGCGGCCTGTCCACCCAGCCGGGGTGGAAGCGCTCGCCGATCGCCCGCTGCTCGGGGCTCAGATCCGCCCCCCCGTTCACCGCGGTCCACGAGGGGGCGGCGTGCCGGCTCCGCTCGTACTGGTCGTACTCCGTCTTGTGACATTGCAGACAGTTCTTCGCGGTGACCCCGGTGGTGATGGCGAAGCCGCGGTGATCCCGGGGCTCCTGCCCCTCCATCGGCTGGTGGCAGTCGAGGCAGGTGACGCCGGAGACGGCGTGCTTGCTCCACTCGAACTCGCGGACCACCGCCGACGTCTCGCGCAGGTGGCAGGACGCGCACTTGCCGGTCGCTCGCACGAGCGCCGCCTGCGGCTGCTCCGTCTCGACCGGCGGCCGGCGCCGGTTCACCAGGAAGGCGGCCACCACCAGCGCCACCCCGACGAAGACCGCGACGAAGATCGCTCGAAATGGCATTCTTGCGCCCGCCTCGAGGCCGGCGCCGCCGCCCGGACTCGGGGGCGACCCGGCATGGGCCAAGCTGCACCGCGGTTCCTCGTCCGGCAACCCCCGGCTCGCGAGGCTTTTGCTCAGAAACCTTCGATTTCGGGATCGAAGGCCCGGTCCCGTGTGAGACGATGCGCCCTCTGGTCGCGTCGTCGACCCTCTCGAAGTACGGAGTGGATTTGGACGTCATCACCTACATCCTCGCCCCGATCCTCCTCATCTGCGTGGTGATCGCCGCGGTCTGGCTCGATCGCTGGAGCGTCCCGGTCATCCTCGTCGCCCTCGCCGCCGGCATCGTCTCGGGCAGCGACGTCCTCAACCTGTGGCCGTTCGAGGACATGACCCTCTCCAACCAGGTCGCGAACCTGGCGCTGGTCTTCATCCTCTTCCACGGCGGCCTGGTCACCGAGCGCAAGAACTTCCAAGCCGTCGCCCTGCCGGCCGGGGGCCTCGCGACCTGGGGCGTCCTCCTCACCGCCTTCGTCACCTTCGCGTGCCTGCGGTGGGGTCTGGGCTGGCCCTTCGAGGTCGCGCTCCTCCTCTCCGTGATCATCTCCTCCACGGACGCCGCCGCGATCTTCTCCATCCTGCGCACCAAGTCCCTCCCGCCGAAGCTCTCGTCCACGGTCGAGATCGAGAGCGCGGCGAACGACCCGATGGCGATCCTCCTCACGGTGATCTCCGTGACCGCGCTCGCGTCGGGCCAGGACCTGGGCCCGATGATGCTGCTCTCGTTCGCCTGGAAGTTCACCGCCGGGCCGGCGATCGGCTACCTGCTGGCGAGGGCGTCCCTCTGGCTCTTCGACCGCCTCTCGCCCCAGGACCGCGGCTACTACTACGTGCTCTTCCTCGGCCTGGTCCTCCTCACCTACGGTCTGGCCGAGCTCGCTCAGGCCAGCGGCATGCTCGCGGTCTTCACCGCCGGCTTCGTGATGGGGAACCGCCCCTTCGTCCACAAGCAGGGCGTCCACAATTTCTCCGAGGCGTTCTCCACCATCGCGAACATCGGGATGTTCGTGATGATGGGCCTCCTCGTCTTCCCGAGGGAGTGGTCGAACCTCTGGGTGCAGGGGACCGTCCTCTTCCTCGTCCTCACCTTCATCTCGCGCCCGGTCGCCGTCTTCCTCGGGACCATCGGCATGAAGTTCGGGACGAAGAACAAGATCTTCGCGGCTTGGGCGGGCCTGCGCGGCGCCGTCCCCATCGTCCTCGCCACCTACCCCGCCGCGGCGGGCATGGAGGTCGGGCAGGAGGTCTTCAACCTCGTCTTCTTCGCGGTGGTCCTCTCGATCCTCGTGCAGGGCTCGACCATGGGAACGGTGGCGAAGTGGCTGGGCCTCTCGGTGCCGTCGCGGCCCAAGCCGCTCTTCTCCCTGGACCTCATCACCATGGCCCGCAGCGACTACGATCTGATCGTGGTCGACCTCCCCGATCCCAAGGGGGCGGAGGGTCCCCGCATCCGGGATCTCTCCCTCCCCGAGGGCGCGGTGATCACCCTCATCACCCGGGGGAGCGACGTGGTGCTCCCCAAGGGAAACACCCGCCTGCTCGGCTGGGATCAGGTGACGGTCCTCGCCCACGCGCCGGACGCCGCCGCGGTGCACGAGGCGCTCCTCGGCCCTTTCCGGGAGAAGGAGAAAGGAAAGGCGCTCCCGGCCGCCGACTCCGCCTGATCAGCCGCTCGCGCGGGCGGCCTGCTCCTCCTGCGCGAACTGCAGCCGGTGGAGCGCGGCGTAGGCACCGTCGCGGGCGAGGAGCTCCTCGTGGCGGCCCACCTCCACGATTTGCCCCTTGTGGAAGACGGCGATCCGATCCGCGGCGCGGATCGTGGACAGCCGGTGGGCGATGACGATCGAGGTGCGCCCCTCCATCACCGCGTCGAGGGCGACCTGCAGCCTCGCCTCGGTGTCGGAGTCGATGCTCGCGGTCGCCTCGTCGAGGATCAGCAGGGGCGCGTCGCGGTAGACGGCGCGGGCGAACGCGAGGAGCTGGCACTCCCCGGCGCTGAAGTTCGTGCCCCGCTCGTCCACCGGCGCGTCCAGCCCGCCCTCCCGCCGCAGGAAGAGCTCGAGGGCGCCGATCTTCTCCAGGGCGCGCGCCGCCTTTTCGCGGTCGGGGATCCGGTCGGTCATGGCGATGTTCGACAGCACCGTCCCGGAGAAGAGGAAGACGTCCTGCGGCACCACCGAAAAGAGTCGGCGCAGCTCCTCGGCCCGGTAGCTGCGCACGTCGCGGCCGAGGACCCGCACCTCGCCCTCCTGGGCCTCGTAGAGCCGCAGGAGCAGGCTCGCCACCGTGGACTTCCCGGCGCCGGTCGCGCCCACCAGCGCGAGCCGCTCCCCCTTCGCCGCCGAGAGGCTCACGGCGCGCAGCACCGGCAGGCCCGGCTTGTAGGAGAAGGTGACGCCCTCCAAGGCGACGGCCTCGTCGGCGCGGGCGGCCGCCGGGTCCTCGGCGCCGCCGCCGTCCGCCGCGACGACGTCCTCCTCGTCCAGCAGCGCGAAGACCCGCTCGGCGCCGGCCATCGCGCTCTGCAGCACGGTGTACCGGCTCGAGAGCAGGCTCACCGGCTGGAAGAACTGGCGCACGTACTGGGTGAAGGTGACGACGAGCGCGAAGTCCACCGGGTTGGCGCCCAGCCGCTGGAGGCCCGCCCACCAGAGGATGCTCGCCAGGCAGAGCGTGCTCACCATCTCGATGGCTGCGTCCAGCACCGCCTCGTAGTAGACGGCGCGCTTGTTGGCGTCCCGGTAGGCGGCGTTGATCTCGCGGTACTCCCGCGCCATCGCCGCCTCTCGGGCGAAGGCCTGCACGACCGCGATCCCCGTCACCTGCTCCCCGAGGAAGGCGTTGAGCCGGGCCGTCTTCGCCCGGATGTCCCGGTAGGCGGCGCGGGACCTGCGCCGCACGAAGTCGACGATCAGGCCCACCACGGGCAGCGTGGCGAAGGTGATGAGCGACAGCCGCCAGTCCAGCACCAGCATCATCACCACGATGCCGACGAGGGAGGCGAGGTCGCCGACCGCGTTCAGCACGCCGGAGGAGAAGACCTCGCCGACCGCGTCGACGTCGTTCGTCGCCCGCGTCACCAGCCGCCCCACCGGGGTGCGATCGAAGTAGCGCAGGGTGAGCCGCTGGTAGAGGCCGAAGACGCCCGACCGCAGGTCCGCCATCGCCCGGGCGCCGGCGATCTGCATGGTGTAGGTCTGCAGGAAGGTGAGGAGCTGGATCACCACCGCCAGCGCCGCCAGCGCCATGCCGTCCCGCATCAGGAGCGCCGCGTCCTTCGCCGCCGCGCTGTCGACCACCTGGCCCATGAGGAGCGGCTGCAGGAGGTGCAGGCCGGTCTGCGCCATGAGCGCGGCGAGCGAGACGTAGAGAAACCCGCGGTGGGGGCGAACGTACGGCCAGAGCCGGTGCAGGAGCCGGCCGTCGTAGGCCTTCCCCATCGCGCCCTCCTCGTGGAAGGCACGCAGCTTCTCGGCGGCGCGGCTGGTCCTGCTCATGCCCCACCCGCCTCGCCGGCCCGCGGCACGTACGCCTCCAGCTCGCTGAGGCGCTGCTGCTCCTCGGCGAACGCGGCGTAGAGTCCCTTGGCCCGCAGCAGGGTGTCGTGGGTGCCGCGCTCCACCACCCGCCCCTCGTCCAGGACCAGGATCGAGTCGCAGCGCGCCGCCGCCGCCACCCGGTGGGTGATCAGGACCACCGTGCGGCGCTGAGCCTGCCGCTCGATCGCGTCGAGGATCGCCGCCTCCGTCCTCGCGTCCACCGCGCTCAAGGGATCGTCGAGGATGAGGATCCTGGGCTCCCACACCAGCGCCCGCGCCAGGGCGATGCGCTGCTTCTGCCCGCCGGAGAGCTGCACGCCGCGCTCGCCCACCACGGTGTCGAGCTGCTCCGGGAGCGCGAGCGCCTCCTCGAGCACCTGCGCGTCCGCCGCCCCCTGCCGGATCCGCTCCGCCGATTCGCTGGAGTCGGGATCCTCGAAGGAGAAGCCCACGTTCCGCGCCACCGTCGTCGAGAAGAGGAAGGCGTCCTGCTGGGCGTAGCCGATCGCTCGACGCAGGGCCGAGAGGGGCAGCCTGCAGACGTCGTGTCCGTCGATGCGCACCGTCCCCGGCGGCGTGGCGAGCAGGCGGGCGAGGAGCTTGGCGAGGGTGGACTTCCCCGAGCCCGTGCGCCCCACGATCGCCAGCGAGTGCCCGGCGGGCACTTCGAAGGAGACGTCGCGCAGCACCTCCCGATCGCCGTGGGAGAAGCGCAGGCCCGACACCGACAGGGAGCCCTCCATGCCGGCGGGCGCGGGCTCCCTCCCGTCGATCACCTCCGGCACCGCGTCGAAGATCTCCTTCACCCGGGCGAAGCCCGCGCGGCCCCGCTGCACCACCGAGAGCGAGAACCCCAGGGCGAGCATCGGCCAGGTCATCCGGGCGAGGGCGAGCCAGAACGCGAAGAAGGCGCCGGGCGTCAGCTCCCCGCTCAGGAGGAGCGAGCCGCCGTACCAGAAGAAGACGAGGATCCCGAGGGCGCTCACCGCGCCCATCAGCGGCCCCAGCGATCCCCGGAGGCGAGCGAGCGAGAGGCTCGCGTCCAGGTAGGCGCGGTTCGCCTCCTCGAAGCGGTCGCGCTCGCGATCCTCGATGCCGAAGCTGCGCACCACTCGCACCCCGGCGAGGTTCGACTGCACCACCTCGGTCAGCTTGCCGAGCGCCGCCTGGTTCGCGCGCATCCGGGTGTAGAGCCCGCGGGAGAGGGTGCGGGAGACGAGGATGAGGAGCGGCGTGGTCGCCATGCTGGCGAAGGTCAGCCGCCAGGAGACCGCCCCCATCACCTGGAGCGCGCTGGCCGAGGCGAAGGCGACGTTGACGAGGTTGAGCACGCCGAAGCCCAGCAGCATGCGGACCTGCTGCAGATCGCTGGTGGCGCGGCTCATGATCTCGCCACCGCTCATGCGGCTGTAGAAGCTCGTCCCGAGCAGGTGCAGCTTGTCGAGGAGCTTCTCACGCAGCTCGTACTCGGCGTCGCGGCCGGCGTTGAAGAGGAACCACCGGCTCGCCACGCGGCTCAGGAACGCGAAGATCGCGAGGCCGAGCATCATCGCCGCGGGGACCCAGGCGGCGGAGGCGTCCTCCCCGAAGATCGCGTCGACGGCAGCCTTCGCCTGCCAGTCGATGCGGTTCATCGCGAACTGGAAGAGGGCGAGCGCCACCGTGCCCGCCAGATAGGCGGGGACGTGCCGGCGAAACTGGCCGCCGAGGGTCGGCGAGGGAGGCAGAGCGCTCAAGGCGCCGTGTTCTAACCAACCCGTGAAGTCCTTGCACGGCGTTCCTCGGTGCGATACGGCAATTGGGTTGGGCGAAACCTTTTTGTATCGCCCGCATCCGAGTTTCGTACCGCCCTTGACGCGCGCTCCGGTCTTGGCCTTGTCATGACCGATGGAGTCGAGGCGTCTCCTCTTTCGGCTCGTTCCACCGGCGGCGGTACGAGCGACGCGACCTCTTGCCGCTTTCGCCGGTCCCCAGGCCGTGCCTACCTACGTGGCGGCGTGGATCGGCGGGGCGTGACAGCCACGACCGAGTGGCGGAAAGGACTCTTCGATCGTGACCACCAAGCCCACCCGCGCCCTCCTGCTCGGATTCAACGGAGGGGTCGGCCGCGCCGTCCTCTCCCTCCTCGAGCGCAGCGAGCCCGGCGCTCGCCTCCTCTCCGGGATGGAGGCGCTCTTCCTCGCGGATCGCGCTCCGAACCCGGGCGACCTCCCCACCCGCGGGCAGGTGCTGCCCCCGATCTCGGTGGAGGCCCCCGAGGCGCTGGAGAAGCTCATCCGCGATCACGACCTCACCCAGATCGTCGACCTCTCCTCGATCGACACCATCGACGCCACCAAGCTCTGCGACGATCTCGGCGTGAACTTCCTGTGCACCAGCATCGAGGAGTGGCCCGGAGGCGAGACGGTCCCCACCGACAAGGCGATCGCGAGGCTCAAGCCCCCGCACCGCCCGGAGCTGACCAACCGCCGGCACCTGGTGGGGAGCGGCGCGAACCCGGGGATCGTGAACGCGCTGGTCTTCGCGGCGATCGAGGGCTTCGCCAGGCGGGTGGGCGTCGAGCCGACGGTCGAGGCCCTCGACCTCCACTCGATCCTGATCACCGAGGAGGACACCACCCGGGAGCCGGGCGCCCGCTACGACGACGACGTCTTCCCCATGACCTGGAGCCCGGCGCATTGCCTCGAGGAGATCTTCGAGCCCCGCGCCTTCGCCGCCAGGCAGGGCGCCGTCGTCGATCTCCACCACCGCCCCACCGAGCGCTTCTACCGGGCGCGCTGCGGCGATCGGTTGATCGAGGGCATGGCCATCCCGCACGAGGAGACCAAGACCCTCGCCTGGCGTCTGCCGGGGGTGGAGATCGCGTTCATCTACCGGATCCCCGAGGCGGCGCGGCGCGCCCTCGCCGCCCACCCGGACTGGGACGCGAGCTCGCCGTGGCGCACCCACCGGCTGGTGCCGCCGACGAGCCCCGTGCTCGAGGGCAAGGATCGGGTCGGCGTCCTGCTCTGCAGCCGGCGGTTCGGAGAGCTGTGGATGGGCTTCGACACCGACGTCGAGAGGGGGAAGCCCTACGGGACGAACGCCACGCAGCTTCAGGTGGCGACGGGCGTCCTCGCCGGCTGGGAGCAGCTCGCTGGCGCCCCCGGCATCCACTTCGTCGAGGACCTCGACGTGCGCCGCTTCCTCCAGGTGGCGTCCGAGATCCTCGGCCCACCCATCGCCTTCCACGACCGCGAGGCGCGCCCCCTGAGCCTGGAGGAGCGCCAGGTGCCGAGGACGCGGCGCCTCCCGCGGCAGGCGGCGGAGGCCTCGCTGCGGGCCTGATCGGCCCCTCGCGATCATCCGGGCGGGCGGGCCCGCCGCCCGCGCCGCGTCCGCGCCGCGAGGCGCCTGCCCGCCCCGATCACCAGCGCGTCCTCCGCGATCGCGACGACATGGCCGAGGAGCCGCGATCGCCGCACGGCCATGGCCCGCAGCCTCCCCGAGAGGAAGGTCGCGGCCACCGCCGCCGACGCGCCGACCAGCGAGGCGCGCCCCCGCGACCGGCGCCTCCGGGCCGCCATCCCTCCCGCGAACGCGCCGGAGATCGCGCGGGCGACCAGCGAAGCCGGCCGGGTGCGCGGCGGGATCGGGAGCTTGTCCGCGACCATCTCGCCGGCCCCCAGCGCCGACAGGAGGGAGCCGGCCCTTCGGCCGAGTCGCCCGCCGAGGAGGGCCGGGGGCCCCAGGCTGCGGACGCCCGAGAGCGCCCCGAGGCCCGCCGCGTTCCAGAGCGTGTCCCTTCGCATGTCCTCCACCTCCTGCTCCACTTCGACCCCGCGCCGCCCCAGGCCGCGCTGCGCGAAGAACTGCACCTGCTCGAAGGGCATCTGACGTCCCTCGTGGGCGAGCCCCACTCCGGCGAGGGGATCGTGCGCCTCCAGCCCTGCGGCGATCTGCCGCAGGCGCAGGTGGGCGAGCCGATGCCACGCCCGCTGGTACCTCCGCCCGAGCAGCTCGAAGCCGATCCGGGACCAGAGCGACGGGAAGTCGCCTTCGCGCCAGGCCGCCTCGATGCCGAAGCGCACCTCGCCCGTCCGGTGATCCTTCTCGAGGAGGAACTCCTCCCGCCCCCGCTCCACGTGGCCGGCGAGGGTCTCGATGGTGAAGCCCCGCCTGGTGGACGCCGCGTCGCTCTCCGCCCGCACCGCCGCCACGCGTGCGGGGCAGAGGAAGCGGAGGGAGAGCGGGCGCAGCTCAAGGAGGAGGTGCCGGCGCTCGAGCGGCACCGACGGCCGGAAGTGCGCGACCACGATCCGGGGATCCGAGTGCTCGAATGCCTCTACCGCCCGCCACGCCCGCGAGAACGCCCCCGCCGTCGAAGGGGGGCCGGGCGCCTCGCGGGCGATCACCGCGCGGGACCTCACCCGGTTCCAGCCGCGCTCGGGCACCAGCGGCAGGTCGTCCCGGAAGTTCAGCGGCAGCTCCTCCGCGGCGTCCAGGCAGGCGGCGAGCTCCGCGTCGGACCAGCCCCGCAGGTGACGCCACCGGGCCATGCTCAGCCCCCGACCGCGGCGAAGGTCGGCTCCGACCGCGCCACGTGCTCCGGCTCGTCGGCACAGGGCGTGGTCTCGGCGTGGATGAAGCCGACGATCCCGTCGCCGAACGCGACGGCCACCCGGTTCACGAAATCGGTCCAGGTGCTCGTCTGCAGGACCTCGCCCGCCGCCAGGAAGCCCGTCCGGTAGCGGCCCGTGCTCGATCGGGCCCGGCTGCGGATGTGAAAGACCAGGTCACCGCGCTCGTTCCGGTAGCAGCCGAAGGTGATCCGCCCCGCCTCCGGATGGCCCTCCTCCGTGGACAGGGTGAGGCTCTGCGGGTCGGCGTGGATGACGCGGACCCGGAACCCGCCGGCCATGTGGATCCGCACCAGGAGCTCGTCCCCGACGGCGAGCGGCTCGCCCTCGCCGCCGAGGCGCTCGAAGCCGGCCAGCTCCGCCGGCGAGAACGCGGGGAAGTGCCGGCGCACGTTCGCCATCACGGTCCGGGGGGAGGCCCTCGCGTTGCGCACCACGCCCCAGTAGTCGCGCTGGATCAGCGGGCCGAACCCCGCCTCGGCGAGGAGCAGGCGCCTCGATGCCGATCTCTTTCCCATCGAGGAGACGATGGGGAGATTCAGGGCGATGGGGAGGTGCCCGATGGAGAACGAGAACCCGGCGAGCGACGCGAACGAGATCGTGTATCGGACCGCGCCGGTCTTCCGGGCCGAGCACGGCGAGACGCGGCTCACCCGCATCGTCGAGCAGCAGTCGGCCAAGATGCCGTCGCTGGTCTTCCTCGGGGTGGCCCTCGGGACCATGGCCGCGTCGCTGATCCTCGAGGTGGCGGGGCGCCGGCGGCTCAGCCGGTTCGTCGGCCTCTGGCCCGGCCCGCTGCTCACCATGGGCGTCTACAACAAGCTCGTGAAGACCTTCGGCGCGAGGTGAGGACGGCTCGCGCGCAGCAGGCCGCGAAGCCTCGGCGGCGATCAGGACCTCTCGGTCGGGGGGTTCTGCGTGTCGGCCGTACCTTCGGGGTTCGCGCGCTCGGGGCCGCGATCCAGGTTTCCGCCGCCGAGCTGGCCATCCGCCATCACCGGCTGCTCGCTGGGCGTGAGGCCCTCCTCCCGCCCGCGTGCCTCGCCCTCCCGCCCGCGTGCCTCGCCGGGCTTCGCGGGCTTCCCGCCCGCGCCCGGGCCGACGACCGAGTCCCTCCCCTCCAAGCGCTCCTCCCCGAACCGCGCACCAGACGCCGGCGATTCTCCCCCCAAACTGGGCTCTCGGCGTCCACCGCGCAACGCGGTCCCGCCGGCGCGGCCCGCCGCCGACCGAGCGTGGCGGCGGGCCAGGTGCGCCCGTCAATCGCACCGCCTGTCCGACACCTGGAAGGTCACGGTGGCGCCGTTCGTCACGTCGGACGCGGTCGCGGCGGGGCAGATGTGGAGCGACCTGGAGGTCGACGCCCCGAGGTCGAAGCGGCCGCATGGTACGTGTAGGACGTGGGAGGTCTTCCGCCTGTCGAAGCGGACGCGGCCCTGCGCGTCGCCGGAGATCGAGACCTCGACGCTCGCGTAGGCGCAGATCAAGCTCCAGCGGCTGCGGCAGCGGCGCTCGACCTCGATCACCACCGGCTCGCACACGCCTCCGCCGCCGTCGTACACCGCCTCGTCGACGTCGTGGAGGAGCCTCGCCTCGGCCGTTGCTCCGGCGGCCACCGTCACGTCCCTCGGATCGGGATCCCGGCAGGCGACGCCGTCGGGCAGGCCGTCGCAATCCTCCACGATCGTGTAGACGCCCGGCGGGACGAGCTCGCGGAGCGCGTCCCCCTCCTCGATCTCTCCGTGGAAGACCTCGAGCTCCGCGCCCGCCTCGTCGACGCCGGTGATCCGCACGTGGACCGAGATGGGCAGATCCATCTCGTCGCAGTCGACGGCGTCGGCCCCCGCGCGGCAGAAGACCTTCTCGACCACCAGCTCCCCCGGCTCGGGCACCGGATCGCCGCCGGTTCCTCCCGGCTGGGAGTCGCCGCCCGCGCCGCCGCCCGTGCCGTTGCCGCCGGTCGCCACGCCGCCCGCGCCCGTGCCCCCGGCCCCGACGCCGCCCGCTCCGGTGCCGCCGGTCGCCACGCCGCCCGCGCCGCCCGATCCACCCGCATCGCTTCCGGCCATCCCGCCGGTGCCGTTCAGCCCCCTCCCGGTCGATCCGTCGTCGTCGCCGCAGGCCACGCCGCCGAAGACCGCCATCGACGCGAACGCGCCAACCAGCCCGAGCTCCCTCCACCCCACCATCTCGCCCACCCCCACCGGCTGCTCCGCCGATCCCGGGTGCGGCTTCGCCGAGCCGCCTCCCGGCCAACCGCCGAGCAAGCATCGGGCCATGCAGCCGAGGGGCCGGCGGGCATCCGGCGGCCCGGTGGTGGTGAACGTCTTTCCCGCTTCGTGACCGCGCGATCGCCATCCGTGGCGGCGGCCTGGCAGGCGAGGGAGCAGGCGCTCCGGGATCGAGGGCGCCCGCCTCGGTTGCGTCGCAGGCCTACTCCTCCCGGGCGACCGCGCCCTCCTCGGTCGCTTCGGCGGCCTCGGCGGCCTCGGCGGCTGCGGCCGCCTCCTCCTCCTGGCGCTTCTTTTCCTCGGCGGCGCGCTTCTCCGCCTCCGCCTTCGCGAGATCGCCCAGCGACGCGAGGCCCTCGTCGAAGTCCTTCCCCACCATCGCGTCCATGTCGAAGAACATCGAGAACGCCTTGCCGAAGAAGTCGTTCTCGCCCTCCATCCTCCACACCACGTTCGTCCCGTCCTCGTTGGGCGTGAAGCGGAAGATCACCCGGTTCGACGCGGCCCACGGCTTCAGGAACTCGAGCTGGATCTCCACGAGCTCGTTCGGCTGCGAAGCCGTGATGGTCATCCGGCCCTCGCCGACCTGGTCGTTGCCCTTCCAGGCGTAGATGGCGCCCACCCCCGACTCGGCACCCTCGAAGGTGCGGGTCATCTGGGGATCCATCTTCTCCCAGGGCGACCACCCGGACCAGCGGTGCAGGTCGTCCACGAAGCCGAAGGCGACCTCCGGCGGCGCTTCGATCTGCCTGGAGCGCTCGATGGAGAACGAGGAGGGACGCGTCGCGATCACGACGACGGCGATGGCGACGATCACGGCGAGCGAGTACGAGATCTTCTTGATCACGGGGACCTCCGGGTGGGGGACCCGACCATGCTGTCGCAATCGGAGCGCCGGTGTCCAGCGCCCCCACCCTTTACCGTCCGCCGCAGACATTTGATACGTGGAGCGTCTCCCGCCGATCGCGTCTCCTCCCCCTTCACGAACGCCGGGCGTGAGCGCTCCCGCCACCGCGAATGAGGACCCTCACTCGGCGTCCATCACGAGCGGTACGGTAGTTTTGAACACTCGCGAGAAGGGGGGTCGCCGCGGCCCACGGCGGCGAAGGCCACCAGGCCGAGGATCACCACCGCCGCGCCCACGAGCGTCCACCCGGTGGGCCACGGCTCGCCGAGCAGGAAGGCGCCCATGATCGTCGAGAGGAGGAGCTCCGACCCCTGCATGGCCTCGACCGCGCCGAGGGCCATCTGTTCCGGTCTCGGTCCGGCATCCCATCATCGTCGGGTGTGGCGCGCCCCTCCTCGCGACCGGCCCCTCCTCCTCTCCCTCGCCGCGCGAGAGGTCCGGGGCCTCCATTCGGTGGGTTTCGTCTCCATCCGGTGCAGGAGCGGATCGGTGTGGCTGACCTGCGGAGACGGCGCCGATCACGTCCTCCGAGGCGGGGGCGTCCTGGGAGTCGAGGCCCCCGGCGTCGATCGTGGTGGAGGCTCTCGAGGCGGCGACCCTCCTCGTCGAGGGCGTCCGCCCGGCGGGCAGCCCCGTAGAGCGAGGTCGGTTTCGAGCCCCCGCGCGACCCGAAGCGTGGACGATCGGCGCGTCGAACGGCGAGGAGGAGCCCTCATGAGCGCAGGCAGCAAGGTGGAGATCGTGGGACGCAGCAGCTCCCACCTACACGAGGGTGGCGAGGATCTTCGCCACGCATTCGACGTCCCCTACGACCCCGCCGTCGTCTCCGACCTCGACCGGCACCGAGCCCGGCGCCTACGGCGACAATCCGGCGCTCACCATCCCCACGCTCCGGCGCGACGGCGCGACGGCGCGACGCCGTTCGGGACGGAGAGCATCAGCAGGAAGCTCGCTGAGCTGGCGCGCCGCGAACGGCGGGTGGTCTGGCCCGAGGAGTTGAAGTCCGACGTCGCCCGGAGCGCCCAGGAGCTCACCTGGTCCGCGATGTCGGCGCAGGTGCAGCTCATCCTGGCGAAGACGGCCAGGAGGGGCGCCGCCGACGTCCTCGTCGCCAAGCGCGAGGCGGGCCTGCTCCGACGCCCGGGTCTTCACCCTGAAGAAGAAGCTCGAGCGCGGCGGCGACCCGCCGTGATCCGAGGGAGCGATGGCGCCGCCCGATGCCGATCCTTTTTTCGGGATGGACGGCGTCGTCGCGCTGATGGGGGACGTGATGCTCGGGCGGGGCGTGCGCGAGGCCCTCGCCGCCATGACCCCCGAGGAGCCGTGGGGCGACGTCCTGCCCCTCCTGCGCTCGGCGTCCGCGCGGATCCTCAACCTGGAGTGCGCCGTCACCCGGAGCGAACGGCGCTGGATGCGCACGCCGAAGATCTTCCACTTCCGCGCCGATCCGGTGCCCGCCGTCCGGGTGCTCGAGGCCGCGTCGATCGACGCCTGCAGCCTCGCCAACAACCACTCGCTCGACTTCGAGGTCGAGGGGCTCGAGGAGACGATCTCCACCCTCGATCGCGCGGGGATCGGCCACGCCGGCGCCGGCCCCGACCTCGCGTCCGCGCGCCGGCCCGCCCTGCTGCCCGGCGGGATCGCGCTCGTCTCTTGCACCGACAACGAGCCGGACTTCGCCGCGGACGGAGGGTGGGGCACCTTCTACCTGCCCGTCTCCACGGACGCCGCCACCCTCGCCCGGGTCGAGTCCGCGATCGCGGCCGCCAGGCGGGCAGGCGCGCGCACGGTGATCTTCGCCGACCACTGGGGGCCGAACATGGTCGAGCGCCCGCCCCCGCACTTTCGGGCCTTCGCCCGCGAGGTGATCGACCGCGGGGCCGACGTCTTCTTCGGCCACAGCGCGCACCTCACGCAAGGGGTGGAGATCCACCGCGGGCGCCCGATCCTCTACGACACGGGCGACTTCCTCGACGACTACGCGGTCGATCCCGTGCTGCGCAACGACCGCTCCTGCCTCTTCCTCCTCCGGCTGGAGGACGGCGCGCCGGTGGGGCTGACCCTCGTGCCCGTCTCCCTCGGGTACGCCCGGGTCGAGGTCGCCCGGGGCGCCGAGCGGCGGGCGATCCTCGATCGCATGGACGCCCTCTCCGGGGAGTTGGGCACGGCGCTGCGGGAGGAGGCGGGGGCGCTCGCGTGGGGGCGCGCGGCGCCGCGCTGAGGGGGGCGCTACGCGAGATCGAAGAGCAGGGCCTCGGCAGGCTCCAGCGCCTCGATCTCGAGCTCCTCCTCGTCGGAGACGGCGACGCCGTCGCCCGCCCGCAGCTCGACGCCGCCCAGCGACACCGCGCCCCGCGCGACCTGGAGCCAGGCGTGGCGGCCCGGGGCGATGCCGTGGACGAGGCGCTCGCCCGGGGCGAGGAGGGTGCCGTAGATCTTCGCGTCCTGGTGGATCCGCAGCGCCTCCCCCGTCGGCGAGACCAGGAGGCGCCAGGCACCCCGGCGCTCCTCCTCCGGGAACGCCCTCTGCTCGTAGCTCGGCTCGAGGCCCGCCCGCTCGGGGAGGAGCCAGATCTGGAGGAAGTGCAGCTCCTCGTCGCCGTGGTTCATCTCGCTGTGCATGACCCCGGTGCCCGCGGTCATCCGCTGCAGCTCGCCGGGTCGCAGCACGCCGGACGATCCGGTGCTGTCGCGATGCTCGATCGCGCCCGAGAGCACGTAGGAGACGATCTCCATGTCCCGGTGGCCGTGGCACCCGAAGCCCGTTCCGGGCGCCACCCGGTCCTCGTTGATCACCCGCAGCGCGCGAAAGCCCATGTGCGCGGGGTCGTAATAGTCCGCGAACGAGAAGGTGTGGCTGGTGCGCAGCCACCCGTGGTCGAAGTGGCCTCGCTCTGCGGCTCTGCGAACTTTCAGCATGGGCTCTCTCCTCTCGAGGCCTGTGGCGGCCTCGCTCAAGCGGCGTCCTTCTTCACCTCCGTCTTCACCCACTGCACCTCGATCTGCACGTCGACCCGGTCGGAGACCAGGACGCCGCCCGCCTCGAGGGCCTGGTTCCAGGTGAGGCCGAACTCGCTGCGATCGATCCTCGTCTGGGCGCTGAACGCCAGCCGCTCGACGCCGAACGGATCCTTCACGCTGCCGAGGAACTCCGAGTCCAGCTCCACCTCCCGGGTCGTCCCGCGGATGGTCAGGTCGCCGATCAGTCGATACCGATCCTTTCCGGTCTTCTCCATGCGCTTGCTCCGGAAAGTGATGGTGGGAAACTTCGCCGCGTCGAAGAAGTCGGCGGAGCGCAGGTGATCGTCGCGGGCCTGCACCTGGGTGTCGACGCTCGAGGCGTCGATGGTGATCGCCGCGGTCGCGCCGGCGAAGTCGTCTCCGGACTGCGTGAGCGTGCCCTCGAACTTCGTGAAGCGGCCGTTCACCTTCGCCACCACCATGTGGCGGACGGTGAAGCCGATGTTGGTGTGAGTGGGATCGATCTGCCAGGTCCTGTTCGTCACGTCGAAGCCTCCTTGGGAAAGACCCGAAGCCGAAGGGCGGCCTCGAGATGATCCGAGGCTAAGATCGTTCCCGATTTTGCACTAGACTCGAAGTCTGCAAATGTCTGTTGCTCCAGTCGCAACGAAAGGGAGGCGTTCCGTGGATCTCAACGACGTGGCCACCTTCGTCCAGGTGGTCCGCTCCGGCAGCTTCACCGCCGCCGCGAAGGAGCTCGGCATCCAGAAGTCGAGCGCGAGCCGGAAGGTCTCCGCGCTGGAGGAGGCGCTGGGCGCACGGCTCCTGCAGCGCACCACCCGGGCGCTCCGGCTCACCGACGAGGGCCGCATCTTCTTCGAGCACTGCGCGCGGGCGCTCGCGGAGCTCGACGAGGGGGAGCAGGCCCTCGGTGGGATGCGGGCGGCTCCCTGCGGGCTCCTCCGGGTCACCGCCCCGCTCTCCTTCGGCTTCCTGGGCCCGATCGTCGCCGAGTACCTCCTGCGGTGGCCCGAGGTGGAGGTCGAGCTCGTCTGCACCGATCGCGTGGTCGACCTGGTCGAAGAGGGGTTCGACGTCGCCATCCGCGCGGGCAGGCTCCCGGACTCCTCCCTCGTCGCCAGGCGGATCGGGACGCTGCCCCGCCTCCTGGTGGCGAGCCCGTCCTACCTGCGGCGGAGGCGGGCACCCCGGCAGCCGGGCGATCTCGGCGAGCACGACTGCATCTCGTTCGGCGACAGGCGCTCTCCCTGGATCCTCGAATCGGAGGGCAGGAAGGTGGAGATCCCGGTCTCGGCACGCCTCGCGGTCAACGACTACGACCTCCTCCGCCAGACGATCGTCTCCGGCCTGGGCATCGGCCTCCTCCCAGAGCCCGACTGCGCCCCGCACCTCGCCGACGGCACGCTCCGGCGCGTCCTCCACGGGTGGACCGGCGTCGAGGCGCCCATCCACGCCGTGTACCCGAGCCTGAGACAACTCTCGTCGAAGGTGAAGACGTTCGTCGACCACCTCCAGGCCCGGATGGAGAAAGCGGCCCGCGGTCGGGGCCGC
Source organism: Vulgatibacter sp. (assembly GCA_035565615.1). Taxonomy (GTDB): domain Bacteria; phylum Myxococcota; class Myxococcia; order Myxococcales; family Vulgatibacteraceae; genus Vulgatibacter. Next base: position 27,253 of record DATMSB010000165.1, on the reverse strand, counting down.
CCGCCCGCGCGCTAGAGCGACGGCCGTCAGCCGCGGTGGGCGGCGATGAGGGCGTTCGCCGCCTCCGGGTTCCGCCTGCACTCCAGGAGGGCGCGGAGCACGATCGGCGCGACGATCGTGGCGTCCGACTCGATCACGAACATCGGCGTGTCCTCCGTGAGCTTGTCCCAGGTGATCTTCTCGTTGGGGGTGGCGCCGGAGTAGGAGCCGAAGGAGGTGGTCGAGTCGCCGATCTGGCAGAAGTACGCCCAGGGCTTCACGGGCTGTCCGAGGTCGTGCTTGATCGAGGGCACCACGCAGATCGGGAAGTCGCCGGCGATGCCGCCGCCGATCTGGAAGAAGCCGACGCCCTCGCCCTCCGAGAGCTCCCGGTAGCGATCGTAGAAGTCCGCCATGTACTCGATGCCCGACTTCACGATGCGGGGATCGCAGGTCCCCGCCTTCACGTAGGAGGCGAAGATGTTTCCGAAGGTGGAGTCCTCGTGGCCGGGGACGACGATTGGCAGCCGCTTGCGCGCCGCCTCGAGGAGCCAGCAGGCCTCGGGATCCCCCTCGTAGGCCGAGGGGTCGATCGAGAGCACGAGGTCGTAGAAGTACTCGTGCCAGAACCGCCGCTCGCCCGCCGCGGTCGCCCGCTCCCACATCGGCACCACGATCTTCTCGACGGCGCGGAAGGCCTCGTCCTCCGGGATGCTCGTGTCCGTCACCCGGCGCAGCCGCGCCTCCAACAGCCGGGTGTCGTCCTTCTTGGTCAGGTAGCGGTAGTCGGGGAAGTCCTTGTAGCCGCGGTGCGCCACCAGGCGAAAGAGCGACTCCTCCAGGTTCGCGCCGGTCACCGAGAGCCCGTGAATCAGCCCCTCGCGGATCGCGGGCGCCAGGGTGATCCCGAGCTGCGCCGAGGACATGGCGCCGGCGACGGCCCAGAACATGCGGCCGCCCCTGGACACGTGCTCCCAGTAGGCGATCAGGGCGTCGCGCGTCGAGCGCGCGTTGAAGTTCTTGTAGTTGCCGAGGACGAACTCGAGGATTGGCTGCTGCGGATCGGACACGATCGCGCCTCCGTGCGACGGTTGGTCGAAGCCCGGATGGCGCGAACGCGCGGGGCCACCCGGGGACGCCCTACGGTCGCGGCAGGGCGCCGCGCCGCCATCGGAACGTCGGGTGGCGCCCGATCGCTATCACGCCGGCGGCGCCGGCAACAACGCCTCGCGGAGATCCTGGGGGAGCTCGGCCTGCACCTTCTCCGCCTCGCCGGGGCTGATGCTCCCCAGCGCCTCGGCGCCGATCGCCTCGAGGATCTGCGCGGCCCTGTCCGGATCCACGTCCAGGCGCTGGACGAGCTGCGCCTCGATCGTCCCCCGATCGATCGACGTGTCCGGTCCCGGCGGCAGGGCGTAGAGCTTCTCCTGCATCAGGGAGGGGAGCTGCGCGATGAAGTGGTCGGCCTGCTCCTTGGTGAGCCGGGACACCAGGTCGGAGAGGACCAGCTCCGTGGCGGTCCGCGACTGCTCCCGAGAGAGGCCGGTCGCCTCCTGGACCTGGGTGAGCAACCTGCCCAGGGTCGCCTCCGCGCGGGCCTTGCGCCGCTGGGCCGCCGGGGTCCTCGGGGAGGGCGCGGGTCCCCCGCCTCCGAGCTGTGCCTCGACCACAGCGGAGAGCTCGTCGAGCGGCGCCGCCTCGTCGAGGAGGAGGTCGTCGAAGGTCACCATGCCCACCAGGTTGCCTTCCTCCACCAGCGGGATCCGCCGCACCTTGAGGCGGCACATCAGCTCGATGGCGTCTTGCTGGCTGGCGGAGGGCTCCAGGGTGGCGACGCCGCGGGTCATGATCCGATCGAGGCGCGTCTCCTTGGGATCGAGGCCCCGCCCGGTCACCCGGGTGGCGAGATCGCGGTCGGTGACGAGGCCGGCGAGCCTCCCCTGGTCCAGGACCAGGACCGCGCCGATGGCGTTGTTCTCCAGGGCCCGCGCCGCCTCGAGCGCGGTGGAGTCCGGGTGCAGGGCGACGAGGCGAGGCCTCCGGTACCATTTCAGCGACATGAGCGACTCCTTCGAGTGAGCGGTCCATTCCACGTGCACCGTGCGCGGTGACACGACGGCTCGACATCAATCTAGGTCGCGCCGGCACCGCGCAAGGTGACGAGACGTCGGGGCGTGAAGACCGCGCTTCTCTCGGGACGAGCCCTCGACCGAGCCTCAGGCCCCTGCCCGGAGGATCACCTTGATCGCCTTCTCCTTCGCCGCAGCACCGAAGGTGTCGTAGGCCTTCATCATGTCGGCGAGGGCGAAACGATGGGTCGCCATCTTGGACGGCTCCAGCTTCCCGGCGTTCACCATCTTGAGGAGCAAGGGCGTGCTGTAGGTGTCCACCAGCCCGGTGCGGATGGTGACGTTCTGGATCCAGAGCTTCTCCAGTTCGAGCTGCACGGGCTTCCCGTGGACGCCCACGTTGGCGAGGTGGCCCCCCGGCGCGAGGATCCGCTGGCAGAGGTCGAAGGTCTCGGGGATGCCCACCGCCTCGACCGCAACGTCGACCCCGCCGCCCGACCGCTCGAGCAGGGTCTTGGCGAGGTCCGGCTCGGCGGCGTCGAACGTCGCCGTGGCGCCGAGCCCCCGCGCGACCTCCAGTCGGTTGGGATCGAGATCGATCACCCACAGCTCTGCCGGCGAGAAGAGCTGCGCCGTCACCAGCACCGCGAGACCGATGGGGCCCGCGCCGACGATCGCCACCACGTCACCGGGCTTCACCGAGCCGTTGACGACGCCCACCTCGTAGCCGGTTGGGAAGATGTCGCTGAGCATCACCATCGCCTCCTCGTCCGCGTCCGTCGAGAGCTTGAAGGTGCTCGTGTCCGCGAACGGGACGCGCACGTACTCGGCCTGGGTGCCGTCGATGCGGTTCCCGAAGGACCAGCCGCCGCTGCGGCAGTGCGAGTACATGGAGCGCTTGCAGAAATCACAGCGCCCGCAGGACGTGATACAGGACAGGAGCACCCTGTCCCCCACGGCCAGGTTGCCCACCGCAGCGCCGACCTCCTCGACCACGCCTACGCCCTCGTGGCCGAGGATCCGCCCCGGAGGCACCGACGGCACGTCGCCCTTCAGGATGTGGAGGTCGGTGCCGCAGATCGTCGTGGTGGTGATCCGAACGATCACGTCCGTCGGCTCCTGCAGCCTGGGGCGAGGCCGCTCCTCCCAACTTCGCTTTCCGGGGCCACCGTAGACGAGAGCCTTCATCGCACGAGCCTTTCCTTCGAGGAGGGAGGGAAGAACCTACCGCCCGCCGTGCGTCGCGCCAGCCCGCCTTCGGGGCGGGCGCCCGGGGGCACGACGCGGCTTGAAGCGAGAGGTCGCGTCCCATACAAACCGCTCCGAGAGGTGCCGATGGAGAACAGGATTCGTGAGCGGATCCGCGACGTCGTGGGGTTCCCGAAGGACGGAATCGTCTTCAAGGATCTCACGCCTCTGATCGCGGATCCCGTGGCCTTTCGAGGCGCCGTGGACGGCCTGGCGGAGTACGCGTCCCGGGATCGGATCGATCGGATCGTCGGGATCGAGGCGCGCGGCTTCATCTTCGGCTCGGCCCTCGCCTGCCTCCTCGGCAAGGGCTTCTCCATCGTCCGCAAGCCGGGGAAGCTCCCGTGGCGGACGGATCGGGAGGAGTACAGCCTCGAGTACGGCAAGGGGGTGCTCGAGATCCACGAGGACGCCGTCCTGCCCGGGGAGCGCGTCCTCGTCGTGGACGATCTGCTCGCCACCGGCGGGACCGCGGCGGCGGCGAGCCGGCTGGTGGAGCGGCGCGGCGGCGTGGTCGCCTCGCTGGCGTTCGTCGTCGAGCTCGCCTTTCTCGAGGGCCGCAAGGCGCTCGCGGGCCGCACGGTCCGCTCCCTCGTCCGGTACTGACCCGCACGGCGCTCGACGAGGCGCACCCGGGGCGTGGATCGAGGAGAGGCCGTGCGCTATGCAAGCGGCCATGCGAATCCTCCACGCGATGATCCGGGTCGGAAACCTCGACCGCTCGCTCGAGTTCTACACGCGCGTCCTCGGGATGAAGCTCCTGCGCAAGCACGACTATCCCGACGGGCGCTTCACCCTCGCCTTCGTCGGCTACGGCCCCGAGGAGACCCATCCGGCGATCGAGCTCACCTGGAACTGGGACACCGACTCCTACGACCTCGGGAACGGCTTCGGCCACATCGCCCTCGGCGTCGAGGACATCCACGCTTCCTGCGACGCCATCCGCGCCGCCGGCGGCAAGGTGGTGCGGGAGCCGGGGCCCATGAAGCACGGCACCACGGTGATCGCGTTCGTGGAGGATCCCGACGGCTACCGGATCGAGCTCATCGAGAAGCGTCCCGCCTGATCGATCGCCGCATCGACGCGCGCGGGTCGGGCCCCGGATCCGGCCCGCGCGGGTCAGGCGGCGAGCAGGGAGCGGACGATCCCCAGCGAGTAGCGGCTCGCCACCAGGCGGACGAAGCGGGCGAAGTCGACAGGTGCCCCCTCGTCGGCCGCGTCCGAGATCGTGCGGATCGCGGTGAACGGAATGCCATACTCGTGGCAGACCTGGGCGACGGCGGCGCCCTCCATCTCCACGCACGCCACGTCGGGCAGGCGGCCGCGCAGCTCGTCGAGCTCCTCCCTCGCCGCGAAGAACTTGTCCCCGCTGGCGATCGCCCCCTCCACCACCTTGGGTGCGCCGATCCCGAACTCCCGGGCGACGTCGCCGTCGATCGGGTGCCGGGCGAGGAACCGCTCCGCCGCACGCACCGCCTCCCGCCGGGCCGAGGCGTCCGTCTCGAAGCCGGTCACCCCCAGCAGCGGGATCTCGTGCCGGGGGAAGAGGGGCGAGCCGTCCATGTCGTGCTGGTAGAGGGTGCGCCCCACCACCACGTCGCCCACCCGCAGGTCGGAGCGGGCCGCCCCCGCCACGCCCGTGAAGAGGATCCGCCCCACGCCGTGGCGGGCCAGGAGCTCCGCCGCGGTCGTCGCCGCCGCCACCTTCCCCCAGCGGGAGAAGACGATCACCGCCTCGTGCCCGAAGAGCTCGCCGGCGTGGTAGGTGCGCCGCCCCACCTCCACCTGCTCCCGCTTCGGCCCCATCGCCTCGACGAGGCCCGCGATCTCCTCCGGCATCGCGCCCATGATCCCGATCTTCACCATTGCTCCTCCGCTCCTCCCCGCGCTCCCTTTCGGGGCGCCAGCGGATGCTCGTCGCTCGCGCACCGGGTCCCCTCGCGATACCCCGCCGCGCGGGCGATCCTCAACCGCGAAGTCGGCCCGGCGATTCGCGCGGCCCGGTCGCGGGCCGCCGCCACCCGTCTTTTCCCTGGCGGCCCCCGGCCGGCGAGACGATCCTCGCGGCAGGGTACGGACCGGGCATCGCCAACGCGGTGGCGGAGCGGTTCGGTCAGGTCGCCGCGGTGAACGAGGCGCTTCCCGACCTGCGCGCGCCAGGGCGCGGTGCTGGTCACCAACGGCGGGTGCGGACGACGCCTCGTCCCTCGGGAACGCCGGCACCCGACCCCTTGCGGGGGCGAGGAGGGTGGCCCCGTAGCGCCGCCTCAGCGGGCCCGGGCGGCCCTCCTCCTCGGCTTGCCGTCCACGAACGCCGCCAGGTGCTCGCCGGTGAGGGTGGATCGCGCGGCCACCAGATCGGTGGGCGTGCCCTCGAAGACGACCCGCCCGCCGTCGTGGCCGGCGCCCGGCCCGAGATCGATGATCCAGTCGGCGTGCGCCATCACCGCCAGGTGGTGCTCGATCACGATTACCGACTTGCCGGCGTCCACCAGCCGATCCAGCAGCCCGAGGAGCATCCGGAGGTCGGCGAGATGCAGGCCCGCGGTCGGCTCGTCCAGCACGTAGACGCCGCCCTCCTCGCCCATGTGGGTGGCGAGCTTGAGGCGCTGGCGCTCGCCGCCGGACAGCGTGGTGAGGGGCTGGCCGAGCCGGACGTAGCCCAGGCCCACGTCCGCCATGCGCTCCAGGATCGCGCGCGCCGCGGGCGTCCTCGCCTCGCCCTCGCCGAAGAAGCCGAGGGCCTCGTCGACGGAGAGCTCGAGGACCTGCGCGATGTCCAGGCCGCCGAGGCGGTGCTCCAGCACCGACGCCTGGAACCTGCGCCCCTCGCAGTCCTCGCAGACGGTGGAGACCCCCGCCATCATCGCGAGATCGGTGTAGATCACGCCGGCGCCGTTGCAGGTGGGGCAGGCGCCCTCGGAGTTGGCGCTGAAGAGGGTGGGCTTGACCCCGTTGGCCTTCGCGAAGGCCTTGCGGATCGGATCGAGCAGCCCGGTGTAGGTCGCGGGGTTGCTGCGGCGGGAGCCGCGGATCGGCGCCTGGTCCACCGCCACCACCCCTTCCCGCCCGCAGACCGAGCCGCGGATCAGCGAGCTCTTCCCCGACCCGGCCACCCCGGTGACGACGACCAACACCCCCAGCGGAATGTCGACGTCCACGTCCTTCAGGTTGTGGGTGCTGGCGCCGCGCACGGCCATCACGCCGGTGGGGCTTCGCACCGAGGGCTTCAGCGAGGCCCGATCGCGCATGTGCCGGCCGGTGAGGGTCCCGCTCTTTTGCAGCCCCTCGACCGTGCCCTCGAAGACCACCTCGCCGCCGGACGCGCCGGCGCCGGGGCCGAGGTCGACGACGTGATCCGCGATGGCGATCGCCTCCGGGTTGTGTTCCACCACGAGGACGGTGTTGCCCTTGTCGCGCAGCCGCAGGAGCAGCTCGTTCATCCGCTGGATGTCGTGGGGGTGCAGCCCGACGGTCGGCTCGTCGAAGACGTAGGTCACGTCCGTGAGCGACGAGCCCAGGTGGCGGATCATCTTGGTGCGCTGCGCCTCGCCTCCCGACAGCGTCCCCGACGGCCGATCGAGGCTGAGGTAGCCCAGGCCGATCTCCACGAAGGAGTCGAGGGTCCCCTGCAGCGACCCGAGCAGCGGCGCCACCTGCGGCTCGTCCAGGCTCCGCACCCACTCGGCGAGATCGCTGATCTGCATCGCGCAGACGTCGGCGATGCTCATCCCGGAGATCTTCGAGGAGCGGGCGGCCTCGTTGAGGCGGGTGCCGCCGCAGTCGGGGCAGGCGGTGAACGTCACCGCGCGCTCCACGAACGCCCGGATGTGCGGCTGCATCGCCTCGACGTCCTTGGAGAGGAACGACTTCTGGATCTGGGGGATCAGCCCGGCGTAGGTGAGGTTGATCCCGTCGATTCGGATCTTGGTCGGCTCCCTGTGGAGCAGATCGTGGAGCTCCTTCTTGGTGAACTTGCGGATCGGCTTGTCCGGATCGAAGTAGCCGCAGCCGCGGAAGATGCGGCCGTACCAGCCTTCCATGCTGTAGCCGGGGATGGTGATCGCACCCTCGTTCAGCGACTTGCTGGCGTCGTAGAGCTGCGACAGGTCGAAGTCGTTCACCCTCCCCACGCCCTCGCACCTCGGGCACATGCCGCCGGTCATGGTGAAGACGCGCTTCTCCGCCTTCTTGCCGGCCCCCTTCTCGATCGTGATCTCCCCGACCGCGCGGACCGAGGGCACGTTGAACGAGTACGCCTGGGACGATCCGATGTGGGGCACGCCGAGGCGGCTGAACAACACCCGCAGCATCGCGTTGGCGTCGGTGACGGTGCCCACCGTGGACCGGACGTTGCCGACGATGCGCTCCTGATCCACGAGGATCGCGGGGGTGAGGCCTTCCAGGACGTCCACCTCGGGGCGGGCCAGCGTCGGCATGAACCCCTGCACGAACGCGCTGTAGGTCTCGTTGATCAGCCGCTGCGCCTCGGCGGCGATGGTGCCGAAGACCAGCGACGACTTGCCGGACCCCGACACGCCGGTGAACACGGTGAGGCGCCGCTTCGGGATCTCGACGCTCACGTCCTCGAGGTTGTTCTGCCGGGCGCCCTGCACCCGGATCCGGTCGTGGAGGTCGGCGGCGTGCGATCGTGGAGAGGTCATGTCGGAATCCTTCGTCGAACCTTCGGTCGGGCGACGGCGGCGCGGGCGTGGGGAGTTCATGCGGCCTCGTCGAGGACCTCGACGAGCTTGCCGCCCATCATCCTCCAGCCGTAGCGGGCGCCGCCGAAGTTCTTCTTCTGATCCTCGCGGAAGCCCTCGTGCACCAGTGACAGCCGGGTGCCCGTCGCCGTGGGCTCGAGGGTGAAGGTGACGGTGGTGTCCAGGTCGCCGACGACCCAGGTGTAGCGCAGCCTTCGGTGAGGCTCGACCTCGAGGATCCGGCCGTCCACGCGACCGTCCCAGCCGGGCTGCGGCGGCGCCTGGAACCGGAGCGCGGCCCCCGGCGCGAGCTCCATCTCGACAACGGGCAGCAGCCACTCCGCGAGCAGCGCCGGCTCGGTGAGGGCCCGCCACACCTTCCGGGGAGGATGGGGCAGATCGAACTCGAACTCGATCGTCGTGGACTGCCCTCGCGCGGTCTTGTCTACGAAGCTCACTGGTCCATCCTCTTCAGCAGGTCCTCCAGGCGATCGACGCGATCCGCCCAGAAGGCGCGGTAGTGGGCGATCCAGTCGACGAGCGGCTTCAGCCCGCGCGGCTCCACCCGGTAGTAGACGTGACGACCGTCGCGCCGGCCGTTCACGAGGCCCGCCTCCCGCAGGGTGGCCAGGTGCTGCGAGACCGCCGGCTGCGAGATGTGGAAGCGCGCCTTGAGATCCTTCACCGCCGCCTCTCCCTCCGTGAGCGCCTCGAAGATCGCCCGGCGGCTGGGGTCGGCGAGGGCCTGAAAGATCCGGTTCTCGGCGGCTCGCTGCATGGCTGCACTTATAAGCCTACGCTTATCTGTCTGTCGAGCCCCGCTCGTCGAGAGCCAAGGTCCGTCCGCCGACCCCCGGCCAGGGCGCGGGGGCGCCGAGGAGCGGCGGACCCTGGCAGCATGGGGGAAGGATCGTGCAGGTCCGCCTTTGGCGAGGGCACGGATGACGCCGGAGGATCACCCGCTCCTCGATCACGCCCTCCGGCTGGTGCTCGCCGCCCTGCTGGCGCTCCCGGTGGGATGGGAGCCCGGGCCGCACCGCAGCGCCGTGGGCCTCGCCGGCATCGGATTCGTGGGCACCGGCGCCATCCTCAAGTCCTCCGAGACCTCCCGCGGGATCACCAAGGCGGTGCGCCCGTGGGTCACCGGCGCGATCGGCGCCGCCGCCGGGCTCGGCGCCACCCTCCTCGCCGTGTCCCTCTCCGTGCTCAGCGCCGCGGCGGTCGCGGCACAGGCGCTCCTCGGGCGCTGGCGGGAGACGAGATGACCGCCTGGGACGCGCTCCCGGGGATGCCGCTCGACCTCGGGATCGCCTTCGCCCTCGGGATCCCCGTGGGATGGGATCGCGAGCGCCACGAATTCGGCCCGGGGATCCGCACCTATCCCCTCCTGGCCAAGGGGGCGAACGCCTACATCGAGATCGGTCAGTTCGCCTTCCACGATTCCCTCGAGAGCCAGGCGCGCGTCTTCCAGGCGCTGGTGAGCGGGATCGGCTTCATCGGCGCCGGCGCGATCTTCAAGGGGCGCGCCGAGATCTACGGCCTCGCCACGGCCGTCAGCCTCTGGGTCACGGTGAGCGTGGGCATCGCCGCGGCCTACCGGCTCTACGTCCTCGGGGCGGCGCTCTCCGCGGCGACCCTCGCCGCGCTCCGCCTCCTCCAGCCCCTCAAGCGGATCCCGGACGAGGCCGAGGCGTCCCTGGCGAGGACGAGCGGAGGGCGGGGCTCAAGCGCCCCTGGCGACCGGATCGGGACCGTCTCCCTGAATGGGAAGGCCGACCCGCGGCCTCTGCCGGCTCAGCAGCCAGGAGATCGGAAAGAGCACCGCCAGCGCCGTGAGGACGCAGGCGGTCACCATCACCAGCACGCCCGGATCGTCGAAGTCCTGGGACGCGACCACCATGGCGGCGGCGACGTTCCGCTGCGCCGTCCCCAGGCCGAGGACGGAGCTGGTGTCGCGGCGGCTGATCAGGAAGCCGATCAGGAAGGCGCCCACGATGAGCAGGGCCGCGGCGGGGATCGCCCCCGTCTTCAGGATCCCGACGAACTGGGGGAGGTTGGCGCCGAAGATCGATCCCACCGCCACGACGAGGGAAAGGGTCGACAGCTTGCGTCCGACGGGGGCGAGCCGGACGGCCACGCGCGGCGCCACCGCCCTCGTGACGAGGCCGAGCACGAGCGGCACGAGCAGGGTGGAGAGGAGCGGGGCGCCGATCGCCAGGACGCTCGAAGGCGTGTAGTTCAGGTCGCGGAGAGAAGGGTCCGCCGTGGCCATCGGCACGTAGAACGGAAGGAAGACCACCGTCGAGGGGACGAGGAGCAGCAGGAGCGCCGCGCAGAGCGCGATGTCGCTCTTCGCCGCCTGCGCCAGCTTGATGAGGAACGGCGCCCCCGCCGAGCCCGCGAGCAGGAAGAGCCCGATGGCGAGCGGCGGATCCAGCGGGATCATCCGCTCGATCCCGATGGCCAGGACCGGGACCAGGACGAAGTTGCAGACCAGCGCCCGGAACACCTGGCGGACGTTGCGCAGCGGCTCCAGGATCCGCGAGACGCGATACGAGAACCCCACGGTGGAGAGGCTGGTCACCGTGAAGACGACGACCGCGATGTTCCCCGTCAAGGCGAGGGCTTCTCTCATGGACGGCGCATCCTCTTCGACCCGGGCCGTGGCGGAAGCACCCGCGCCTCCTGTGGGTCTCTCGACCGTTCGCGCGCCGCAATCAGGGCGTTCGGCGGCTCGCCGAGCGCGCGCGCCGCCTCGTGGTGCTGCATCGAGACCGTGCCGATCCCTTCGGAGAAGCGGAAGGGTAGCCCCTCGCGACGGGCGGGGCATACCGGGAACTGTATTCTCGGCGACGATCGGGCGAGGGTCACCGCGGCGCCCCGTATCCCCTCCCGTCCGCCGAGCGCGGCCCGCCCCGATGGTCCTCGTGCGAGGGAGATCGCCAGCCGGTCGTCGAAGGCGCCGCGGCTCGACGTCGGAGGTTCACCGGCGGACGCTCGGCCGCTTCTCCCCTGCTTCGCGGAGGCCCTCCATCCGGTACACTTCGAGGATGAAGAAGCCCTCCAGCGAGACCCTCGCCCGCTTCCGCGTCGTCGCCCACGGCCTCCTCCGGATCGTCCCGGCGCTGCTCATGATGCAGCACGGCGCACAGAAGCTCTTCGGCGCGCTCGGAGGCGCCGGGGGCTCTGGGGAGGCCGTGCCCCTCTTCTCGCTCCTCGGCCTCGCGGGGATCCTCGAGTTCTTCGTCGCGGCGCTGGTGGTGATCGGTCTCTTCACCAGACCCGCGGCGCTCCTGCTGGCCGTCGAGATGGCGGTCGCGTACCTCATGGCGCACGCACCCATGGGCTTCTGGCCCATCTCGAACGGGGGCGAGCCGGCCCTCCTCCTCCTCTTCGTCTTCCTCTACCTGGCCACCGCGGGGCCCGGGCCGTGGAGCCTCGACGCGCGGCGGGAGGCGAGCCGAAAGCGGTTGTGAAGGCGGGCCCCCTCGCCGGTGGTCATCCGGCGCCCCCCGCCGAGGCCGCGAGGGCGCGCTCGGACGCGGGCTCGGCGCGGTGGCCGGCCAGGGGCGGGCGGAAGCGGCGCAGCCGCAGCGCGTTGCCGAGGACGAAGACGCTGGAGAGCGCCATCGCGACGGCGGCGAACACCGGCGACAGGAGCGGGCCGCCCAGCGGGTGGAGCAGGCCGGCGGCGATGGGGATCAGCGCCGTGTTGTACGCGAAGGCCCAGAAGAGGTTCTGGCGGATGTTGCCGATGGTGGCCTTGGAGAGGGCGATGGCGTTGGGGACGCCCTCGAGGTTGCCGGACATCAGCACCACGTCCGCCGCCTCGATCGCGACGTCGGTGCCGGTCCCGATGGCGATGCCCACGTCGGCCTTGGCGAGGGCCGGCGCGTCGTTGATCCCGTCGCCGACGAAGGCGACGCCCCCGTGCGCCTTCCGCAGCCGGCGGATCGCCTTCACCTTGTCGCCGGGGAGGACCTCGGCCTCGACCTCGTCGATGCCGAGCTGCCTGGCGATGGCCTCCGCGGTGCGGCGGTTGTCGCCGGTGATCATCGCCACCCGGAGGCCGAGCGCGTGCAGGGCCGCGATCGCCCCCGGCGTCGTCTCCTTGATGGGGTCGGCCACCGCCAGGATTGCCGCGAGCCTGCCGTCGATCGCGGCGTAGAGCGGGGACTTGCCCTGCTCCCCCAGCCGCGAGGCGAGCGCCGCGAAGGCGGACGGCTCCAGCCCGAGGCGCGTCATGAGGCGATCGGCGCCGATCTCCACCCGGGCGCCGCCGACCGTGGCGCGGACGCCGAAGCCGGTGATGGACTCGAAGGCCTGCACCTCGGGCAGCGCGAGCCCCTCCGCCTTCGCCGCCTCCACGATGGTGCGGGCGATCGGGTGTTCGGATCGATCCTCGACCGCGGCGATCCGAGCGAGGACCTCGTCCCGCTCGAAGCCCTCCACCACCTCGAGATCGGTGAGCGCGGGCCTGCCCACCGTGAGCGTCCCCGTCTTGTCCACGGCGACGACCCGGGCCTCCTTCAGCCGCTGCAGCGCGTCTCCCTTGCGGAAGAGCACGCCCAGCTCGGCGCCCCGCCCCGTCCCCACCATGATCGAGGTCGGCGTGGCCAGGCCCATGGCGCAGGGGCAGGCGATGATCAGCACCGCCACCGCGTTCACCAGGCCGAAGGTGAGCGCCGGCTCGGGGCCGAAGGCCAGCCACACCACGAAGGTCAGCGCCGCCGCCGCCATCACCGCGGGGACGAACCAGAGGGTGACGCGATCGACGAGCGCCTGGATGGGGAGCTTGGACCCTTGCGCCTGCTCGACCATGCGGATGATCTGGGCGAGGACGGTGCGGCTCCCCACGGCGGTGGCGCGGAAGGCGAGGGCGCCAGTCTGGTTGACGGTGCCGCCCACCACCTCCGCACCCTCGCCCTTCTGCACGGGGACGGGCTCGCCGGTGATCATCGACTCGTCGACGAAGCTGCCGCCCTCGATCACCGTGCCGTCGACCGGCACGCGCTCGCCGGGCCGCACCTCCACCACGTCGCCCGGCAGGACCTCGGCCACGGCGATCTCGACCGCGGCGCCGCCGCGCCGCACCCGGGCGGTCTTCGGCTGGAGGCCGACGAGGCGCTGGATCGCCTGGGAGGTGCGGCCCTTCGCCTTCGCCTCCAGGTACCTGCCGAGGAGGATGAGGGTGACGATGACCGCGGCGGCCTCGTAGTAGACGTGGACCGTCCCCGCCGGCAGCAGCGAGGAGGCGAAGGTCGCCACCACCGAGAAGCCGTAGGCCGCCAGCGTCCCCACCGCCACCAGCGAGTTCATGTCCGGCGCCCGGCGGAGCAGGGCGGGGATCCCCGCGCGAAGGAAGCGGAGGCCGGGGCCGAAGAGCAGAGCGGAGGTCAGCGCGAACTGGATCCACCAGCTCGTGCGGGTGCCGAGGCTCCGATCGATCCACCCGGCGAGGCCGGGGATGAAGTGCGATCCCATCTCCAGCGCGAAGACCGGCGCGGTGAGGAGCGCGGCGATCGCCAGATCCCGGCGCAGGGCGGCGCTCTCCTTGGCGCGGCGCGCCTCCTCCGCCTCGGGGTCGATGGCCTCCAGGCGCCGCGCGGCGTAGCCCGCCTCGCGAACCGCGTCGATCAGCCGGGCGGGGTCCACCTCCTCGCCGATCACCACGGCGGCCCGCTCGGTGGCCAGGTTCACGTGGGTCGAGACCACCCCCGGCACCGCGCGCAGGGCGCGCTCCACCCGCCCCACGCACGACGCGCAGTTCATACCCTCGATCGCGAGCTCGATCGGCGGCGGTCCCGCGTGCTCCTCCCTCGGGTGCGCTGGGACGGGGACCATGGCTTCCTCTCCTTTCGTCACGCCCGTCTCATAAAGGTTCCGGCCACGGGAAGATCAAGGCAAAGTGAAGCTCGCCGGCTCGCTCGGCCTGCAAGCGCCTGGATCTGCGGCCTGTTCCGGGGGCGGCGCTATTCGATGGTGGAGCGCGCGGTGGGCTTCGGGCCGGCGATGGAGACCGCCTTGCGGTTCACGAACTCGAGGATCCCGTCGCGCGCCAGCTCCCTGCCGTAGCCGGAACTCTTCACGCCGCCGAAGGGGAGGCGGGGGTCGGAGACCACCATCGAGTTCACGAAGGTCATCCCCGCCTCGATCTCGTTCACGAACCGCTCCACCTCCGACGCGTCCCGGGTCCACACGCTGGAGCCCAGGCCGAACTCGGTGGCGTTCGCGAGGGCGATCGCCTCGTCGAGGTCGGCGACCTGGAAGAGGAGGGCGACGGGGCCGAAGACCTCCTCGGTGAAGGCGCGGGCGTCCTCGGGGACGTCCGCCAGCACGGTGGGCGCGTAGAACCAGCCGCTCGTCCCCACGCTCGTCCCGCCGGCGAGGAGGCGCGCCCCCCGGCGCACGGCGTCCTCCACCTGCTCCGCCACGCCGTCCCGGATGCTCTCGGTGGCGAGGGGCCCCACGGTCGTCTCCTCCGAGAGCGGATCGCCGACCTTCACCTTCGACAGCTCGGCGAGGAAGCGCTCCTGGAACGCCCCGTAGACGTCGCGGTGGACGATGAACCGCTTGGCGGCGATGCAGGACTGGCCGGAGTTGACGTTGCGGGCCGCGACCGCGGTCTTCGCCGCGGCGTCCAGATCGGCGCTCGGCATCACCACGAAGGGATCGCTTCCGCCGAGCTCGAGCACCGTCTTCTTGATCCGCTTCCCGGCGAGCGAGGCCACCGACGATCCGGCGGGGCCGCTCCCGGTGAGCGTGGCCGCCACCACCCGGGGATCCTCGAGCACCTGCGCCGCCTTGCGATGGCCGATGAGCAGCGTCTGGAACACCCCTTCCGGGAAGCCCGCCCGAAGGAGGACCTCCTCGATCGCCAGCGCGCACTGGGGCACGTTCGACGCGTGCTTGAGGAGGCCGACGTTGCCCGCCATCAGGCCGGGGGCGGCGAAGCGGAAGACCTGCCAGAACGGGAAGTTCCAGGGCATCACCGCGAGGACCGGGCCGAGGGGCAGGTGGCGCACGTAGGCGCGGGCGTCGCCGACGTCCACCGGCTCGTCCGCGAGGAGCCGCTCGGCGTGCTCGGCGTAGTGGCGGCACACCCACGCGCACTTGTCGACCTCCGCCCGGGCGGCGGCGATCGGCTTGCCCATCTCCACGACCATCAGGCGGGCGAGGCGCTCGCGATCGCCGGTGAGCTGCTCTGCGGCCCTGGCCATCGACTCGGCTCGCCGGGAAAAGCTCGTCCGCCGCCAGTGCGAGAACGCCTCCGCGGCGAGGGCCAGCTTCCGCTCGAGGGCCGCGTCGTCCAGCTCCTCGAAGGTGCGCAGCCTCTCGCCCGTGGCGGGGTTGATGGTCGCGATGCCCATGCGCCTCTCCTCCTCGGCCCGGCCGCTGCCCGGGCAGGTGTCGGAGCTTAACGGGGATCGCGGCCTGCGGCGAAGGGCGATCGCCGGATCGCCCGGCGGACGGACGAGATTCGAACAGCCCGCGGTCGCCGGACGGTCGGGTAGATTGTCCGGCATGCGCTACGAAGGAAGGATCTTCCGCCCGCCCAGCGAGGCCGACGCCTACATCCTCCAGGCCACCATCGGCTGCTCGTGGAACCACTGCACCTACTGTGACATGTACCGCGACAAGACCTTCCGCGTCCGGGACCTCGCCCAGACGCTCGCCGACGTCCGGGCGGCGGGCGAGGCCTTCGGCCCGAGCGTGTCCAAGGTCTTCGTCGCGGACGGCGACGCCCTGGTCATGGACCTGCCCCACTGGGAGGCCATCCTGGCGGCCTGCCGCGGCGCCTTCCCGCGCCTGCGGCGGGTGAGCGCCTACGCTACCGCGACGAACCTGAAGCAGAAGTCCGAGGAGGAGCTGTCGCGCCTGCGATCCCTCGGCCTCACCCAGCTCTACATCGGCCCCGAGACCGGCGACGACGCGACCTCGAAGCGGATCGCCAAGGGCGCCACGTTCGCCGACCACGTGGAGGCGGCGCGCCGGGCGCGGGCGGCGGACATCAAGCTTTCGGCGATCTTCCTCCTCGGCGTGGGCGGGATCGAGCGCAGCCGCGAACACGCCGAGGGGACGGCGCGGCTCGTCACCGAGATGGACCCCAGGTTCGTCTCGCTCCTCACCCTCACCGTCGTGCCGGGCACGCCGATCGCCAGGCTCCAGGACAGCGAGCGCTTCGAGCTGCCGTCCGTCGGCCAGATGCTCGGCGAGCTGCGCACCATCGTCTCCCTCGCGTCCCCGACCGACGCGATCTTCCGCACCAACCACGCGTCGAACCATCTGCCGCTCGCCGGCCGCCTCCCCCGGGATCGAGACCGCATCGTCGCCACCATCGACCGCGCCCTCTCGGGCGACGTGGCGCTGCGTCCCGAGTGGCTGCGGGGCCTGTGAGCGAGCGGGAGGCGTCGCCGACCGGAGCCTTCGGCTCCCGCGAGGCCGCCCGGGCCGGCGCGCCTCCTCGACTCCCGCGCTGGCCTTTCGGCGGCCTGCGCCTCCGCGAGGCCGCCGGGCCCATGGAAGTTCCCCTATCCGCCCGCCTGCGGCTCGCCGGGCCCCCCTTCCCCGAAGTCGTCGTCTGCCAGAGCGGCTTGCCCCACTCGATGAGGGTATCGCCCCCCAGACGTGGCGATCGGCGCGCTGCGCAGGTAGGCGACGGCGTCCTCGCGCGTCCGCAACCCCCGATCGCCGATGAACTGGATCCAGTCGGGATCGTTCGTCGACTCGAGGATGAAGCCCGCGTCGCGCTCCTCGAGGTGACGGAGCACGAGGCGGGGCGTCTCGGCTCCGGATCGCCGCGGGTGCGCGCGGCGATCCGGATGCGCCCCGGCGCGGAGCCTCAGTGCGCGTGCTCGGAGGCCTCGCCGCCCTCGAGCGCCGCCTGGATGCTGCGGGCGTGCTCGAGGTGCGCGATGAACGCGGGCCGCACGTTCACGAGCATCGCCTTGAGCTCCTCGTTCTGCGCCGAGGGGATCAGGGTCGAGTCGAGCACCTCGATCACCGCCGCGTGGTAGGCGACCTCGTTGTCCACGTACGCCTTGTCGAACTCGGCGCCGGAGAGGCTCCGCATCGACGAGCGGGTCTTCTGGGCGCTGGCGGCCAGGGAGCGGCTGGTCTCGGTCTCCTCGGGGGTGACGCCGAGGCGGGTGACCAGGTCCACCGCCGCCTGATTCACCGCGGTGTGGTCGTCCATCATGCGCTGGGCGAACTGCTTCACCTGGGGGTTCGAGGAGCGCTCCATCGCGAGCGAGCCGTTGTCGACGTCGATCTGGTTGGCCGTGGTGACGATGGCCGCGATCTGCGCGTCGTCGAGCCCGGAGCTGGAGCTCGCGTCCGCGCCGGCGGACTCCGGGGTGGAGGCGCAGCCCGCGGCCGCGACGAGGAGAGAGACAGAGGCAAGCCCAGCGATTCGTAGGTACGTCGAGACGGTCGTCATCTTGAATCCTCCGATTGTCGTGAATCGAACGAAACGAGGGCCGCCGCACGGACCTGCCGGGCGGCGCACACACGACGATGGAGTCCTCGGGCCGGCGCGAGGTGACATCCGATCGTCGCTTCCCCCGAACGGGTTTGTTCACCCGCGCACGACCGGCGGACGGGAGCGCTTCCGTCACCTTTCCCCGCGCCGGGAATCTGTCGGTCGTTCACCCGGACCAGAAGGGAAGACGACCCCGATGCTCGCTCGAATCGCCCGAACCGCCCTCGCCCTCGCGGCGGCAGCGCTCTTCTTGCTGCCCCTCGAGCGCGCGTCGCCCGCCGAGGCCACCGACTCCGCCTCTCGGGTCCACGAGGTGACGATCAAGGGGATGGAGTTCGTGCCGGCGACCCTCGAGGTCTCCGTGGGCGACACCATCGAGTGGGTCAACGAGGACCTCGTCCCCCACACCGCGACGGCCATCCGGGACGGTCGGACGCTCTTCGACTCGGGCGTCTTCCCGGCGAAGGCCTCGTGGAGGTACGTCGCGTCGGAGGCGGGATCCTTCCCCTACGTCTGCCTGCTCCACCCCACCATGAAGGGGAAGCTGATCGTCCGCTGAAGGCCGCCGCTCGCCGCCCCGGCCCTTCCCCCCTGGACGCCGACGCCCATGGCCTGGGGACGGGAGCGCCGCGGGCCCCAGCCGGGGTAGACTGGCGCGGTGAACGACCACCCTTTCGACCTCTCGACCGAAGCCGAGCTTCGCAGGCGGCGAAGCGCGAAGTGGCACGTGTACCCGCCCGACGTCCTCCCCGCCTGGGTGGCGGAGATGGACTACCCGATCGCCGCGCCGATCAAGCGCGTGCTGGCCACGGCGCTCGACGCGGACGACGCGGGCTACGCCGATCCCCGCGGCCTCGGCGACTCGTTCGCGTCGTGGGCCCGGGCGACGTGGGGCTGGGAGGTCGCGCCCGCGGACGTAAAGGTGGCGCCCGACGTGGTCACTGCGATCGGCGAGATCCTCCACGTGGCCACCGGGCCCGGCGACGGCGTGGTCATCGATCCGCCGGTGTACCCGCCCTTCGCCGGGACCGTCCGCCGCCTGGGCCGCCGCGTCGTCGAGACCCCGCTGGCGCGGGTGGAGGGCGGCGGCCACCGGCTCGACCTCGGCGCGATCGAGCGCGCCTACGCCGCGGGGGCACGGGTGCATCTCCTCTGCTCGCCGCACAACCCGGTCGGCCTCGTCCACGATCGGGAGGCGCTGGCGGCCGTCGCGCAGCTCGCCGCGCGGCACGGCGTCCTCGTCCTCAGCGACGAGATCCACGCGCCGCTCACCTACGCTCCGGCGAGGCACGTGCCCTTCCCCACCGTCTCCGCGGACGCCGCCCGGACGGCGGTGGTGCTCACCTCGGCGTCCAAGACCTGGAACATCGCCGGCCTCAAGGCCTCGGTGATGGTCGCCTGCCACGACGAGACGCGCCGGGTGCTGGAGAGGCTTCCGCCGGAGCTGCCGTACCACGCCAGCCACTTCGGCGTCCTCGGCGCCCGCGCCGCCTTCGAGGAGGGAGGCCCCTGGCTCGAGGAGACCCTCCGGATCCTCGACCGCAACCGCCGCCTCGTCACCGAGCTCCTGCGCGAGCACCTCCCCCGCGCTCGGTATGTCGAGCCCGCCGCCGGCTACCTCGCGTGGATCGACTGCACCGACCTCGGGCTCGGCCCGGATCCGGCGAAGGTCTTCCTCGAGAAGGGCCGCGTCGCCCTCAACTCCGGCCTCGCCTTCGGCACGGGCGGCGAGGGTTTCGCCCGGCTCAACTTCGCGACGACGCGGGCGCTGCTGGAGGAGGCCGTCCGGCGAATGGCGGCGGTGGTGGGCGGGTAGGCGATGGGCAGGCCGCTTCGAGTGCTCCTGTCGGTGCCCAGGACCTTCTGGGAGATCACCGAGGCGGCGTCGCAGCCCGACGTGGGCCTCGCCGACATCGCCCGGATCGTGGAGCACGACGCGGCGATGTCCGTGAAGGTCCTGCAGCTCGTCAACTCGTCGTACTTCGGCCTCGCCCAGCGGCAGACCTCCGTGCGGCACGCGGTGGCCTACCTGGGCACCGAGATGGTCAAGGCCCTCGCCCTCACCGCGAACGTCTTCGTCTCGGCGGCCCCCGCCATCGCCGGCGTCACCCTGGACGAGCTGCAGCGCCACTCGCTGCTCACGGCGCGCATCGCCAAGCGGTTCTTCTCCGACGAGGAGATCCCGAGATCCGCCGCGCGCGGGTCGGTGCCTACCCGCGCGCCCCGGCTCACGCTCAGCGGCGCTCGAGGCCGTGGGCCTTGATCACCTCTTCATTTCGGGCGTTCGCGCGCTGCAGCGCGGGGCGCTCCGCCAGGCGCGCGGCGTACGCCTCGAAGATCGGCTCGGGCTTCAGCATCCCGAACCCGAGCATGTAGCGGATCGTGCCGCCGAAGATCGTGTCGGCCATCGAGAACCGATCGCCGAGAAGAAAGGACTTGTCCCTGAGCGCGTGGCGCATCGTCTCGACCATCGCCTCGTAGTTGCCCCAGCCGGCCGCCTCCTCCTGGTAGGTCCAGCCGGCCGCCTTCGCCATCGATCCCGGCTCGATCACCGAGGGTGCGAAGAACGACCAGCGCAGGTACGTGCCGCGGGCGGGATCGTCGAGGCCCGGAGCGAGCTTCCCCATCGAGTAGCGGTCGGCGAGGTACAGGCCGATGGCGGCAGACTCGGTCACCACGACGTCGCCGTCGGTGAGGACGGGGAGCTTGCCCATCGGGTTCAGCGCGACGATCTCCGGCGCCTTCTGCCCCCCCGCCGCGAAGTCGACGTAGCGGAGCTCGTAGGGGACCCCGACCTCCTCGAGCATCCAGACGACGTTCGCGGCGCGGGTGTAGGGGTGGTGATACAGCACGACGGACATGGTTTCTCCCGAAGGGGTGGTTTCGTTCGGAAGGTGTCGTGGCTCCCCACCCCTCGGGGCCTCGGCCAGCCGTTCCTACCACGCGTCGACCCGCAGTCGCTAGGCCCGCCGGACGAAAGGGCCGTCGAGGACCAGACCCTCCAGGGGCGGCGCTCACTCCGTCTCGACGAAGACCCGCAGGCGCTCGATGGCGTCGTCCCACTGGCGGGAGATCCGGTCCAGGTAGTCGCGCGCCTTGGAGAGCTGGCGCCGATCCAGGGTCCACACCGTCTCCCGCCGCAGGGGCCCGGCCTCGTGGCCCGTGGAGGGCCGGACGTGCTCACCCTCTCCTGCGACCGGCCGCTCGCGATCGATCGCTCGACGGCGAAGGGGAGGTTCGCCCTGCGCCGCGGCGAGCGGGCGTCCTTCGCGCTGATGCGCTCGCCGATCTGGGGGCGCGCCGCCGCGCCGCTCCGCGAGGACGAGATCGCTCGAGGCCCGCGATCGCCTCCCCGCCTGGTCCGCGACCCGGGACGAGATCCGCGCCGCGATCCTCGAGCGGGGCTGGTCCCCGGCGGCGCAGGCGTTCACCCAGAGCTTCGGCTCCGACGAGCTGGATGCGTCGGCGCTTCGGATCCCGCTGGTCGGCTTCCTGCCCGCGCGCGATCCCCGGGTGCGGTCCACCATCGAGGCGATCGCGACCCGCCTCGTCGACCGCCGCGCGCCTCGCGGGTGAACCTCTCGAGTCCCACCGAAGGCGCCCGCGGACGATCCCGTCGGAGGCCGCGGTGAGCCTCCGGGAGACGGCCCGGCGGCCGGACGACCTCCTCCGGCGTCGGGTGACGCGGCGCCGCCGGAGAAGACGGCGCCGATCGCCTCGACGGGGTCGCTACCCGCCGACCAGGATCTTCTGGACGGCCATCGCCACGCCCGTGATGCTCTCGCCGGCGATGAGGCCCGCCGCGAGCACGATCGCGAAGCGCGCCGCCCAGCCCGGCGCCACCTTGCCGGCGACCAGGGCGGCCACCGCACCGATGAGCATCGAGATCGAGTTGTAGGCCGGGATCACGAAGGCGAGCCCCAGGCTCGCGGGGCTGGGAACCCAGGCGCGCACCTTGCCGGGCAGGACCTTCTCGAGGACCGCGAGGACGATGCCCGCGGCGCCCGCCCAGGCCATCGCCGCCATGGCGCCCGCCGGCATCGCCTCCAGCCCCTTCATGAAGATCTCCGCCACCGCCTTCCAGGCGGCGACCGCCGGCGCGGGCCACTCGTCGGTGAGGAGGATCGAGGGATCGCGGACGATGATCAGATAGCCGAACGAGCCGAGGAGGGCGCCGGCCATGGCACCGAAGAACTGCGCCACGGCCTGCAGTCTCGGCACCGCGCCGAGGAGATGACCGGTCTTCAGATCGTGCAGCAGATCCGCGCACTGGCTCGCCGCGCCCCCGGTTACGTTGGCGGCCATGAGGTTCGGCGCCGCCTGGCCCGGCGCCACCACGCCGAAGACGAGCTGGGTGACCTTGCCCATGGCGCCCACCGGCGTGATCCCCGTCTCGCCGGAGACGCGCCCGGAGACGATCGCGAGCACGAAGGTGAGCAGCACGCCGAGCGTCGCGACGAAGGCGCCGATCCCGAAGAGGGACCACTGGAGGACGACGGAGAGGACGAGCGCGAAGGCGACCGCGCCGAGGAAGACCTTGGATGGCACGTCGCCGCGGTCCTCCCCGGCCCCTTGCGAGCGCCCGGCAGCACCGCGGAGGGCGCGGCCGATCGAGCGCCACGAGAACGCGAACGAGGTGAGGGAGGCGGTGACCATCATCGCCACGCCCGGCCAGAGGAGCCAGGTGAGCATCGGCCCGAACCAGACCGCGTCCTCGGCGCCCGTCGCCGCCCACCCCCTCTCCAGCGCCATGGGACCGACGATGGCCCACGCCAGCACCGCCCCCAGCGCCATGGAGGCGCTGGCCCGAATGCCGATGATGCCGCCGACGCCGACCATGAGCAGCGACGGATCGAGCGCGAAGGTGAGGTTCTTCAGGCTCGCGCCCGCCAGGCCCTTCTGCGCGAGGGCGCCGCCGCTCGAGGACGCGATGGCGCCGGGGAAGGCGAGGCGCGGGATCTTCCACACCTCCGCGGCGATCTTGACGACCGCCGCCACGATCCCGGCGCCGAGCAGCATCGACACCCGCTGCATCGCCTCCTTCCCCTTCGCGTACATCTCCCGGAGCGTGGCGGCGGCGGCGATCCCCGAGGCGAAGGGAAGCTTGTCCACCTCGATCATCTGCCGCCGCAGGCCCACCGCCACCGCGATCCCGACCAGGCAAACGCTGAAGGTCCACAGCACCAGCGCGCCCCAGGAGAGCACCTGGCCGGTGAGGAGCGTGAGCGCCGGGATGGGCGCCACCAGGCCGGCGGAGGAGATCGAGGCGGCCGACGACGCAGCGGTCTGGTTGATGTTGTTCTCCAGCATCCCGAAGGGCCGGGCGCCGAAGGCCTCCGTCACCTTCCAGAACCCGAAGGCCAGGAGCGCGGCGGTGATGGACATGTTGAAGCCCCAGCCCACCTTCAGCCCCGCGTAGATGTTGCAGAGCGAGAGGACGCCGCCGATCACCATCCCGGTCCCCACCGCGCGCACGGTGAGCTGCGGGATGGTGAAGTCGATGGGCTGCGGAACGAGGTGCGGCTCGGTACTGACTTCGGTCGTCGGGATCGTGGGCGAGTCTTCGCGCGGCTGCGGCCGAGGCTGGCTCATGTCCTGGCGGTGCTCCTGGAGGTTGGACACCCCCGCCTCCGCCCCGGGGCGGGGCGGAGCGGTCGGGGGCGTGCGATGGCGCTCCCTTCGGCTGCGGTGGCGTTTTCGGAAGGGTGGCACCTGGCGCCGCTTCTGTCGACAGGAACACGATCCAGCGCTCGCTCTTTCAGCGGCCTCCTTCCTTCGTCAGGACGACGTGGGTGGCGTGGCCGGTGGCGACGTGCTCGGTGCAGCGGTATCCGAGGGCCACCAGGTAGATCCCCCGAGCCATTGCTCCCCCTTGCCGAGGAGCACCGGCGAGATCGCTAGGTGTAGCTCGTCCACCAGCCCCGAGCGGCGAAGGACATGGTCTGCTCCCGTTCAGGACTTCGTCGAGTTGAACATCCAGCCGATGCCGAAGCGATCCTGAAGTGCACCGAAGAGCGCGCCCCAGGGCGCGTCGAAGAGCGGCTCGATGACCTTTCCGCCGGCGGCGAGGGCTTCGAAGCACGCGCGGGCGCGATCGGCTCCGTCGATGTCCAGCGCCACCACCACCCGGCCCCCCGGCGGCGGCGGGGCGTCGGGGCCGCCGTCGCTGAGGAAGATCAGCGCCCCGTCGATCCGGAGCGCGGCGTGCATCACCCTCTCGCGCTGCGCCTCGGGGCAGTTGGCGCCCATGGCGTCACCGAACCGCTGGAGCGACTCGACCTTTGCGCCCAGCGCCTCCTGGTAAAACGCGATCGCCTCGTTCGCCTGGCCGAAGAGCATGAGGTACGGGGTGGCCGTCTTGATCTGCATCTGGTTCTCCTCCTTGCGAGCGCGCCCCGAGAGCCGGGGCCGGAGGTTGGACGGCCGGCGGCCCCAGAAATCATCGCGCCTCGTGCGACCTTGGATCGCCTCGCCGTCCTCGGACGGAAGGAGCCGCCTTCGTCCGGCACCCGGCCCCTGGGCGTGCGGTGCCGCCTGCGGGCAGGATCACCCCGGGCTGCGATCCGACGGACGGGAGCTCGATCCACAGCGCGGAGGCCGAGCGCTCTTTCAGCTCGACCGCCGAGGCAGGTCGCGGCGCGAGAAGTCATCTCGCTGGCCAAGGTAGACGGCCTCGATCGAAGGCCGCCGTAGAGGCCTCATCCGTCCGACTTCGCCATCGTCGCGTCGGTGTACACCAGGTGCACCTCGGCTCCCTCCGGGCGCGGCGGCATCGACGCGCTCCACTCCTCGAAGGCGGTCCGCAGCTCCCGGAACTTCCGCGGCTCGCGGTAGCGCAGGTTCGCGCGCTCGCGCTGATCGCGGGAGAGGTCGAATAGAAACTCGTTGCCGTCGATCGAGAGGTACTTCCAGTCGCCGGCGCGGACCGCCTTCTGGTTGCGGTAGACCATGCGCCAATAGAGCTTCCGCTCGACCTCCTCGCCGAAGAGATCGATGCCGTCGGGCGGGTAGTCCGGATGCGGCCACACGCCCGCGGCGGCGAGGAACGTCGGCATCCAGTCCATCCCGATGGCGAGGCGATCGTAGGTCTCGCCCGCCCGCAGCCTCGCCGGCCACCGCACGATGTACGGGACGCGGATCCCGCCCTCGAGCAGGTCCATCTTCTTTCCCACGAGCGGATAGGAGTCGGAGAAGCGCTCGCCGCCGTTGTCGCTGGTGAAGACGACGAGCGTGTCGTCGCGCGCCCCGATGTCGTCGATCGCCTTCAGGACCCGCTCGATGCCCTCATCCATGATCCGGATCATCTCGAGGTACGTCTGCACCGAGCCGCCGTCGAGGTGCGCGATCCTCCTCCCGATCCGCTCGGACTCCTGCTGGTCCTCGCGGGTCTCCCAGGGCCAGTGCGGCGCGTTGTAGTGCAGCGAGAGCAGGAAGGGCTTCTCGGGAGACTGCCGCCTCACCCAATCGACGGCCCGGTCGGAGAGGAGATCGGTCAGGTAGCCCTTTCGGAAGACCTCCTGGTCCCCATCCCAGAGGTCGTGCCCGCCCAGGCTCTCGTGCGAGAAGTAGTCGGTCGCCCCGGTGCGATGCCCGAAGAACTCCTGGTAACCGCTCTGGAGAGGGCCGAACCAGGGCAGCGAGCCCATGTGCCACTTGCCGACGAGCGCGGTGGCGTAGCCCGCGTCGCGCAGCAGGGAGGCCATGGTCGGATGCCCGGGGGGCAGGCCGAGCTCGGGAGAGACGCTGCCGATCGGCTCGTCGAAGCCGCCGCGCAGCCGATGCTGGTAGCGCCCCGTCGCGATCGCGAACCTGGACGGCGAGCAGACCGAGGAGTTGGCGTAGCCGTTGGTGAAGCGCAGGCCCTCGGCCGCCATCCGGTCGAGGTTGGGCGAGCACCTCGTCCGTCCACCGTAGCAATGGAGATCGGCGAAGCCGAGGTCGTCCGCCAGGATGAAGACGAAGTTCGGCTGCTTCCCCCCCGGGCGATTGTCGCGCCTCATGGACCCTCCGCGGCGAGCCGTGCCGACGACGTGTTCATCGCCGGCCGTTCGCCTCCGACCCGAAAGGTGTGCGCGCGCGGCCGGCCTCGACAAGGCGCGCACGGCCGCTCGGACGCCGGGCCCGGGCGGGAGCCGCCGCCTGCGCGGCGCGCGGCTGGGGGCCGCCGCGGGCAACGGCGAGCCCTTCGCAATTGCCGAAAGGATGCTCGCCATCTTCTTCCCCCGGGCGAGCTCGTCGATCGGCTTCACTCGGCCCTGGCGCCGGCCTCGCGGAGCTTCGCCATCGCGGCGAGATCGAAGCGGATCTGGAGCGGCTGATCGCCGCGCCACGCGCCGAGGTGGATGTGCGGGTGGCGGGAGTTGCCGTTGTTCCCCACGAGGCCGAGCGGCTGCCCCACCTCGACCCGAGCACCTTCCTGGACCACGATCTCCCGCAGGTGGGCGACGAGCACGTGGGTGTCGTCGTCGCCGCGCAGGATCAAGAACGTCGCCATGCCGGGTGTCCAGCTCCCGGGCTCGTTGGTGATGGGGTTCAGGTGCACCCGCACCACCTCGCCGGCGATCGGCGCCAGCACCTCGCGGCGCCAGCCGAACCAGTCCTCGTTGCGGCTGCCGTCGCCGCGGTAGGTGCGTAGCCACGAGCGCCCGCCCTCCTCCACCAGCTCGGCGACGAAGACGTCGGAGCCGAGGGCGTCCCCCAGCTCGCCGAGCTGACCGGCCCAGTGCTCGTTGGTGAGGACCCAGCTGGCGAAGATGGGGTGAACGACCACCGCGTCGATCGAAGAGGACTCCGGGCTCTCCCGAGCGGTCTGGGGCGTGGCGCAGCCCCACGGGGCGAGGGCGGCGAACGCTGCGAGTCCGAGGAGGAGAAACCGGTTCATTTTGCGACTCCGCTGGGCCCGCTCGCCCGAAGGCGGCGCGCTTCGATGAGGCGCCGCCTCACCAAGCGATTCTCCATAGGCAACCGGTCTCCGCTAGCCGCTGCCCTGCCGGACCGTCAAGCCGTCTCGCTTCGGGCGATCGGCCCAGGCAGGTCCTGCACTCCGGGGGAATCCGCCCTCGGTGTTCGACGAAGAACGTCCGCTCGCGCAGACCGGGCCGCCATGCGGGATGGCTTCCGCCTCCGTCATGCCTACGATCGCCGAGCGCGGGCCAGACAAGGTCCGCCGACGTCCGGGCCTGCGGCGGCAGGACGTCGGCCCCGATGCTTCGTCGACGAGACGGGGAGGAGGTTCGAGCCATGGCCGACGTGACGCCCGATCCGCGCTACGTTCGCTGGTTCGAGGACCTCGGCATCGACGACGTCCCCGTCGTCGGCGGCAAGAACGCCTCCCTCGGCGAGATGATCGGGCACCTCCGCGGCGCCGGCGTCCGCGTCCCGGGGGGATTCGCCACCACGGCCGAAGCCTATCGCGCGTTCCTGCGACACAACCGGCTCGAGCAGGCGATCGCCGACCTCGCTTCCTCGCTCGCCCGTGGAGAGCGGCCGCTGCAGGAGGTGGGCACGCTCGTCCGCCGCGCGATGAGGCACGGAGACATCCCGGACGAGGTGGCCCGGGCCATCCGGATCGGCTACCGGGAGCTCTCCCGGCGGTATGACGTCCGCGAGCCGTCGGTCGCCGTCCGCAGCAGCGCGACCGCCGAGGATCTGCCGGAGGCGAGCTTCGCCGGCCAGCAGGAGACCTACCTCAACGTTCGTGGCCTCGAGGATCTGCTCGACGCCTGCCGGCGTTGCTTTGCGTCGCTCTTCACCGACAGGGCCATCAGCTACCG
>DATMSB010000164.1:0-4698 GCA_035565615.1 Vulgatibacter sp. | reverse complement strand
AGCGCGGCGATCCAGGGGTGGAACGCCAGGCGCGAGAAGGAGCGGCTCCTCGAGCGGCAGCGGGCCTTCACCGAGGCGGCCTGGCGCAGGGCGGCGGAGTGGGAGGCGGTGCTCGCCTCGATCGTGGACGGCGTGTGGGTGGTCGACACCGACATGCAGGTCACCTTCGCGAACGAGGGGGCCCGGCGGATCTTCGACGCCCGGCGGATCGAGGATCTTCTCCGCCCCTGGTCGGAGTACGCGATCTTCGCCGACATCCTCGACGCCTCCGAGAACCCGGTGGACCTCGAGGAGATGCCGCCGATGCGCGCCCTCCAGGGCCACGCCACCTCCGACGTCGGGACGCAGATCGTGCTCCGGTCCAAGGGCGAGCGGAAGTTCCTGGGCCTGAGCGCCGCGCCCATCCGGGACCCCGCCGGGAAGATCGTCGGCGCGGTGGCGGTGGCGACCGATCGCACCCAGCAGGTGGAGTTCGGCCGGCTCAAGGATCAGTTCATCCGCGTGGCGGCCCACGAGCTGAAGACGCCGGTGGCGATCATGAAGGGCTACGCGCAGCTCGCCCTGCGGGTGGGCGACGAAACCTCGCCCGCCCAGTTGGAGCGGCTGCGCGCGATCGATCGGGGCTCCGATCGGATCGATCGCATCATCCAGGATCTGCTCAGCGTCTCCCAGGTGTACGCGGAGGGGTTCTCCCTCCAGATCCGACCGGCGGATCTGCGGGAGCTGACCGTCGCGGCGATCGGGAGCCTGTCCAAGGAGACGCCCGACCGCGACATCCGCCTCGAGGCGCCGGACCCGGCGCCCGTGCAGGTCGACGTGGACCGCATCGAATACGTGCTGCGCAGCCTCCTCGACAACGCCATCCGCTACTCGCCCGCCGGCGGCCCGATCGAGGTGACGATCGAGGTGGAGCCGAAACAGGAGGCGGCGCGCGCCGGCGGCCGGGGCACGGTGACGGTCTCCGTCGCGGACCAGGGGATCGGGATCGCCCCCAGCAAGCAGGCCCAGGTCTTCGAGCCGTTCTTTCGCGTCCACACGGACACGCCTTACGATTATGGAGGGATGGGCGTCGGCCTGTTCACCTCGAGGGAGATCGTGCGCCAGCACGGCGGGTCGATCTGGTTCGAGAGCACGGAGGGCGAGGGGAGCACGTTCTACTTCCGCCTCCCCCTCGGAGACGGGGATGATCGTGCCCAAGGTGTTGATCGTGGATGACGATCCGGACCTGCTCGCCCTGATGGAGGAGACGCTGGACCTCGAGGGCTACGAGGTCGAGTCGGCGACCAACGGCGCCCGCGCCCTCGACGCGCTCGAGAAGGGGATGCCGGACCTAATCCTCCTCGACATGAAGATGCCGGTGATGGACGGCAAGGAGTTCACCCGGCGCTTCCGGCTCACCCACGATCACGAGGCGCCGATCGTCGTGGTCACCGCCGCCGCGGACGCCCGCAAGAGCGCGGCCGAGATCGGCGCCAACGGCTTCATCGGCAAGCCCTTCGATCTGGACCTGCTCCTGGATACGGTGGCCCGCGAGACCGGCGGCGCCTCCGCCAGGAGCTGAGAGCGCCCCCGGCCGCGCTCTCGCTGCGGGCGATCAGTTCGTCCGGAAGACCCAGTCCCAGATGGGGCTGGAGACGCCGTAGCGCTTGTCCAGGTACCGCCGGTTGAAGTGGTGGCTCATGTGGTGGCCCTGCAGCTTGCGGAGCAGGGGGTGCCTCACCTTGCCGTGGTGCAGGTAGTAGTGCGTCAGGTCGTAGGTCATGTAGCCGAGTGTGAAGCCGGCGTGGAAGAGCCACACCCTGTCGCCCAGCGCCATCCAGAAGAGGAATCCGAACGCCAGGAAGAGGGGGAAGCTCACGGTGGGCGGCAGCACGAGCCGGTAGCGGTCGCGGGGCCAGGTGTGGTGCACGCCGTGGAGCGTGAAGTGGAACTTCGGCCCCCAGTTCGTGCGCGGCTCCCAGTGGAAGAGCAGGCGGTGGAGCCAGTACTCCACCAGGGTCCAGACGATCACGCCGCCGACGAAGAGGGCGATCCCCCGAAGGACGCCGACGGTGCGGACGACGATCCCGTAGACGACGAGGGCCAGCACGATCGGCACGTACAGGTACGCGACGATCAGGTAGTGGGTCCGTGAGAACGCGTCGAGCAGGCGGCTCCCGAACATCGGGGGCGAGTCGGCGCTCGGCTTGGGAAAGAGCATCCTCAACCACCTCCGTGGAAAGGTTGGGGATGAACGCTCCCGCCTGCCGAACCCGTCACCCTCGCGGGAGGAGGCGCGCGGCCGTCGGAACGGAGGACGCGCGGGCCGCCCCCGCGCGGGAGCCGGGGCCCTCTCGCGAGGGCCGCGCGGCCGGGCGGCCCCTCTTCGCGCTGGGCTAGCGCCCGTCGGCGGTGGCGGGCGGCTTCAACTCCTCGACCAGGCGCTCGGCCGAGTAGATGGTGCGCAGCGCGGCGAGGATCGCCTCGCTGTGGACCGCCACCGCCCGGTTCACCTCGGGATCGAAGCCGTAGTCCCCGCCGAGGGAGGGCAGGTTGCCGTCGAAGATCAGGCCGATCACCTCGGCGTTCCGGTTGACCACGGGGGAGCCGGAGTTGCCGCCGACGATGTCGTTGGTGGTGACGAAGTTCATCGGCGTCCGGGGGTTCAGCGCGTCGCGGGCCTTCCACCAGGAGGCCGGGAGCACGTAGGGATCCTTGCCCGTGGCCCGCTCGAACGCGCCCGAGACGGTGGTGATCGGCGCGATCGTCCTGCCGTCCTGCTCCCAGCCCTTCACCTGGCCGTAGGAGAGGCGGAGGGTGAAGGTGGCGTCGGGATAGACGCTGGTGCCGTAGGCCTCGAACCTCGCCCGGGCGATGAGCTCCCCGTTCTTGCGGGTGATGGCGTCCACCGACTCCTCGTACGCGGCGCGGATCCGCCTCGCGTCGGGATCCACCTGGCGGGCCAGCTCGATCATGGGATCCTTGGACGCGGCGATCGCGGCGGCGCCGCCGTCGTAGAGCGCGCGGCGGACCTTCGGGTCGCGCAGCCTCGAGCCGTCGACCACCTTCTTCGCCAGGCTCTCCGGCGACTCCTTGCCGAGAACGTTCTTCACCGTCGGGTGATCGGCGCCGAGGGCCTCCCGCAGCTTGGTGAGGCTGAAGGTGAGGCGCGCCTTCTCCAACTCGGGGTGGATGGGGGCGCCGCTGAAGAGACGCTGCTCCACGGCGGGGAGGTTGGCCTCGCCGAACTCCCGCAGCCTCTCCTCGTTCGGCCGGGTCCGCTCCTCGGCGGCGCGGACCAGCGTCCGGGCGATCGCAAAGAGGTCGGACTGGAAGCCCCAGGGGGCCCGCCCGCTGCCCTCCACGTAGACGTACTCGTCGTGCTGGCTGCGGTAGGCGACCTGCGCGTCCTCGATCGCCTTCCACGCGGCGCCGTAGGCCGCCTCCCGGGTGGGATCGGCCGTGACCCAGGCGCGCAGCTTCTCCTCCTCGGCCACCTTCCCCTCGAGGAGCG
Source organism: Vulgatibacter sp. (assembly GCA_035565615.1). Classification (GTDB taxonomy): domain Bacteria; phylum Myxococcota; class Myxococcia; order Myxococcales; family Vulgatibacteraceae; genus Vulgatibacter. Next base: position 1,205 of record DATMSB010000164.1, on the reverse strand, counting down.
GCGCCTCCACCAGGGCCTCGCGCATGCCCTTGAGGGCCTTGACGCTGTTCTCCACGTAGAAGAGGAGCGTGTTGGCGATGCGCCGCTGCTCGGGGCCGCGCCGCTGAAACTCGCCCAGCATGCCCCGCAGCTCCGAAAGGTAGATGAGGCGGCGGGGGAGCGCGACGTCCCGCTGGGACACGAGCTGGGAGACGGTGAGCTGCCGATCGGTGCGGCCCGGGTGGCCGGAGGTGAAGGCGAGATCGCCTTCCTGCGCGCCGCCGGACGACCACGCCAGCCAGTTCTGCAGGTTCGCCGGCTTGCCGTGCTCGTAGACGCGCAGGAAGGCGACGTCGAGGTTGTAGCGCGGGAACATGAAGTTGTCGGGGTCGCCGCCGAAGAAGGCGGTGGCGAGCTCCGGCACGAACACCAGCCGCACGTCCTGGTACCGCTTGTACTCGTACAGGTGGTACCGGCCCCCGTTGTAGAGGGTGACGATGTCGCAGCGCTTGTCGGGCGAATCCGCGCAGGCCTGCTCCAGCTTCGACATCTCGGCGCGTTGGGCCTGGGCGAAGGCCTTCCCCTCGAGCCCCTTGGTGGCCTGCGCGATCCGATCGGTGACGTCCTCGATCCGGCGGAGCTGGTTGATCTCGGCGGCGGGGCAGACCCGCTCCTCCCGGGTGGTCCTGGCGTAGAAGCCCTTCTGCACGTAGTCGCGCTTCGCGGTGGAGAGCTGCTCCACGCACGAGTGCACGCAGTGGTGGTTGGTGAGGACCAGCCCCGTGGGCGAGACGAAGCTCCCCGAGCAGCCGTTGGCCAGGCGCACGGACGAGAGCCTCACGTGATCGAGCCAGGCCTGATCCGGTCCGAAGCCGTACTTCGCCTGCACCTCGGCCGACGGGAAGTTGTCGTAGGTCCACATGCCCTCGTCCGCGAGGGCGGGGCTGGCGGCCAGGGTGGCGGCCGCGAGCAGGGAGAGTCGCTTCATGGTGGCTCTCTCGAAGGGGGCGCGTTCGCGCGTGGAGGGTTCCTTGCGCTATCCGCCCGACACGCGCGGTGTCAAGCCCGCGCGGGCATGAGGGTGGGCGCGCCCGCGCGCCCGGCAGGCGCCTCCCTCACCAGCGGCCCGACGCGCCGCCGCCCGAGAAGCCGCCGCCACCCCCGCGGTAGCCGCCCCCCCGCCTCCCGCCGCCCCCGCGGTAGCCGCCCCCCCGCCTCCCGCCGCC
>DATMSB010000163.1:0-14855 GCA_035565615.1 Vulgatibacter sp. | reverse complement strand
CGGCCTGGAACGAATATGATGCGTGCGCACCGTCTGGGTGCCTCCGAGTGCGAGGGATACTTCTTGGTCGAAGCCCCCGTATTCTAAGGCTCCAGACGGTGTTTCGCATCCTCACCTCAGCTCACTCGTGCAGGATTCGGGTTCAACGTCCCACAGCGATCTCGATCTCCCCACCCGGGTCTTGAGCCGGCGCGTGTGGCTGCCGTTCCGGTAGCCGCGGCGGCTTTCGGTCCGCTCGCTCCGCTCCGCACCCACATGCGCCGTCAGTTCGGCTTCGAGCACCTCCTCGAGCACCGCCTTGACCGCAGAGCGGATCTGCGCCTCCATCCAGGCCCGGTAGTCGTCCGGGCCGAAGAGATGCGGCCCAGGGCCTTCGATTTCGACCTCGGTCAGGCTATCTTTCGTGCTGAACGGATCCATCGGTTCCCTCCGGTTTGTAGGTCCGCTTGCGCACCCCCCTACTACCGGCCGGACCATGGGTCCGTTCGCTTTTACACAGAAAAAGCTACGCTACCGGGCCGCCCGGCGGCAGTACTTCCGGTTCGCCTACAGCATGGTTATATTTCGCACGTGATGCACCGTGCTCGCGTTTCGACTTCTCGCCGCCCTCGTCGGACTTTCCGCCGGCCTCGCGGCCCCCGCGACGTCGTTGGCGCACGGGATCCTGCACGCCCGTGCAGAGCATGCGGACGCCCGCGGGCACAACCCGGAGGGTACGTCGCCGCATAATCCTGGCGATTCGGGTCTGACCGCCGGTGCCGGGGTGGCCGCCCCCGATGGCGACGACCACCCGCACCCCCGGATCGACCGCGCTCCGACCGTGCGCACGGATGCGTGGGTCGCGGCCGCGGTCGTGGCCACCGTGGCCGCCCTCGTCCTCCCGGGCGGGACCACCGCGCCTCCTGCGGTCTTCCCCGATCAGTTCCCCGGCCCCGATCCACCGACCGGCGCTCCGCCGAGACTCCGGGCCTCTCCCGTCCGCTGACCCACCTCGCCGCACGCGATCCGCGTGCCGGCACCAGGCTCCCGCCCATCCTAACGGCAGCAGGGCCGTAGGCCCATCCACTCGTGGATGTGGCATCGGACGGATTCACCATCCCCCCGCGACGCCGCGGGGAATGCGGGCATAGCGAACCGCCCATGAGATACAGAACAGGTTTAGGTGCGCGATACAGCGGGCTTGCTCGGCCCGGTGCGCCGCGCGACGGATCCCCTCGCAGGGTCTACGCCGTGTGCTCGCGATGCTTGCCCTACTGGCCATGCCGGCAGCGGCGAGCCAGCCGGTCGCGGCCGGAGCGGGCGCGGACTGACGCTCGGGGGCGCGCGTGGGGCTCCGGCAGAACCGGGACTGGGCGCGGCTCTTCGCCGCGCAGGTGACGTCGCTCGTCGGCAGCGGCGTCACCAGCGTGGCGCTCGCCTCCTTCGCGTACGAGCTGGTGGGGCGCGATGCGACGGTGGTGGCGGGCGGCGCTGATCCGGCGAGCCCCGAAGCTCGCCGAGCGGGGTGTTGATCTATCAATCACCATTGATGTATATTTCTGTCATGGCAACCGTATTGGACACGCAGAGCATCCCCCAGGTGGCCCGCCAGCTCAAGGCGATTGCCGATGAGCGGCGCCTCCAAATCATCTCGCTCCTCCGAGATGGGGAGCGATGCGTCTGCGAGCTGACCGACGCCATGAAGGCCGGCCAGTCACTCCTATCCTTCCACCTGAAGACGCTGAAGGAAGCGGGGCTTGTGACCGACCGGCGCGAGGGGCGCTGGGTGTACTACTCGCTCGTTCCCGAGGCGTTCGAGCTACTGGAGTCCTTCCTGCGGGATGCTCGGACCCCAGAGGTGCCGAGCGCCATCCGATCCACTCGCTGCTGCGAGTAGGGTCTTTTTTTTGCGCCCATGCATCAATGGCGATTGATGATAGGTAGGCGCGGCGGGGACCGATTCGAGGCGGCGAGCGCCGGGACCGAGCCGGCCGCTGAGGTGCACCCGTTCACGATCGAGGCGCTCCTCCGCAGTGGCATCAACTGGAGAGGACGGAGACCCAAGGGGTCGACGCTGTTCTCAGCGAACGATGGGATCTCGTGATCACCGTGTGTGACCGCGCCCGGGAGGTCTGCCCGCAACTCCCCGGCCGCCCGATCACCACCCACCGGAGCATCCCCGATCCGGCGACGGCCCAAGGGGACGACGCCACGCGGAGAGCGGCGTTCTGGGAGGCGCTCATCCTCTTGAGCCGCCGCATCGACCTCCTTTTCGCGCTTCCACACGAGAAGCTCGAGCATCTGGCATTTGACAGAGCGTGCGCGCCATCGACGGATCTGACCTGCAATCCACGAACACCCACGAATAGAGGGGGCGGAGCCCATGTGGTATGCATTGATCAGTGACATCCACGCGAACCTGCCCGCGCTGGAAGCGGTCTTGAAGCAGATCCCGGAGCACGGGAAGGCGGACGCGATCTACCACTTGGGCGACCTGGTGGGCTACGCCCCGTGGCCGAACGAGGTGGTGGCGCTACTTCGCGAGCATGGGATCATGGGCGTGGCCGGGAACTACGACTCCACGGTGGCGATGGACTACAAGCACTGCGGCTGCAAGTACGAGGATCCGAGGCAGGAGGAGCTCTCCCACCGGAGCTACGAGTGGACGCGGGCCCATGTGACCGAGGAGACGAAGCGCCAGCTCGGCGCTCTGCCGTTCCGCATCGACCTCCGGCCAATGGGCGGCCACACCTCAGGGCCCAGGCTGATCTTGGTCCACGGCAACCCGGTCCTCAACACCGTCTACTGGTCCGAGAACCGGCCGGACTCGTTCTGCCTGAAGATGGCGGAGGCCGCGGGGGCGAAGGCGGGCGATGTTGTCGCCTTCGGGCATACGCACAAGCCGTGGCACCGGGTGATCGAGGGGATCCACTTCGTCAACGCGGGCTCGGTGGGCCGGCCCAAGGACGGCGACTGGAGAGCGTGCTACGCGCTGGTCTACATGGACGGCGCGAGCGAGCCCGAGGTGGAGTTCGTGCGGGTCGAGTACGACATCGAGCGCGCCATGCAGGGGATCAAGGAGAGTGATCTCCCGGATGAGTTCGCCGAGATCCTCCGGACCGGTGGCGTGCTGTCGCTCGTGGCGGGCGACGACGCGTAACAAGAGAGCAACCGCAGAAGAAGGAGAGACATGACGACGACCATCCGCAGGCGGCTGTCCTTTCTGGACCGCTTTCTGACGCTCTGGATCTTCCTGGCCATGGCGGGCGGCGTCCTGCTGGGCTACTCGATGCCTGCGGTGGAAGGGGCGATCAACCGATTCCAGATGGGCACGACCAACATCCCGATCGCGATCGGGCTGATCCTCATGATGTACCCGCCGCTCGCCAAGGTGCGCTACGAGGAGCTGGGCGACGTCTTCCGCAACTGGCGGGTGCTCGCTCTCTCGCTCGTGCAGAACTGGGTGATCGGCCCGGTACTCATGTTTGCGCTCGCGATTCTGTTCCTCCGCGACTATCCGGAGTACATGGTCGGGCTGATCATGATCGGGCTCGCGCGCTGCATCGCCATGGTGATCGTCTGGAACGAGCTGGCCGAGGGGGACACCGAGTACGCGGCGGGGCTCGTCGCCTTCAACAGCATCTTCCAGGTGCTCTTCTACAGCGTCTACGCCTACGTCTTCATCACGGTGCTCCCGACCTGGTTCGGGCTCGAGGGGAGCGTGGTGGACGTGTCCATGGGCGAGATCGCGAAGAGCGTGGCTGTCTACCTGGGCATCCCCTTCGTGGCGGGAATGGCGACGCGCTTCGCGCTGGTACGTGCTCGCGGCCGGGAGTGGTACGAGCAACGCTTCATCCCGAAGATCAGCCCGATCACGCTGGCGGCGCTCCTCTTCACCATCGTGGTCATGTTCGCGCTCAAGGGCAGCCTGATCGTGCAGATCCCCGTGGACGTGGCCCGGATCGCGGTCCCGCTGCTGATCTACTTCGTGGCCATGTTCCTGGTCAGCTTCTACATGGGCCGGAAGGTCGGGGCCGACTACTCGAAGACGGCGACACTCTCCTTCACCGCGGCGTCGAACAACTTCGAGCTGGCGATCGCGGTGGCGATCGCGGTCTTCGGGATCGACTCGGGGGCAGCGTTTGCGGCGGTGATCGGGCCGCTGGTCGAGGTGCCGGTCCTGATCGGGCTCGTGAACGTCGCGCTCTTCTTCCAGCGGAAGTACTTCGGCAGGCGTATGGAGGCGGGGACAGTCACCGGTCCGGGCGACGTCTGCCCGACTGAGATCCGTGTACCGATGCCGGCGCGAGGTCCGAAGGCGGAGGCATGAACCGCTACTACTGTGAACTGGAGGGCGGAGCCGGCGGGACGCGCTACGGCGTGAGGCCGGCGATAGGGATCTGCCCGCTTGCAACCGATGAGAGGCGCCGGGCCACCTGAACCCGGCGCTGTCCTTCTGTCCTACCGAATCCACCGGCACCGATCCCGGAGGCTGGCTGTTACGCACGAAGCGCCCGGAGCCCGTTGACGATCACCAGCAGGCTCGCGCCCATGTCCGCGAGCACTGCCATCCACAGCGTGGCGAGCCCGAGCGTCGCCAGCACGACGAAGACCGCCTTCGTGCAGAGCGAGAACGCGATGTTCACGCGGATGATCCGCTCGGCCTTCCGTGCAAAACGGATGGTCACGGGCAGCTTCGAGAGGTCATCGGCCATGAGAGCGATGTCCGCCGTCTCCAGCGCGACGTCCGTGCCCGCGGTCCCCATCGCGACCCCGACGTCCGCGGCGGCGAGCGCCGGCGCGTCGTTCACGCCGTCGCCCACCATGAGCACCTTTCCGTACTCGCGCCGGAGGTCCCGGACCGCGGCGACTTTGTCCTCCGGGAGCAGGTCGGCCCGGAACTCGTCCACGCCGACGCCGGGGCCGCCGAGAGACCGGGCGACCGCCTGCGCGGTGCCGGCGTTGTCACCGGTGAGCATGACGATCCGCTCGATCCCCGCGCGGTGCAGCTCGCGCAGCGCCTCGGCCGCGTGAGGGCGGACCCGGTCGGCGATCGCGATCACGCCCCGGAGGACCGGGCGCGCATCCGGGCCCGCCCCCGCCGGCACGCTCCCGACCAGCACGGCCGTGCGCCCCTCCTCCTCGCAGCGCCGGAGCACCGGCCGGGCCTCCTCGACAGGGGCGCCGAGCTCCCGGAACAGCCGCTCGCTTCCGACACAGACCGTCTCCTCCCCGACGCGGGCGGTGAGGCCCCGCCCGGGGATCGCGGCCGTATCGGTCGCGGCACGGAGCGGAACCCTCTCCTCCTCCGCTTGCCGCAGGATCGCGCGGGCGAGCGGGTGCTCGCTCCGGGCCTCCGCGGCGGCCGCGAGCGAGAGCACCTCCCGAGGATCTGTCCCGTCCAGCGCGACCACCTCCACGACCACGGGCTCGCCCTCGGTGAGCGTGCCCGTCTTGTCGATCGCGACCACCCGCGCCCGCCCGGCGTCCTCCAGGTGGAGCCCGCCCTTGATCAGGATCCCGCGACGGGCGGCCCCGGCGAGCGCGGAGACGATCGTGACCGGCGTCGAGATCACGAGCGCGCACGGGCAGGCGACGACGAGGAGGACCAGCGCGCGGTAGAACCACTCGCCCCAGGCCCCGAGCCCCGCGAGCGGTGGCAGAACCGCGAGGAGCGCGGCGGAGGCGACCACGATCGGCGTGTAGACCCGCGCGAAGCGGTCCACGAAAGCCTGGCTCGGGGCGCGGCTCGCCTGCGCCTCCTCGACGGAGTGGATGATCCGGGCGAGCGTGGTGTCCGAGGCGGGCTTCGCCGAGCGGACCTCGAGCGCGCCCTCGCCGTTCAGTGTGCCGGCGAAGACCTCCGAGCCCGGCCCCTTCTCCACCGGCATCGACTCGCCGGTGATCGGCGCCTGGTTCACGCTCGACCGGCCGGCCACCACCTCGCCGTCGACCGGGATCTTCTCCCCCGGCCGGACCACCACCACCTCGCCCACCGCGACCCGGTCGGCCGGGACCCGCTCCTCGCGTCCGTCCCGGAGCACCGTCGCCTCGGCGGGCGAGAGGTCCATGAGCGCCTTGATCGCGCCCCGCGCCCGGTCCATGGAGTGGGTCTCAAGGAGTTGGGCCACGGCGAAGAGGAAGAGCGCGGAGGCCGCCTCCTCGTACTCGCCGATGAGGAGCGCCCCGAAGGCGGCGATCGACATGAGAGAGTTCATGTCGAGTGCGCCGTGCCGCGCGGCGCGCACTCCGCGGGGGACGATGTACCACCCCGCGGCGACCATCGCGCCGATGGCGAGCGCCGCCGCGATCGGCTCTGCCCCCAGGAGGTGCTCGGCCGCAAGCGAGAACGCCCAGAGGAGACCCGCAAGTGACGCGAGCGCGAGCCGGCCCCGCCTCTCCCACCAGGAAGCCTTCTCCCGCTCCTTCCCCACGAGGTGCGCACGCATCCCGAGAGAGGCGACGATGCGCTCCACCTCGGACGCGGCGATCTCGCCTTCGACCGTGAGGCGGCGGTTCACGAGGTCGAAGCCGAGCCGGCTCACCCCCGGGAAGTTGCCGAGCCTTCCCTCGATCAGGCGCACCTCGTCAGCACAGTCCATCCCCTCGATCTCGAAGACCTCGCGCCGGACCGGATGTTCCTCCTTCGCCCGGTAGCCGAGCCGCGTGATCTCGCCGACCAGATCACCCCGCGCGAGTTTGCCTTCGGCGTAGGTGACGGTCACGCGCCCGCCCACGACGTCGACGCGGACGTCCTCGACGGCCTCGAGCTTTCGGAGCGACTTCTCCACGCTCTCGGCGCAGCTCGAGCAGTCCATGCCGCCCACCATGAGCGTGCAGCTGGCCAGCGCGGGTCTCGTGCCCGTAGGATCGTTCGCTCCTCTCACCGGTCCTCCTTACGTCCGCGGCCAGTACATGATCACAGCTACGCCGATCAGGCAGATCGCGGCTCCGACGAGATCCGCGCGGTCCGGCGCCTTCCCGTCGATCCACCAGCCCCAGACAATCGAGAGCGCCACGAAGATGCCCCCGTAGGCCGCATAGGCCCGGCCGAAGTGCGCGGGCTGGAGCGGAGGCACGACGCCGTAGAGAAAGAGGACGAGCCCGCCGAGCGCGCCCAAGAGAAAGGCCCGACCCTCGCGAAGCCAGAGCCAGACCAGGTAACCGCCTCCGATCTCCAGCAGGCCGGCCAGGATGAAAAGCGCGACGGACTTCGCGATGACGACGGGAGTCATTGACCAATCCCGAGGAGGCCGCGCAGGTACTCCTTCGTGCCGGCCGGGCCCGATACCTCGAGCCACACGGGCCCGCCCCCCGGCTCGACCGTGAGGCGGAAGCGCAGGAACGTGCAGCATTGCCGCTCCAGGTCGATCACCCGCGCGATGTCTCCGAGCGAGGCGTCCTCGGCAAGGAACCGGAAGGCGAAGCCGTCCTCCGTCTCACGGCGTTCGACCACGCACCGGCCCACATCGGCGAGCAGTCCGCTCCTGCGTTCTCGCAGCTCCGCCTTCGTGAGCGTGCAGGCGATGGGAAGCTGTGTCGTCATTCGAGCCTCTCCTGGGGACCGTTCGAGCCTTGTATGCGACAGGGGCTGGAACCGGGGGCGCCAGCGCCACGTCTCGATGGGGCGCCGCGCCGGATCCGGCTCCGCTGCCCCCGGCCTTGCGCTCCCGATGTCTTCATCGTATCATCATACACTGATTCGTCAACTCCGGAACGTCAACGGCATGCTCGCCAGCCCCAACACCCAACTGCTCGCGCTCAAGGCGAAGCTCTTTCGCGACTTCTCCGACCCCTCTCGCCTCTCCATTCTGGAGGCGCTCCGCGAGGGGCCACGGAGCGTGAGCGAGATCGTGGAGGAGACCGGGCTCAGCCAGTCGAACGCCTCGAACCACCTGGGGTGCCTGCTCGACTGCGGCCTGGTCACGAGGGAGCAGCACGGCCGCTACGTTTACTACAGCCTGAGCGACGGGCGCGTCGGCGAGCTTCTTCGTCTCGCCGAAGAGCTCCTGGCGGAGGTGGCGCGGGGCGTCTACGAGTGCACGCGCTACGAGCAGCCAGACGCGACGTGATGCGGGGCATGGTTCTTCCGTGAGAATGTGCCGGCTGAAAGGCAACACCGTGGCTGGTCTGCCCATAAAGGTGCCCGTGCGTAGAGTCGTCGCTCTCCTCATGCTCCTGCTGACCTTCGGCTCCGGCGTGGAGTCGGTGGTGGGCCTACTGCGCGACGGCGAGGTGCACCACGAGTCGGGGGCCAGCGCGGTGGCGCACGCCGCGCAGTCTTCTGGCGGCGATCACGGCCACGAGGACGCTGCGCCCTCCGGCGCCCACCGTCACGGCCGGGGGCACGAGCACGGCACGACCAACGACCACTGCACGCACACGCACAGCGTGGCGCTGGCGCCGGTCCTCGCGTTCTCGCTCCCGGCGCGGGAGTTCGTCCTGACCTACGCTGAACCGGTGGTCCACACGGGCACCGGGCCCCGTCCTCTGTTCCATCCCCCCAGAGCGTAACGCTTCTCTCCCGCCGCAGGCGCTCCGCGCCCGACCGCGCCGGCTGCGGTCGTGCGGCAAATCCCGTTTCACGACGATCAACGGACGATCACCCCTGGCCAACGTGCGTCCGGATGCCGCAGGAGCGGGATCCGGGAGCCGGCTCGTCCGGGGACGGAGAGCAGCGTTCATGGAGACCGTTTCAGTCAGGATCATCGTACTCCGCGCCTGCGCCCTTGGCGCCGTGGCCGCTGCGCTGTGGGCGTCCTCGCTCCGCGCGCAGGAACCGGCCGCGGGCGCACGGGCCGAGCCGGTCCGCGGCGACACCCTCGTCCTTTCGCTCGCCGAGGCGCAACGGCTTGCGCTCCGGCAAAACCCCGCGTTCCTGGCGGAAGGGCAGGAGGCGGAAATCGCGCGCGGCGAGCTCCGGCAGGCGCGCATCTACAGCTTCAATCCGCAGCTCGAGCTCGAGGCACCCGGCGCGGGCGGCGGCGACAACAACGAGCTTCGCCTTTTCCAGGAAGTCGAGTGGGCCGGCCAGCGGGGGCTCCGGATCCGGGCCGCCGAGGCGGCGCTTCGCCGGGCTCAGCACTCGGTCCGGGACGCAGCGCGTCTCACCCTTGCGGACGTGAGCCATGCGTTTTATGCGGCGCTCGCCGCGAGCCGCCGGCTCGAAGTCGCCGAGCAGATCCTCGGCCTGAACGAGCAACTCCTTGAGGCCGTGCGCATCCAGGCCCGGGAGGGTGAGATCAGCCAGCTCGAAGCGAACCTGATGGAACTCGAGTTCGGCCGGGCGCGGGCCCGCGTGCTCGCCGCGCGCCGGGAGGCCACAGCCGCCGAACTCGATCTCAAGCGCCTGGTGGGCATCACCCCTGACCGTCCGGTCCAGCTCGCGGCGGAGGTGCCCCCGGCGCCCGACCCCAGCACGCTGGACCAGGACTCCCTCCTCCGGGCCGCCCTCTCCCGGCGCCCCGATCTAGCGGCCCGCTCGGTGGCCGTCGAGGAGTCTCGGACGCTCGGGCGCCTGGCCCGGCGGGAAGCGATCCCCAACCTCCGCATCGGTGCCCTGGCACAGCTTGGGGACGAGAGCGGCGAGTTGCGACTCGGGCCCGCCATCGGCCTTTCACTCCCGATCTGGAACCGGAATCAGGGCCTGGTCGCGCGGCGGGAAGCGGAGGCCCGCCAGGCGGCGTTTGAGAGGAGCGCGGCCGAACTCCGCATCCGCAAGGAAGTCGCGGACGCCTACCGCGCCTACATCGCGGCCAGCGAGGAAGAGCGGGTCTTCGAACGAGACGTGCTGGAGCCCGCGCGCGAGAACCAGCGGCTCCTCACGACGGCCTACCAGGCGGGCAAGATCGACCTGCCTGCGCTTCTCCTGCTCCGCAACCAGCTCTTGGACGCCGAACTCGGCTACTGGGAGACGTGGCTCGAGCGGCGGAAGGCGCTCGTGGACCTTGAGTCCGCAACCGCCGCGCTGGATACCCCGGGCGCCGGAACCACTCGTGACACCAACGATCAGCGATAGGGGCCGAACCATGATAGAGATTTTGATCAGGCGGCTTCTTCCGACGGGGTTCCTCGCCGCGCTACTGGCGGCTGGCCCGGCCGCGTGCGGCAACAGCACGGCGGATACGGCGGAGGCCGAGGGCGAAGAGCACGCGGAAGAGAACGCCGGCGAGGGGGGCGACGTCGTGCGGCTCGATTCGGCGGCGCTCGCCGCCGCGGGGATCGAGGTCGGCGTGGCCGATGCGGTGACGACCGCCACGCTCCCGGTCACCGGGACGATCACCTACGACGCGAACCGGGTGAGCCACATCGGGCCGAGGACCGACGGGCGGATCGTCGCCCTCCGGGCCGACATCGGCGACCGGGTCAAGAGGGGCCAGGTCCTCGCGGTGCTGGAGAGTCCGGAGGTGGGCGCCCTCCGCGCCGAGCTGCACCAGGCGGAGGCGCTCGTGGGGATCGCGCGCGAGAACTACCAGCGGGAGAAGCGGCTCGAGGAGCAGGGCATCTCCAGCCGCAAGGAGCTGCTCGAGGCGGAGGCGGAGCTCCGGCGCGCGCAGGCGGCCGCACTGAGCGCCGGCGAGCGGCTCCGCGCCCTCGGCGCCGGCCACGGCGAGGGCGGCCAGTTCGCGATCACGGCGCCGTTCGACGGCGTGGTCGTGGAGAAGCACGCGACGCTCGGGGAGGTCGCGAGTCCCTCCGACCGGCTCTTCACGGTGGCGGACCTGAGCCGCGTCTGGATCGAGCTCGACATCTACGAGCGCGACCTGTCGCGCGTGGCCGTGGGCCAGCCGGTCGCGGTGACCACGGCGGCCTACCCCGGGCGCACCTTCCCCGGCCGGATCGTCTACCTGGGCGACGTGCTCGATCCGGAGAGGCGGACCGTCCGCGCCCGCGTCGAGATCCCCAACACGGGCCGCGCGCTCAAGCCGGGCATGTTCGCCAAGGCCACCATCCAGGTGGGCGGTGGGGGCGCGCCTCTCGTGGTCGTCCCCCAGGACGCCGTGCAAGAGATCGATGGGCGGCAGGTGGTGTTCGTTCCGGGCGAGAGAGCCGGCGAGTTCCGGCCCGTTCCCGTCGAGGTCGGCCAGCCGCTCGACGGCGGGCGCGTCGCGGTCCTGTCGGGCCTCGCGCCCGGTAGCCGGCTGGTCGTCTCGGGCGCGTTCCTGCTCAAGTCCGAGCTCGCCAAGGGCGAGATCGGCGAGCACGGGCACTGAGGAGGGCCGCCATGCTGAAAGCGATCATCGCGTTCGCGCTCAGGAACCGGGTCCTGGTCCTCGCGCTCACGGGCCTCCTCATCGGCGTGGGGATCTGGTCCGCGCTCCGCCTCCCGATTGATGCGGTTCCGGACGTGACGAACGTCCAGGTCCAGATCAACACCAACGCGCCCGCGCTCTCGCCCATCGAGGTCGAGCGGCAGATCACGCTCCCCGTGGAGCTCGCCATGTTCGGGCTGCCGGACCTGGAGGAGATCCGCTCGATCTCCAAGTTCGGCCTCTCGCAGGTGACGGTGGTCTTCAAGGACGGCACCGACATCTACTTCGCCCGCCAGCAGGTGCAGGAGCGGCTCCAGCAGGCGCGGGAGGAGATCCCCGAGGGCTTCGGCACGCCGGAGATGGGGCCGATCTCGACCGGCCTCGGCGAGATCTTCCAGTACTCGATCGAAGCCGGGCAGATGGATGCGACGGAGCTCCGCACGCTGCAGGACTGGATCATCGCGCCTCAGCTCCGCGGCGTGCCCGGTGTCGCGGAGGTCAACTCCTTCGGCGGCTTCGAGAAACAGTATCAGGTGCTCATCCGCCCCGAGGCGCTCGTCCAGTACGACCTCACGCTCAAGCAGGTGATGGATGCGGTTGCCGCCAACAACGTGAACGCGGGCGGCGGCTATATCACGAAGGGGGCCGAGCAGCTCGTCATCCGGGGCGTGGGCCAGGTCCAGGACCTGGACCAGATCCGAAACATCGTCGTCACGAGCCGGGACGGCACGCCCGTGCGGGTGGGTGACATCGCTGATGTGGTGATCGGCCACACGATCCGCCAGGGCGCGGTCACCAAGAACGGGCGCGGCGAGGTGGTGACCGGGATCGTCATGATGCGGATGGGGGCCAACTCCCGCACCGTGGTGGAGCGGGTCAAGGAGCGCTTCGCCGAGGTGGCGAAGACCCTGCCGAAGGGCGTGAAGCTCGAGGCCTTCTACGACCGCACCGAGCTCGTGGACCGCACCATCCACACGGTCGCGAAGAACCTGATCGAGGGCGCGGCGCTCGTCGTCGCCGTGCTCTTTCTCCTCCTCGGCAACATCCGGGCAGCACTCATCGTCGCCCTCGCCATCCCGCTCTCCATGCTCTTCGCCGTGAGCATGATGGTGAAGGCCGGGATCGCGGGGAGCCTCATGAGCCTGGGGGCCATCGACTTCGGGCTCATCGTGGACGGCTCGGTGGTGATGGCCGAGAACTCCATGCGCCACCTGGCCGAGCGGAAGGAAGAGAAGGGCTTCCTCCACACCGTGCTGGAATCCTGCGCCCAGGTCGCGCGCCCGATCCTCTTCGGGGTGGGGATCATCATCGTGGTCTACCTTCCGATCCTCGCCCTGCAGGGGGTGGAGGGCAAGCTCTTCAAGCCGATGGCGATGACCGTGGTGTTCGCGCTCATCGGCTCGCTCCTCCTCACCTTCCTGCTCACCCCGGTGCTCATCTCGCTGGGCCTCCGGGGGAAGATCGAGGAGAAGGAGGTCTGGCTCATGCGCCACGCCAAGCGGCTCTACCGGCCGGCGCTGGAGTGGACGCTGGCCAACGGCCGGCGCGTCCTCGTCGGCGCGGCGGCCCTCGTGGCCGTGGCGGTGGCCGCGATCCCCTTCCTCGGCTCGGAGTTCATCCCGCGCCTCGACGAGGGCTCGTTCGCGATCCAGATCCTGCGCCTGCCGAGCGTGTCCTTAGAGGAGTCCATCCGCCAGTCCACCCTCGTCGAGAAGCGGCTCCTCGCCGCCTTCCCGAACGAGATCAAGGACGTCGTCTCGAAGACCGGCCGCGCGGAGATCGCCACCGATCCCATGGGCGTCAACATCAGTGACGTGCTGGTGATGCTGAGGCCCAGGGAGGAGTGGAAGCGAGCCGAGACCAAGGCGGAGCTCGAGGCCCAGATGGCCGAGGAGCTCGAGAAGATTCCGGGCATGGTCTTCAGCTTCAGCCAGCCGATTGAACTCCGCGTCAACGAGCTCATCGCCGGCGTGAGGTCGGACCTCGCCATCAAGATCTTCGGCGAGGACATGGATGTGCTGAAGCGGCTGGCCGACGACGTCGTGGCGGCGGTGTCTCGCCTCCCGGGAGCGACCGGATTCAAGGCCCAGCAGCTCACCGGCCTTCCGCAGCTCCAGATCACGGTGCTCCCGGACCAGCTCGCCCGCTACGGCATCAACGCGGCCGAGGTGATGGAGACCGTGCAGGCGATCGGGGGTGCCCAGGCGACGACCGTGCTCGAGGGGCAGCGCCGCTTCGCGCTCACGGTGCGCTTCGCGGAGACCGCGCGCAGGAACCCGGAGACGATCCGCAACCTCCTGGTCAGCGCGCCGGGTGGCGAGCGCGTGCCGCTCGGCATGCTCGCCCGGGTCGAGGAGGTCCAGGGCCCCGCCGAGATCAGCCACGAGAACGGCTCGCGCCTCATCATCGTGGAAGGCAACGTGCGCGGGCGCGACATCGGGAGCTTCGTGCGGGATGTGCGCCAGCTCTTCGACACCGGACGGCTCGGCCTCCCGCCGGGCTACCGGGTCGAGTTCGGGGGGCAGTTCGAGAACCTGGAGCGGGGCACGCGGCGCCTCATGCTGGTCGTGCCGCTCGCGCTGCTCCTGATCTTCCTGCTCCTCTTCACCACGTTCAACTCGATCCGGCAGGCGGCGCTGGTCTTCACCGGGATCCCGCTGGCGACCGTCGGCGGCGTCTTCGCGCTGCTGCTGCGCGGCATGCCCTTCAGCATCTCCGCGGGCGTGGGCTTCATCGCCCTCTTCGGCGTGGCGGTGCTGAACGGTGTCGTCCTGGTCGCCTACATCAACGAACTCCACGAGCAGGGGCTTTCGCTGGAGGAAGCGGTGCGCGAAGGCGGGATGACGCGGCTCCGGCCGGTGCTCATGACCGCCCTGGTCGCGAGCCTCGGGTTCATCCCCATGGCGATCTCGCACGGGGCCGGCGCCGAGGTGCAGCGGCCGCTCGCCACGGTGGTCATCGGCGGGCTGGTCACCAGCACGCTTCTCACGTTGCTCGTGCTGCCGCTCCTGTACCTGATGTTCGAGCGGAACACCGCCGGGCGAGCGCCGAAGCACGAGGAGGCCAATGCGCTGGAGCCCGCGACGGCGTGAGCGGGGGCCGGAGATCGTGGACACGATGGCAAGTTGAGACGAACTTGGGAGCGCCCCGGATGCGGCTGACCCGCCCCGGGACCGCGCCTTTGGAGGGTACGATGAAGCTGGTCCTTGCGTTCATTCAGCCCTCCAGGCTGGAGGCCGTGCCCCATGCCCTGGAACAAATCCCCCGCTTCCCCGGGATGACTCACGGATTCGCGCCGGCTTGGCCGGAAGAAGGTGGATCCGCCGCATGGAACGGGCGCACCGGGCGATACTGAACCGCCCCGGGTTTGCCGGAGGCTCCAACCTTTGAGAGATTGGGGTCATGAGACAGGCAAAGAAGTACTCCCCCGAGGTGCGGGAGCGGGCGGTTCGGATGGTGTTCGAGCACGAGGCTGAGCACGCGTCGCAGTGGGCTGCCATCCAGTCTATTGCCGAAAAGATCGGCTGCTCTGGTGAGACGCTGCGGAATTGGGTGCGGCAGGCCGAGCGTGATGCGGGCAAACGGCCGGGGCTAACGACCACAGAGCGAGAGCGGATAAAGGAG
>DATMSB010000162.1:0-10384 GCA_035565615.1 Vulgatibacter sp. | reverse complement strand
CGTGGCGGGATTAGCCTGGGTCCGCCTGTCGGTGGTCGTACTGGAAGTCACTGGTCCCGGGAGGATCTGGATCGAGGCGTCGGACGACGACGGGCACACGTGGTCGCCGTTGGCGCCGAGCGTAGGGATGTCCCCTGGCGTTGACGTCTCACCGGGAGGCGGGCTCGGGCCGGATGCCACCCTCTACCGCAGCGCGGTTACGCCTTTCGAGATCGCGGATCCGAACTACGGCGGCACGGCCGAGGCGGTGTGGCTGCGGGTGATGATAGAGGGCGAGAGGTTCGAGGAGGGGATCAGACTCGGCGCAATCCGCGTCGAGGGGATGGCGGAGCAGGGGCCGGCATGAGGCGCGTACTCCTCGCGCTCGGGCACGTCTGGACGGCGCCGAACACGATCGCGATGTGGGCGCTGGCGAAGGCCACCCGCTGCCGCTGGGTGTTCCGCGGCGCCGAGGGGATGCTGGTCTACGACGGCAGCTCCTCGAGGGCCTGGCGCTGGTGGGCGCGGCGATGGGGGATGACGGCTCTCACCGTCGGCGCCGTGGTGGTGGTGGCGCGGCCGTGGAGCAGCGTTGGCAACGTCCAGCGCCTCCTCGTCCATGAGCAGCGGCACGTCGTCCAGGCGCTGATCCTCGGCCCCTTCTACCTGCCGGTCTACCTGCTGCTTTGCGCGTACGGCCCGCTCCACGGCAGGCACTGGTACCGCGACCATCCGCTCGAGCTCGACGCCCGGGCGGCGGAGGACCACGCATGTCCGGCCCGAGGATGAGCTGCCCGCGCTGCTGGGGCCGTGGGGCGCAGTCTGCGCATGTCGTCCATCCTTGCGGATACTGCGGCGGCTCCGGCTCCGTGGCGGACGAGCAGCTCTCGCCCCACTTCCGCCTCTCCGAGCTGCTCGAGTCGAGGGCCGCTCGCACGCATGGCATCCCCAACGAGCCGGCGGCCGCAGAGATGGAGAACCTCCGCGCGCTCTGCCTCGAGCTCCTCGAGCCGCTCCGCGCGGAGTTCGGTCCGCTCCGGGTGACCAGCGGACTTCGCACCCCGCGACTGAATCAGGCGGTGAAGGGGGAGCCCTCGAGCGCCCACGTCGTCGGCTGGGCGGCCGACGTGATTGTGGTTCGCGGCGAACGCCAAGCGTTCCTCGAGGACGCGATGGCCTGGCTCGCAAGGTCCGGCCTCGTCTTTGACCAGGCGATCCGCGAACCCACCTGGCTGCACCTGGGCCTGCGCCAGCCGATCACCGGCGCGCAGCGACGCGAGCTGAAGCGCGCGGACGGCGGGAGGTATCCAGCATGGACGGCAGCCTGATCGAAGGGCCGCTCTTGTCGTTCTTCGTCGCTGCGGTCTTCCTCGCCGCGGTGGGGCAGGGCGCGACCGGCCAGGTCTTCGGACCTGTCGGGCCTCGGCCTACTACCGGCTGGCGGGAGACCTGGCGGCGCACGATGTGGGCGCACCCGATCCTCGGGGGCGTAGCCCTCGGGTTCCTTCGCCTGCCCGCCCCCGAGGCTCTCGGCGGCGGCGTCGCCGGCGCGGCGGTCTGGTACGCGGCCGCCGGCGCCCTGGCGCTGCCGATTTACCGCTGGCTGCGGCAGCTGCTCGAGCGGCCGCAGCCCCCCTCCACCTGAACCACCGCCGGCGCAGCCGGCAGAGAGGCAGCGACATGGGCAAGGCAGGGATCACCGTCGAGGGCCAGGCGTACGAGCTCCGGGTTCTTCAGGTCCTCGAGAAGAACGAGTTTGGCAAGCCGACCGTCGTGAAGATCCTCAGGGACGAGGACTCGGTTCGGCTCGAGGACGGCGAAGAGTTCGTCACCGCCTTCGTGCATGGGAGCGCCGATGCTCCCCCCGCGGCGACAACGTGACCACACGCACCCGCATCCTGGCGAGCTGCGCGGCCCTCCTGGCGGTGTTCGCCGTGGGCCGCTTCTCCGCCCGGGCGCCGGACACGACCGTCGACGAGCGGGCCGAGGAGACGCACCACGAGACGGCGACGGTGGAGGAATCTGCCGCCGTCGAGGCAGCCACCACCACAACGCAGGCCGAGGCTGCGCACGTCGAGCAGACCATCGGGCGGATCCACGTCGTGTACCGGGAGCGGGAGACGCGGCCGGACGGCTCCACTCTCGAGCGCGAGCTCGAACTCGACGCGGAGACCGCCCGGCTCACGGCCGAGTTGAAGGCCTCGCGGGACGAGGTGGCCCGCCTCGAGGCTGCGGCCTCCCGGGCTGAGGCGCGGGAGGCCGCGTCGACGCGCGTCGAAGAGCGGCGCGTCGAGACCCACAATCCCCTGCCCGACTGGCGGGCCGGGGCGCTGGTCGGCGTAGACCTCCGGGGCCCCGGATTCGTCTACGGTGCCCAGCTCGAGCGCCGGATCCTCGGGCCCATCTACCTCACCGCCGGCGGGCTGACGAACGGCACGTTCGTCGCCGGTGCCGGCTTCGAGTGGTAGGCCGGATCCCAGCAGCAAAATATCAGCAAAAGATCGGCGAACCGTGCCCAACGGTGCCCAAGCGGGGCCCTGAACACCCGGTCTGTGGTCGTAAGAAGATCAAACGGTTGCGAACCGTAGCGAACCGCTGGAAAGCCTACCAAGCGCTCGGCACCAACTTCCCAAGCTGAGGAGGCTCTGCCCTTCTCACAGCAGATCTCTTGCATTCTCCGAACTTTGGGATCACGGTGCTTCAGGGAGTTGCGCAGTGGGAGCGCACCTGACTAAGGCTCGGCGCATGGGAACGATCGACATCTACGGAGGGCGTGATCCCAAGAAGGTGCCGGCCTACTCGATCACTAGCGCTGCTCGCTACCTACAGTTGCCCGCGACGACCGTCCGCGACTGGGTGGCGGGGCGGACTTTTCCAACAAAGGCTGGAGTAGGTCGGTCAGCTCCGATCATCTTGGCCGCAGATCCTGACCGGTACATTCTGTCGTTTCAGAACCTGGTCGAAGTGTACGTTCTGTCGGCCATCCGGAGGGAGAGAGTCCCGCTAGACCGAGTGCGACGCGCGGTCGAAAACCTATCGAAGGAGTTCCACACGGACCATCCGCTTGCGGACAAGGAGATTTTCACCGTCGGTAGATCGATGGTAATCGACGAGCTAGGCAAAGTCGTCGATGCAGCCAGCGGACAGTTGTCGATCAGGCGTGTTGTCGCCGCGCACCTTAAGCGAATAGAGAAAGACCCCCACGGGGTTCCCATCAGGATTTACCCGAGTTCCACCGGCGTCGCGGCTGCCCCTGGACGAGCGATTGCCATTGATCCGCGAGTTCAGTTCGGACGCCCGTGTATCGCGAAGACAAGCGTTCCGACGGAGATCGTCGCAAGTCGCTATAAGGCTGGGGACTCCCGAGAGGCTCTGGCCCGCGACTACCGGCTGACGGTGGACCAGATCGAAGAGGCGCTTCGCTACGAGATCCCGCGACAGGCAGCGTGAGGCGAATTCGCCCGAAATCTTTGTCGACTGCTGCCTCGCTCACCATGTCGCGGCGCCGCTCGTCGCCGCGGGCCTGGTCGTGCATCTTCATGACGATCATTTCGAGCCCGGCACCCCCGATGAGGTATGGCTCGTAGAGGCCGGTCGACGAAAGTGGCTTGTCCTCACAAAGGACCTTCGAATCCGTACCAACCTGTTGCAGCGGAATGCGCTCTACGCCGCAGGAGTTGGCGCCTTCTTCCTGAAGGGAGGCAACGCCACCTCCGCGCAAATGGCGGCCCTAGTCCATGCAAACGTGGACCGGCTGATCGCCTTCGCGAAGAAACACCCAACGCCGTTCATTGCGTCGGTCACGAACACCGGCATTCGTCTCGTGGAGCAGTCGAACCCTCGCTGAAAAAGCGCCATTGCTTTGTTACCCGAGCTCGCCGAGGACTCGGAGTAGGGCGGCCCGCGCCTCGCGGGGAGGTAGGGCACCGATCGCCTCGCGGATCCGGTCGTCCGGGGCTCGTCTGGCACACCTGTCACACTCCGGCCCCGAATTGCCCCTTTCTGGCGGTTCTTCGCTGGATGTCTCGTCTGAAAAGCGCTCGCGAAATTCGATGGTTGGCGGCGCTCGTCGGTCTCCGTCCGGGGCTTCTCGATCAGGTTCAAATCCTGTCTCCCCGACCACCACGAAGCCTCGTAGGGACCTGATCCTTGCGAGGCTTTTTTCTGTCCAGCGTTTAGAGGTGCGAACGCAGATGAGCTCTGGGACGGTCGTCGTCTCCATGGCTCAGGCGGGCCTGGGACCGCGGGAGGGAGGTCGACTCTGGCGGGCCGATTCGGGCTCAACCGCTTCAGCGTTCCGGTGCCCCTTGCGTTCGGCGAGGGCATGTGCCAAGCTCCTGCCCATCCGGTGCTTTCTAAGCCTTTAGAGTTGGTAATGGTGCCGAGGGACGATTTTTCTGAGAGTGTGGAGGTAAGCTCATGGACAAGACGCCCAATCTGATTGCTGTTCTTCTAGCGATCGTGTTCGGGTTCTTTCTCGGGAGGACCTAAGTTCACCAGAACGGTTCCCTAATCGTCGGCGTTCCTCACGATGTGGGGATGACCCTCCTTTGGAGTTCGGAGAGGTATCTCCGAGGTTCGCAGTTCCCCACTGCGTGGGGATTCGGATCCGCGCGAGGGATCCATTGCTCGCTGGGAATGCAAATAGATCGCTCCCTTGAGCGGCTGAACTATATTCACAGTCCAGTCATCGCGGAACTGCAAGTGATCCTGCCCGTAGTGCGTCCTTGGAGACGAACGTAGACCGGAAGCGCTCCTCCCCGGCGTCCTGCTGCAAAGGAGGAATCCAACCAATCGCTCTCGAGGAGTGGCTCGTGCAGGGGTGGCATCGATACTGGGGAAAGGCGTACGGAGAGGATGACATCCATCTCCTCGCCTTCCACTCCCTGGACGTCGCTGCCGTCGGGATGACGCTCCTCATAGCCCGTCCGGAGTGGCGCGCGGCGCTCGCCCGGGTCGCCGAGGCCGAGGAGAGCGGACTCGCCGAGGCCGTCACCTTCCACCTCGCCCTGCACGATCTGGGAAAGTTCGGGAACGGGTTCCAGGGGCTGAAAGAGGACGTGGTGAGGCGCCTCGGCCGATCCCCCACCGTCCGCGCGAATCGCCCCCGCCACGACACCCTGGGCGACCTGCTGTGGCGGAAACTCACCTCGCCCGAGCATGACTGCCCGGATCTCGCGCTCGACATTCGCGGAGCGGACGGAACCTCCCTGACGCCCAGGAGGACGGCATGCCGGTGGCGCCCGTGGATCGCGGCGGTCACGGGTCACCACGGACGACCGCCCGAAGTGGTCATGACGGACCTGCTCGAAAGTCACTTTGGTCTGGAATCGCCGTCGGGTCCCTGGAAGGACGCCGCGGATTTCGTCGGCAGGGTTCGTGCGCTTCTCCGACCAGCAGGCATCGTCCTGAGGCGCGACGCGGAAGAGGTCGAAGAGGACCACCTCGCCCGATCGTCGTGGTGGCTCGCAGGCTTCACCACCCTCTGCGATTGGGTCGGATCGAATCGGGAGTGGTTCGGCCTCGAGCAGCAGCCCCTCGACCTCGAGGTTTACTGGGAAAGGGCGCTCGAGCAGGCGGAGCATGCGGTATCCGCAGCGGGCCTGTCTCCGAGGAAGCCTCGATCGTTCCGTGGCTTCCCAGACCTCTTTCCGCACATTCCCGAGCCGAGTCCGCTGCAGAGGGGCGCAGCCGAAGTCCCGCTGCAGCCGGGCCCGCAGCTCTTCCTGATCGAGGACATCACCGGAAGCGGCAAGACGGAGGCCGCCCTCACCCTCGTCGGCCGGCTGTTCGACGCGGGGCTGGCGGACGGTCTGTACTTCGCGTTGCCCACCATGGCGACGGCGAACGCCATGCACGCGCGGGTGGCGGCGGTGCTGGGGAGGCTTTTCGAGAGCGACCCTCCTCCCTCGCTGGTGCTCGCCCACTCGGGCCCTCGCCTGAGGCCACGGCGGGAAGAAGGCGAGGTCCAGCCCCCGGACGACGGCGGGTACGACCGGGGCGAGAGCTCCGCCTCCCAGGTCGCCCGAAGCTGGTTCACGGACAACCGCAAGAAGGCGCTCCTCGCCGACGCCGGTGTCGGCACCATCGACCAGGCACTCACCGGCGTGCTGCGCTCGAAGCACGCACCCCTCCGCCTCCTCGGTCTGCATCGGCACGTGCTCGTGGTGGACGAGGTCCACGCCTGCGACGACTACATGAACGAGATCCTGGAGCTGCTCTTGGAGGTGCAGGCAGCGCACGGAGGATCCGCCGTCCTCCTCAGCGCGACGCTCCCCCTCGCGGCGCGACGGCGCCTGATCTCGGCGTTCCGCCGCGGGCTCGGAAGTGCCGCTGACCACGAGCTGGGAGACGCCTATCCGGTGCTCGTTCAGGCCGGGGAGGGCGAGACCACGGAAATCGGCCTTCCCGCCGGGGGCGCTTCGGCCCGCCGACTCCCCGTGGCGTTCTTTCACTCCTTCGACGAGGTGGTGGCCTGGTGTGAGGAGCGCGCCAACGACGGGAGGTGTGTCGCCTGGATCCGCAACACGGTGGCGGACGCCATGGCGGCGTTCGACGCCCTGGTGGCCCGAGTCGGCGCCGAACGCGTTCGCCTCTTTCACGCCCGATTCCCGATGGGAGATCGGTTGGAGATCGAGGGCGAGATCGTCGAGCGGTTCGGGAAAGGCGGCTCGCCGCAGGGGCGTGCCGGGCAGATCGTCGTCGCGACCCAGGTGTTGGAGCAGTCCCTCGACGTCGACTTCGACGAGATGGTCACCGACCTCGCTCCGATCGATCGGATCATCCAGCGGGCGGGCAGACTCCAGCGCCACCACCGTCCGGAGCGCCCGCCTGCACCCCTCCACGTCCTCGCGCCACCCTGGGAGGAGGCTCCAACGGCCACCTGGCTCGGGAAGGACTTCGCCGGGACGCTCGCCGTCTATCAGCGCCCTTCGTACCTGTGGCTGACCCAAAGGGTTCTTCGGGAGGAGGGAGCGCTCGATCTGCCTCTGCGCGCTCGCTTCCTCGTGGAGTCCGTCTTCGGAGAGACCGTCGAGAAGCCGGCGAGCTTCGACGAGCAGCGCAAGGAGCTCGAGGCGGATGGCACCGTTTATCAACGACGCTCCATGGCCCATTTCAACCGCATTTCGTTTGAGCGCGGGTACACCCGAGAAGGCCCCGAGTGGCGAGACGACGAGCTGGTCCCCACTCGCCTGGGGGAGCCGACCGTGATCCTCAGGTTGGTTCGCTCGCTCGGCGGCGAGCTTACGCCGTGGATGAAGATCGATGGCGTCGACCCATCGGTCTGCTGGCGAATGGGGGAGCTCTCGGTGCGGGCGAGCCAGGTCGCGGGTGGGGGCGTGGAAACCGAGGATCTCAGGAAGAAGCTTGCCGCAATCGAAGCCGAGCCGCCGCTGCACGTGATCCCCGTGCTGATGACGAAGAGTGGGGATTCGTGGGGCGGAACCCTGGAGGCATCGAAAGCGGCGATTGGGGCACCCGCCCGAGTGGAAGTCTTGGTCACTCCCGGGCGAGGGGTCGAATTGAAGGCGGCAAGGAGGTCTTGAGATGGCGTTCGATCTCTTCGAGGAGAAATGGATCCCTGTCTTGCGCAAGTCGGGGAAGGTGGATCGGATCGCGCCGAAGGAGATCGTCGATCCGGACGATCCTCCGGTACGAGTCCAGAGTTCCCGCCCCGATTTCGACGCTGCGCTCACCGAGATGTTGATCGGGCTCGTGCAGACGGCGTTCACCCCGAAGGACAACGAAGAGTGGGAGGAGGTCCTCGATGAGGGACTCGAGCCTGCCGAGCTCGCCCGGCGTCTCGAGCCCTTTCGAGATGTGTTTCGCCTCGATGGTGACGGCCCCCGGTTCATGCAGGACCTCACGGTCCATCAGGACTATCAGGACGAAAAGCCGGTGGTCGCCCTCCTGATGGACGAGGGGGTCGCCGCAGACGCCTCGCTCTTTGCGAAGACCGGAAGGTACGAAGCCTTTTGTCTCCCCGATGCGGCAGCGGCGCTGATGACCCTCCAGGCCTTCGCACCCTCGGGGGGTGTCGGTCATCGGACCTCGCTGCGCGGGGGTGGTCCGCTTTCCGTGACGCTCCAGGACGAGCTCCTCTGGCGGACCGTCTGGTGGAACGTCCTCACCCGCAAGCAGCTTCGAGGAATCCCGGGCAACGACGAGCTGAAGGGAGACGAGCACGTCTTCCCTTGGCTCGCGCCCACGCGAACCAGCGAGCGCAAGGGAGACCCCGGTATTTCCCCCGACGAGATCCACCCGCTGCAGCACTACTGGGCGATGCCCCGGCGTGTCCGCCTCAACTTCGAGGGAGCGCGCGGAAGCTGCGACATCTGCGGAGGAACCGACGTCGAGGTGGTGCGGTCCTTCTTCAGCCGGAACTACGGAGCCAATTACAAGGGTCCGTACCTGCACCCGCTCACGCCCTACACCAACAAGCGACCCAACCAGCCTCCCAACCCGACGAAGGCCGGGGCGTCCGGGATCTCGTACCGCGACTGGCCGCTCGCCTTCCTGGGCGGAGAGGGGCTGATCCCTCCGAAGGTCGTGGAGGTGTTCATCAAGGATCGCTCGATCCTCTCGCGACGTCCCCGTCAGCTCAGCGCCTGCGGGTACGCGATGGACAACATGAAGCCTCTGCGGTTCGTCGAGGCAAGACTGCCGACCATCCCCGGGGGGCCGGAGAAGCTCGGCGCGCTCCGAAGCGACGTGATCGGACTCGTGGAGGCGAGCGAGGAGGTGCGTCGCACACTCGTGAGCCAGGTGAAGGCCGCGTGGAAGGATCGTCCCAAGGATCAGTCGGGAGACGTCAACGCTCGCGTGGACCACGCCTTCTGGGATCGGACGTCGTCCGAGTTTTTCGAGACCGTGACGTCGCTGCAATCCGCTCCTGTCAGAGATGACGTCGACGCGGCAAGAGAAGCGAAATTGAGCTTTCTGAAGGCGCTGAAGAACGCTGCGGAAAGAACGTTCGGCGACCTATGCCCCTTGGAAGCCGATCTTGCCCCGGAGAGCCTCGCGCGAACGGTGAGGGCACGGCGGGATCTTCTGAAGTACTGCAGCCCGAAGAGTCCAAGGCTGCTGTCGTTGGTCGGAATCGCCGCAGAGCGCAAGACCTCTCGGAAGGCGGGAAACGCTGCGTAGCGAAGGAGCAGGAATGAGCCAGACGGACGAAAAGAAAAAGGAATCCCCTTGGGTCGAATGGTGGAAGGAGCTTCGGGAGGATCGCGGAGCGCGGGCCGAGCTGCGGCGCTGCTCCACGGTTTCGGAAGCCGTGTTCTGCAAGGGCTTCCACCGGCTGAAGAAGATGAAGGGGGGCGAGAAGCCGAACGACTTTCAGTTGCGAACGCTTGCGCTGATCGCAGTCGTGCTCTCCCACGTCGAGATCGACACCGAAGAAGATGGACCAAAGAGCATGGGGGCGGCGATGGCAGGTCCCGAAGCTGATCGACCCATCGTGAGCGATGTGAGATTTCGCCAGATCCTGCGCACGCCGCCGGGCAGTTTCGACGAGCGACTTCCCGATCTCGTCCGCGTCCTGCGGCAGATGAAGAGGAGGGCGCCGGTCGATCGACTCGCGGAGGATCTTCAAAGGTGGGGCGACAAGATCCGCCGCCAATGGGCGGTCGATTACTACGAGCGAGTTTCCTAGCAGTACCGAGAGCGACGAACACAAACCATTGCTCCCGCTGGGGGCACGGAGAGGAAGACATGAGCCGTTTCGTTCAGCTTCACTTCTTGACGTCGTATGCACCGTCCAACCTCAACCGAGACGACCTCGGTCGCCCGAAGACCGCGATGTTTGGAGGAACGCTTCGCCTCAGGGTTTCGTCCCAGAGCCTGAAGCGGGCCTGGCGAACGTCCGAGGTCTTCGAGCACGACCTCGAAGGGTGGATCGGCACCCGAACCAAGGAGTTCGGAAACATCGTCTTTCAGGAGCTCAGCCAGGCGATCGACGCGAAGGAGGCGCACGAGATCTCGAGGAAGGTCGCCGAGACCTTCGGCAAGCCCGTGAAGGACGAGGGGGAGACGAAGGAGAAGAGCCGCCGCATCGAGCAGCTCGCCCACCTGACCCCAGGGGAAATGAAGGAGCTGAAGAAGCTGGCGAAGCGGCTCGCGGCCGAGAAGCGGGGACCGAGTGACGACGAGCTGGCATCCCTGATCACGACGGCGACCGGCGCGGCGGACATCGCGCTTTTCGGCCGGATGCTGGCCGCGAAGCCGCGATTCAACGTGGAAGCCGCGGCGCAGGTGGCCCACGCGATCTCGGTGCACAAGGTCGCGATCGAGGACGACTACTTCACCGCCGTCGACGACCTGAACCGAGGCGAGGAGGACATGGGTGCGGGCCACGTCGGAACCCTGGAGTACGCGGCGGCCCTGCTGTACCACTACGTCTGCG
>DATMSB010000161.1:0-56960 GCA_035565615.1 Vulgatibacter sp. | reverse complement strand
GAGCGATGCCGCGATTGATGCGGAAAACGACGCGGTGAACCGCGATGCGAACGACGCCGTGAACCGTGAGTTCACGAACGGTGCAGCGAGCGCCGTCGGCCTCCTGACCTCGACCTCCCCGGAGGGGGCCGACCCGGCGCCCGCCGCCGACGAGGCATCGGGCGGCCACGACTTCCGGGAGATCGAGGCGATCGTGCGGTCCGCGCTGCGCGGCGTGACGCCGGAGGACCTCGCGCGGGAGCTCGACCTGTCGCCGCTGGCGCTGGGGCCGGTGCTCGAAGACCACCTCGAGGCCGGCCGCCTGGTGCGCCGGGGCAAGAAGCTGTTCCTGCCGTAGGCAGTGGAAGGACGTACGAGTGGAAGAGGTTCGCTACCCACGCAAGCGCCTGATCGAGCTCCTGGGGATCTCGGAGAAGGCGCTCGCGGCCGCCGAGAAGGCGCCGGCTCTCGCGGAGCTGGGCGGTACCCGCGACTCCTACGGGATCGCGGATCTCTCGGCGTACCGCCGGATCCTCGGGATCTGGCCGGAGCGGGCCAAGATGCGAAAGCAGCTCTTCTTGAACTTCAAGGGTGGCACCGGGAAGACCAGCCTCTCCACCTCCTACGCCTACCGCCTCGCCGAGCTGGGCAACCGCGTCCTCCTCGTGGACCTGGACTCGCAGGGGCACGCCACCAAGTGCGTGGGCTACGAGGGGCAGGATCAGGACCGGACGCTCTACGACGTGCTCATCAAGAAGGTGCCGATCGAGGAAGTGCTGATCCGCACGCCGCTGGAGGAGCTGCACCTCGTCCCGTCCAACCTGCGGATGAGCACGGTCGATCTCGCGTTGATGCCCCTCTCCGGGAGGGAGTTCAAGCTGCGCAAGGCGCTGGACGAGCTCGAGGGCCGCTACGACTACGTGGTGATGGATGCCCCGCCGTCTTTCGGGCTGCTCAACCTCAACGCGATCATGGCGGCAGACGACCTCTTCGTCCCCGTGCTCGCGGACTTCCTCTCCTTCCACGGGCTCAAGCTGCTCTTCGAGACCGTGCAGGAGCTGGAGGAGGAGCTCGAGCACTACCTCCAGCAGATCCGGATCATCCTCAACGCCTTCAACCCCAGCACCAAGATCGCGCGCGAGGCGCGCGGGGCCCTCGAGGAGCACTACGGGGAGTTCCTCGCCAAGACCGTGGTGCGGCAGTGCACCAAGTTCGCGCAGTGCTCGAGCGAGGGCGTCCCCATCTTCGCGTACGACCCGTCGAGCAAGGGTGCCAAGGATCTGCAGGCCCTGATCGACGAGTTTTCGGCAGCGGTGAACACCGCCCGCGCCAAGGAGCGGATTGCATGAAGCGAGCCTTCGACTCCAACGTCTCCCGCGCCAAGCCGCGGACCCGGATGCTGGAAGCGTTCGCGCCCGAACCCGAAGAGAAGATCTCCGCGGACCTCGCGGCGATCATCGCCAAGCCCTCGTCGCGGGAGCGGGGCAACGCCCCCTCGCGGGAGCGGGGCAAGGCCGACCCGGCCGCGCGCGTGGCGCGGACCGCCGCGGGTCTCGCCGGGGAGGCCGCGTCCGCGGTCTCCGCGCAGGCCGAGCCGAAGGCGCAGCGCAAGGACGCCCTGGTGGCCACCGAGGAGAAGCTCGCGCTACAGGCCAGCGAGGCGGCCCACGAGACGAGCCGCGCGCGGGAGCGCGGTTCGGCGGTGGCGCTCGTGCGGGGCGAGGCCGCCAAGGCCGATGCCGCCGGCGCGAAGGACGAGGCGCGAGCCGCGGCCCGCGTCGCGGCGCCGGCGCCGGCGCCGAAGGCGGAGGCGAGGCCGATGGCCCGGGACGCCTCGTCCGGCGGGAAGGCGGAGGCGGAGACGGAGGCGGAGGCGGAGGAGACGTCCCGCGCCCGGCCCCAGGCGGAGAAGGCCCGCGTCGACGCGATCCCCTCGGCGGATCTGGCGGCCACCGTGCGCCAGGAGCTGCGCAGCGCCGCGAGGCCGTCGGCCCGCGTCGAGGAGGCGCCGCGGCCCGCCCCGGCCTTCGGCGTCTCGGACGATCTGGGCAGGACCATCGCCAGGGCCCACGCGGCCCGCGGCCGGATGGCGGCGCCCGCCGCCGACACGGTACGCGAGGGGCGGGCGCGGATCGAGGAGCTGCGCGGGAGGCTCCGCGCCACCGAGGGCGCGAGCCACTCGCCCGACACGCTGCAGCCGGCGGGGGCGGCGGCGGCGGTCCGGGTGGCGGTCGCCGATCTGCGCGCTCGCCTCGCCGCCGCGCTGTCGGAGCGCGACGAGCTGGCCCGGACCCTGGAGGCCACCCGGGACGACCTGCGCCGGGTGGGGCAGGAGCTCGCCGCTCGCACCCGGGAGCTCGAGGCGGCCCGCCAGCTCGCGGCCGAGCGGGCGAGCGTGGCGGAGGAGCTCGCGGCGGAGGGCGAGGCCCTGGCCGAGGAGCGGGACCAGGCCCTCGCCAGGATCCTCGAGCTCAAGAGCCTCGACGAGCAGCAGACGCGGCTCCTCGAGGAGGCCCAGGCGGCCCTGGCCGAGCGCGATCGCCGCCTCAGCGAAGGCGCGGCCCAGACTCGGGAGCTGGTGGGGCTCATCGACGCCCAGGCGGTCGAGATCGAGGATCTGCACGCGCGGTTGGCGGAGAGCAGCCGCGAGGGGGAGCGGACGGCCGCCCGCATCGCCGCCCAGGAGGCGGAGCTGCGCAAGCTCGTCGGCACCCGGGAGGCCCTCACCGAGATCCAGCGGCTGATCTCCTCGGCGGCCGACTGACGAGGCGCCTTTCGGGCCTTTGGAGGTAGCCGCTCGATTGGGTGGCGCGGTCGGCGATCGCCCCCCTCGGGAAAGAGCGTCACCTCTCCCGGGTGCGGGAACTCAATGGATGCGTGGACATCCTAGGGGTGGCGCGACCCGCCCATCGGGGGTAAAGAGCGGCTTCTTCTCGGGAGCGGCCACTCCCGTCGTCCACGTTCCTGGAGGATCCTCGTCCGCATGTCACCGAACGCCGCTCCCCACCTGACCGTCCTTGCCCGCGCCGAGCTGCCCACCGAACACGGACTCTTCGAGGCCTTCGTGTTCACGATCGGCGAGGATCCGCGGGAGCACGTGGGCCTCGTCCTCGGAGCGGTCGAGGGCGCGGATCGGGTCGCGGTCCGCGTCCACAGCGAGTGCCTCACCGGGGAGGCCTTCGCGTCGCTGAAGTGCGACTGCGGGGCCCAGCTCGACGGCGCCATGCGCGAGATCGCCAGGCGGGGCGCCGGCCTCGTGGTCTACCTGCGCCAGGAAGGCCGTGGGATCGGCCTCGCCAACAAGATCCGGGCCTACGCCCTGCAGGCACAGGGCGCCGACACCGTGGACGCCAACCGCCTCCTCGGCCTGCCGGACGACGCCCGCACCTATGAGGCGGCCGCCGCGTTCATCGGTCACCTGGGGATCCGCTCGGTCGAGCTCATCACCAACAACCCGGCGAAGGTCGAGGCCCTCCAGCGCCTCGGCGTCGAGGTGGCGGCTCGCTTGCCGTCGCTCGTGCCGGTGGGGGAGCACGCCCGCCGCTACCTCGACGTGAAGCGCGAGCGGATGCACCACATGATCCCGGAGCAGCGCCCCGCCGTCCCCCAGAGCGTGGCCCACGGGACCGCCGGCGGCTCCGGCTCCAAGCACTGAAGCCACCAGAGGCGGCGCGCCCCTTCCGCGCTTTTCGCGCGCCCCGCCGCTCAGAACCTCGCCTCGGTGTGCAGGAAGAAGGTCGACCCCGGGTTCTCCGCGGTGGCGTTGTGGGGGTTCTCGTACCCGAAGTGCTGGTAGTCGGCGACGAGCTGCACCTTGTCGGTGAAGCGGTAGGCCAGGCCGCCGATGGTCCTGGTGCGCCGGCCCACGGTGGACTGCGAGCCGGGGCCGTCGTCCAGGTCCGGGTCGTGGAGGTCGAAGCGGCCGAGGGCGCGAAAGTTCAACGGCAGGTTCACGAAGGCGAAGGTCGTGAACAGGAGGCCGTTCCTCGTCTCCACATAGGCCGGGCCGTCGGTCGGCTCCACGGCCACGCCCTGCCAGGTGGGGCCCACGCCCGCCGCCACCGTGCCCAGGTCGTGCTCGAGGGAGGCGAAGGCCGTGACCAGGGCGCGCTGCAGCTTGTCGTCGCCGACCTTCTCCCGAATCCCGTACTCGCCAAGCGCGGAGAGGCGCAGCCCCTTGGCCCAGGCGGGACCGGCGTTCGCGAACGGGGCAAAGGTCACCCGCCCGCTCCCGCTCTTGTACTTGTTGATCTCGGGGGCGTCCCGGCCCTCGCCGTTGGAGAGGAGCAGGTGGTACTCGAGCGCGCCGCCCAGGTGCTTGCCCGTGGTGCCCACCCCGAGATCCGAGGTGGAGAGCCCGCCGAAGGTGGAGAAGATCGACGGCCCGAGCACGCGGTACTTCCACACCGAGTCGTCGAAGCCGGTGAGCGGCTGGGACTGCAGGCCGCCGATCACGGCGACGCCCGGCGCGACGTCCGCCCACCTCACGTAGGCGAAGAAGAGCCGCAGCGCCATCGTCCCGTCGACGTTTCCGCCCGTGCCTCGCACCCGGAAGAGGTCGGGGGTGATCCGCGCGGAGATCCGCTCGGAGATCTGCGGGGAGATGTCGACGAACGCGCGGGAGAGGTCGAAGCGGTTGGCGCCGTTCGGCGAGGGGAGGTCGGGGTTCGCCTGCTCCACGTCGATGCTCCAGAACGCGAAGAGGACGCCGGTGATCTCGAGGCGCAGGCCATCGAGGAGCTTGAGGAGCAGGTTCGATTCGGCCGGCGGCGAGGCGGGCGGCGGCTCGGGAGGGAGCGGGATCTCGGGAGCGGAGTACTCTTCGTCGCCCTCGTCCGCGGGAGCGGCCGCCGCGTGGATCGGGGTGAGGAGACAGAGGGCGGTGAGCAGGAGCGAGCGTCTCGATGGCGTGCGCATGTCGGGTCCTCTCTGGGAGCTGCCCCTCCGAGCATGGCGGAAAAGGCGGGCGAGTCAATCCGACCTGCGACCTTCGCCGATCTCTTCTGCGCTGTAGAAGCGGGACCGCATGAGGAAGCTCATGGCTTTTGTGAAAATTTCAGGTACAACCGAGAGGTGAAGCGCGCCGCCGACGGGACGCGGCGCCCGGATGCCTCGAGGAGCGGATGCGCACGCGCACATGGTTCTCGATCCTGGCCGGGCTGGGCCTCGGGGCGTCGATCGGAATCGGCGGCTTCGCCTTCGTCTACGCCCGGGGGCACTCGTACCTCCAGGACGACCCTTCCGCCTGCGCCAACTGCCACGTGATGCAGGCCCACTACGACGGCTGGCTGGCGGGGAGCCACCGCTCCGTGGCCGGGTGCAACGACTGCCACACGCCCCCGGGGGCCCTGTCCAAGTACGCGGTGAAGGCGGAGAACGGCTTCTGGCACTCGCTCAAGTTCACGACGGGGGACTTCCACGAGCCGATCCGGATCCGGGTGAAGAACCGCGAGGTCACCGAGCTGGCCTGCCGCGGCTGCCACCAGGACGTGGTCGACTCGATCGATCCAGGCCACGCCGGCGTGGAGCCGACGGCCTGCGTCGCCTGCCACGATCAGGTGGGGCACCTGAGATGACCATGGAGGAGCGGTGATGGGAACGGGCGAACCTGGGAAGCAGAAGCGCTCCGGCAGGGCGATGGCGATCGCGGTGGTGGTGATCGCCGCCGGCACCGCCGCCGGGACGAGCGCGCTCCTCGTCAACATCTTCGAGCGGAAGGCCGAGGCGCGCACGCCGTTCTTCCGGGTGGTGGAGCTCGACGAGAAGACCGTCGATCCCGCGGAGTGGGGGAAGAACTTTCCCCTCCAGTACGACTCCTACCTGCGGACGACGGACATGGTCCGCACCCGCTTCGGGGGGAGCGAGGCGATGCCCCGCACGCCGACCGACGCGGATCCGCGCTCGATCGTGGCTCGCTCGAAGGTGGAGGACGACGGGCGGCTCGCCAGGATGTGGGCGGGCTACGCGTTCTCGGTGGACTACCGGCAGAAGCGCGGGCACGCCTACATGCTCGAGGATCAGGAGCACACCCGGCGCGTCACCGAGTTCGAGCAGCCCGGCACCTGCCTCCACTGCCACGCCTCGATCGTCGACACCTACCGGGAGGCCGGCGGGGGCGACATGTGGGCGGGCTTCGAGAAGATCAACCAGATGCCCTACCACGAGGCGCGCAAGCACGTGGAGCACCCGATCGCGTGCCTGGACTGCCACGATCCGAAGACCATGCAGCTTCGGGTGACGAGGCCCGGGTTTCTGGAGGGGATCCGCGCGCTCAAGGCGTCGGAGGGGATCGCCGACTACGACCCCAACACCATGGCGACCCGGCAGGAGATGCGCAGCTACGTCTGCGGCCAGTGCCACGTCGAGTATTACTTCGAGGGGCCGAAGAAGCGCATCGTCTACCCGTGGGCGAAGGGGCTGAAGATCGAGGACATCCTCGACTACTACGAGGAGATCGGCTTCACCGACTTCGTCCACGCGGAGACCGGCACCCACGTGCTCAAGGCCCAGCACCCCGAGTTCGAGATGTGGAACCAGGGGATCCACGCCCGCTCCGGCGTGTCCTGCACCGACTGCCACATGCCCTACCAGCGCGTCGGCGCCATGAAGGTCACCGACCACCACGTCCGCAGCCCAATGCTCAACGTCAACCGCGCCTGCCAGACCTGTCACAAGTGGTCGGAGGCGGAGCTCCAGGCGCGGGTGGAGACGATCCAGGAGCGCACGGTGGAGCTGCGGGGCCTGGCCCTCGACGCGCTCATGGACCTCATCGACGACCTGAAGGCAGCGAAGGCCGCGGGCAGGCCGGAGCCGGCGCTGGAGGAGGCGAAGTCCCTGCAGCGCCGCGCCCAGATGATGATCGACTTCGTGGAGTCCGAGAACTCCTCGGGCTTCCACGCGCCGCAGGAGTCGGCGCGGATCCTCGCCAAGGCGATCGACTCCGTGCGCAAGGCGCAGCGCGCCCTCGGCGATGCCGAACCCGCCGCCGTCGTCGCGGACGACTAGCCTTCGCGCAGGAGCGGTCGCAGGAACGCCTCGGTCTCGGACCAGAGGCGCTCCTTGACGTCCAGCATGCCGTGGTCGGTGTCCAGCTCGACCAGGCGGATGTGGGGGAAGCCGTCGGCGAGCTTCATGGAGGTGCCGATGCTCACCTCCGCGTCGCGGACGCCGTGGAGGATCAGGGTGGGGCAGGAGGGCCGCGGGTAGGGCGGCAGACCCATGGAGTCGAGGTAGAAGCCGAAGCCCAGCTTTTCCTTGCGGCCCCATCCGTAGTGGTCCACCTCGAGCTCGCGATCGCGCCGCCAGGCAGCGATGCCCTCCTCGCCGAGCCACGCCGTCCACCGGGCGGGGAGGTCGAAGGCCGGCGCCAGGAGCACCGCCGCGCGGATCCGCGGATCGCGCGCGGCGATCAGCGCGGCGATCAGGCCGCCCATCGACGAGCCGATGATCACCGCGCCGCGCCGGCCCGCGTCGACCCTCTCCAGGGCCGCCTCGGCGGCCTTCACGCAGCGTGAGAGGGTCATGCCGTGGAATCCGCCGGGCCCCTCGTTGAGGTCGGGGACCTCCGGCTCCACGCCGAAGGAGGCCAGCTTCTCCCGGTAGAAGCGCGCCTTCTCGGAGGACGGGCTGCTCGCGAAGCCGTGGAGGTAGACGAATCCGGGTCTACCCACGGAGCTTCTCCCGGAGCGCCTTGGCGTCGTCCTTGAGCTCGTCGTCGTCGGCGGTGAGCTCGAGGGAGCGGAGCTGCTGATCGAGCGAGTGCGGGACCTTCTTGAGCTGGCCCTCGTCCCACAGCTCCCGCAGCTTCGCCAGCGCCTTCGACGCCACCGACTCGCGGGGGTGCCCCAGGAACTCGGTGAGCAGGTAGGGATCCGGCGGGAGCTCCTGCTCCTCCACGAAGGCCTTCACCAGCTCGGCCCACCTGCGGCGATCCTCGGCGGAGGCCTTCTGGATCTCCTGGATGGCCTTGGCCCTCGCGCTCTTGGCCCCGGTGGGATCGAGCAGGCCACGCAGCCCCTCGGGGGCGGCGGTGACGCCGCCCTCGAAGAACTTGTCCAGGTTCGACTTGTACTCGCGGTAGGCCTGCGAGCGCTCGAGTCGCTCGCGGCTGCCGGGGCGCTCGCCACTCGATCCGCGCCGCGCGCCGCTGCGCAGGCGATCGATCTCGCGCCAGCTCCTCTTGGGGCGATTCGAGTCGCCGTCGTCGCCTCGGGGCATGTCTTTCGGGCCGCTCCTTTCCACTTCGGGCTCCTTGTACCACGGCAAAGATGGCATCTTCTCCGCCATGGCAAAGGCGAGAGCGAAGAGTGGCAGACGAAAGCCGGGACCCGCGGTGGCCGGGGAGGCCGGCTCCGGGCTGGCGCGGATCTTCGAGGGAATGGACGTGCTCGATCGCCTCCTGGCCAGGGCCGGCGCCGAGGTGGACGGCCGCGGCGCCACCAGCCGGTTCGCAGCGGCGATCGCGGAGGGGAAGCTCCCGCCCGAGGTGATCCCCGGGCTCTTCCCGAAGGAGCCTCGCTTCGGAGGACCCGAGGAGGCGATGCGCCTCTACGGGAACCTCTTCGGCGTCTGGGATCGCCTGGCGTCCGGCGAGGATCCCGCGGCGCTCGAGGCGGCCGAGCCCGCGGCGGAGGAGGAGGCGCTCCCCGAGGGGCCGCCGGCGGTGGAGCTGCCGCCGAGGGGCTCGGTGCAGGGGCGCGAGGTGCCCTACGAGGTGGTGGAGGGGACCTGGAAGCACCTCGCCGACCTGGTGCCCCGGGAGAGGACGCGGCGGCACGATCGCTACTCCAACGTCCAGTCGGAGCTGTCCGAGTGGGCGCGGGTGGCGGAGGGGCTGTCGGGCGTGGGGCAGGAGACGCTGGAGCTCCTCTGCTTCGAGCTCGCCGAGATGTTCGACCACGCGTTTGGCGATCGGTTCGGGGCGGTCCGCTACCGGGCGCTGGAGGCGGCGTCGGGGGAGGACGCCGACCGGCTCCAGCCCTACGCCGCCGACTACGTGGCGGAGACCCTCGACGAGGCGGAGGACGAGGCGGAGGAGGGTCTCACCGAGGCCGAGCGGCGGCAGGTGGAGGTCTACGCCCGCCGGGCGATCGTGGCGATGACCGGGGCGGTGCGGTGATCGAGGGGGCGTCTGTCGGCCGACGCCCTTCAGCGACGCCGGCCCGCGGACGCCCTGGCCACGGGACGCTTCGCCACGGCCTTCGCGCCGGCGGCCTTGCGGAGCGGTGACGCCCTCTTCGCCGCGACGCTCTTCACGGTCGGTTTCTTCGGCGGGTGGGCCTTCGCGGTCTTCGCGGCCGGCTTCGCCGGTTTTGCGGACCTGGCTGCCTTGGCGGGCCTTGCCGGCTTCGCGGTCTTGGCCGTCTTCGAGGTCTTGGCTGCCTTCGTGGCGATTGCCGCCTTCGCGGTCTTGGCAGCCTTCGCGGTATTGGCCGTCTTCGCGACCTTGGCCGCCTTCGCGGTCTTGGCCGCCTTCGCGGCGATTGCCGCCTTCGCGGTTTTGGCGGCCTTGGCTGCCTTCGCAGCCTTGGCCGCCTTCGCGGTCTTGGCCGCCTTCGCGGTCTTGGCCACCTTCGCGGTCTTGGCCGCCTTCGCGGTCTTGGCGGCCTTCGCGGTCTTGGCCGCCTTCGCGGTCTTGGCCGCCTTCGCGGCCTTGGCCGCCCTTGCGGCCTTTGCCGCCTTCTCGGCCTTGGCCGCTCTCTCCTTCGCCTCGCGCTTTGCCGCGGCGGCCTTCTCCCTCGCCTCGCGCCTGGCCGCGGCCGCCGCCTCCCTGGCCGCCCTCCGCTCCGCGGCCGCCGCCTCCTTCGCCGCCCGCTTGGCGGCCGCGGCCTCCTCTCGGGCCCGGTTGGCGTCGCTCTCGGCTCGGGCTTGGTTGGCCACGCGGGTGAGGATGGCGGAGCGGAGCCGGTCGGTGAGCTCGTACTCGAAGGCGACCACGCCGCCCGGCACCTGGAGGCGGGTCTGCTCGATGTCGGCCTCCGCCACGTGGAAGAGCACGAGGGGCAGGTCCTTGGCGAGGGCCGACTTGCGCAGCTCCGCCCCTGCCTTGCGGCAGAGCGAGGGAAGCCTGGCGCAGTCGAGCGCGATCACGTCGGGGCCGAAGCTGCGGACCGTCTGGAGGCAGGAGGGCCACGCAGGCTCCGCCGCCGCCACCTCGAACCCCTCGTTCTCGAAGAACGACACCCGCTCCGCGACGGTCTCCTCGTCGAAGCTGAGCAGCAGCACCTTTGCCATCGGCACGTCTCCCCGGGCGCGTCACCGAAGGCTCCAGTGCCGGCCCGCGCGGCTGGTACACCTCTGAAAGAAATGCTATCCGACATGATACGGGCGATACCAGGGATGAGTCACGAAAAACATGTGACATACCATTTCGCGCGCACCGCCGGCGCACGCAGCCGGACGCGAGGCTGACGCAGTGCGCTATTCGACCCGGAGGACGAACAGGCCCGCGCCGGTGGCGGCGTACAGCGCCCGGGGCGTGACCGTGGTGTCGAGGTAGATCTGGTGCACCGGCAGGTGCCCCGGCACGAAGGGGCTCTGCTCCCACTGGCCGGTCGGCGGATCCCACCGCCACAGGCCGCTCGAGCCGGTCGCCACCCACAGCTTGCCGTCGATCGGATCGAGCTCGAGGCCGTTGATGACGGTGTCGGGGGTCCCGGGGACCGACCACCACTTCCTCGGCGCGTCCTGCATCGCCGAGAGCCCCATGCCCCACGAACCGACGTAGACCCGCCCCTCCTCGAGGTCGCCGGCGACGGCGTGGAGGTTCTTCGGCTCCTCGATGGGGCCCAGGTGCTGGGGCCAGGTGTCCACCCGCCACTTGACCCGGTCGTAGTCGATGAAGCTCAGCACGGTGTCCATCGGCGAGGGCGGCAGCGCCGCCACCTTCCAGTGGCCGGCGTAGAGGAAGTTGCCGTGGACGTCGGTGTTCACCGCCCAGACGTAGCCGATCGCCTGGGAGCCGGTGGAGTCGATGAAGAGGGCGTGGCGGTGGTCGGCGTACTCGTCGCCGCGGATGAGCGTGGCGCCGTGGTTGCTGCCCACGTAGACGTCGCCGTGGTTGGGGCCGCCCACCACCCGCGCCAGCGAGAAGATCGAGCGGGTGTGATCCATCCACCTCGCCGTCGAGCTGTTGATCCGGTAGTGGAACTCGAGATCGAGGGTGCCGTCGGGGAGCAGCACCATCCGATCGACGTCACCGTAGAGCTTGTCCTCCTCCGACAGCTCCTCGGGCGCCGCCTCCCAGGCGAGGAAGCCCAGGTACACCTTGCCGGGGTCGCCCCCGACGATGCTGTGCACCGGATAGCCCCGATCGAACTGGCCGCCGGTGGCGGTGCGGGTGAAGCCCGTTGCTCCCACGGGCATGGCGTACGCGGCGTTGCCGTCGATGACGTAGACGTTCTGGCCGTCGTCGACGCCGACGCCGATCACCACGCCGGGGATCCCCTCGGCGGCACCGTAATGGGTCACGTCGTCGATCGGCCAGGGGCCCTCCGGGCCGAAGGCGGGCCGGGGCGAGACGGTCGCGGGAGGGGGGACCTTCGTGAAGGGGATGTCGACGTCCTTCGACTCGGCCTGCCCGGTGATCTTGGTGCCCGAGTCACACCCCAGGGCGAGCATCGTCGCCGCCGCGCAGACGCCATACACGAGTGCCGATCGCAAGCCACACCTCCCGTTCGGGAAGGTGAGCAAGAGGCGCGCCACGCGGATGTGCAGCGCTTCACCACCTCGGGGCGCTCGGGGGTGAACGGCGGATCCATGCGCGGGAAGCGGACTTCCCTCCCGCTCCGCCCCGATCGCCCTGGGCGAATCGGGGCGGTCGGCGCATCTTCCACCCGGGGCATCGAGGAGGAGGATCGTGGCCTACCATCCGTGGCACGACGTCGAGCTGCCCTCCGACCTCGAGGAGCCGATCCCGGCGGTGATCGAGATCCCCATGGGCTCCAAGGTGAAGTACGAGCTCGACAAGGTCTCGGGCCTCCTCATGGTGGACCGGATCCTCTTCTCGGCGGTGTACTACCCGGCGAACTACGGCTTCGTCCCCAGGACCTTCTGCGACGACGGCGATCCCCTGGACATCCTGGTGTTCTGCCGCGAGCCGATCGTGAGCCTGGCGCTGATGCGGGCGAACGTGATCGGCGTGATGAAGATGCGGGACGAGAAGGGAGAGGACGACAAGCTCATCGCCGTCCACGCCGACGATCCGGAGTACGCGTCGTACTCCGATCTGTGGCAGCTCCCGCCGCATCGTCTCCTGGAGCTCAAGCGGTTCTTCGAGGACTACAAGGCCCTGGAGCGCAAGGCGGTGGTGGTCTCCGATCCGCTGGGGAGGCAGGAGGCGCTCGAGGTCCTGCGGGACGCCATCCACCTCTACCACCGGCGCCGCGAGGACCTCCTCGAGCGCTACTCCGCCGAGCCGCCCGGGCCGCCGCCGCCCCTCGCCGACGAGGACGACGATCCGATCATGCCCGGGATCGAGGAGAAGGTGGCGACACCGCGGGAGGAGGGGAGGAAGCGCGGCGCCGCCGCCCCGGCGAAAAAGAGAAAGGGGTAACGCGACGGGCGTCGCGGTGCGCGCTGCTTCGAACCGGGCGGCGGTGATGGGGGCCACCGGCGCCCACCGCCCCGGTGGGAGAGCGGGAGGGATGCAGAGGGACGGGCCCCCGCGGCCTCGGGCGTCGGCGCGGCAGGCGCTCGCCGACGTCGGCCGCCGTCAGGACGCGATGGCGGGCAGCTTCCGCGACCAGTCCACCGGGACGGAGGCGGTGTACCAGGATCCCGAGCGATCCTTCTTGCGCACGGCGATGGCCCCTTTGGCCCTGCCGTGATCGAAGAGGTCGCGGGTGAGGCGGACGTCCTCCCGGCAGTAGTGCTCGAGCTCGTCCAGGCGCCCGGCGTGCCACCACTCGATGGCCTGGAGGCCGTCGCCCGCCTTGCTCGTCCCCAAGGTGGCCCTGCAGCAGCTCTCCAGGCTCACGCGGCGGCCCAGGCGCCCGGTCAGGTCCGCGAGGAGATCGAAGGTGCGGATCCGCTCCACCGGGCGGCCCTCCGCGTAGGGACGCAGCACCTCGAGATCGAAGCGCTCGTGGTTGAAGCCGACGACCAGCTCGGCGGCGAAGAGCCGGTCCAGGAGCTGCGCCGCCTCCGCCTCGAAGTAGGTGGTGAACTCCTCCCGCTGGTAGGACCACACCACGGCGAGGGAGAGGCCGAGGCGATCGATCCGCCCACCCACGTCGGCGAAGGCCCGCTGGGTCTCGAGGTCGAGGACCAGCACCTCGGCGCCGGGGAGGTCGCGCCGGAGCGGGGCGGCGCTCGAGCCGACTCCCGCGGCGCGCCCCAGCGCCTCCTCCCCTCCCGCCAGGTGGATCGGAACCTCCTCGGGATCCGTCCTCGCGATCGCTTCCATGGCCGCCGCCTCCTTCCTCCGACGACCATCGCATGCGACCCCGACGTTCGCGATCGATCTTTGGAGCGATGGCGCGGATCCACCTCGGCACGAGCGGGTGGGCGTACCCCCACTGGCGCCGCCTCCTCTATCCCGAGGGGCTGCCGCAGCGCCGCTGGCTCGCGCGGTATGCGGAGGTCTTCACCACGGTGGAGGTCAACGCCACCTTCTATCGCCTGCCCACCACGAAGACGATCGAGAGGTGGAGGGACGAGACGCCCGACGGGTTTCTCTTCGCCTGCAAGGGGAGCCGCTACCTCACCCACATGAAGCGGCTCTCCGACGTGGACCTGGGGCTCTCGCGCTTCTTCGCGCCGCTGCGCCGCCTGGGGCCCAAGCTCGGGCCGGTGCTGTGGCAGCTCCCCGCTCAGTGGAAGGAGCCGGATCTGCGGCGGCTCGAGGCCTTCCTCGCCGAGCTCCCCGGCGACATGGACCACGTCTTCGAGTTCCGGGCGCCGGGCTGGTACGACGAGCGCGTGCTCCGCCTGCTGGACGAGTTCGGCGCCTCGGTCTGCGAGCACGACCTCCTGCCGCCGCCGCCGCGCACCACGGGGAGCTTCCATTACCTCCGCTTCCACGGGAGCCGCGAGCACGGCGGCCGCTACGGCAAGGCGAGGCTGGAGCCGGTGGCGCGCCGCCTCCTCGAGGGCGATCGGGAGGCGTGGGTCTACTTCAACAACGATCTCGGCGGGGCCGCCCTCTCGGACGCCCTCGATCTCTCCGAGCTCGTCGGCGAGCGGCCGCCGCTGGTGCGCCGTCGACCCGATCTTCACCCAAAGTAGAGCGTCAGGCGGCCCGCGGCTTGCCGAGGTGCTGCGCGAAGAACGAGACGATCCGGTCGTAGAGCCTCGTGGTCACCAGCGGATCCGGGACCATGTGGGTGAAGCCCGCCAGCGGCAGGAACTCGTGGGGCTTGCCGGCGCGGAAGAGCGCGTCGGAGAGCCGCAGCGAGTGGGAGAAGTACACGTTGTCGTCGGCGGTGCCGTGGATGAGGAGCAGCGGCCGCGACAGATCCTTCGCGTAGGCCAGCACGGAGCTGGACTCGTAGCGCTCCGGATGCGCCTCGGGGAGGCCGAGGTACCGCTCGGTGTAGTGGGTGTCGTAGTCGAGCCAGTCGGTGACGGGCGCGCCGGCCACCGCCGCGGCGTAGACGTCCGGGCGCTTCATCACCGCCAGCGACGAGAAGTAGCCACCGTAGGACCAGCCGTAGATCCCGGCGCGCGCCAGGTCGAGCTCGGGGAACCGGGCGCCCAGCGCCTGGAGGCCGTCCACCTGATCGGCGAGGGGCACGTCGATGAAGCTGCCGCGGATGGCGCGCTCCCACTCCCTCCCGCGCGCGGGCGTGCCGCGCCCGTCCATGGAGACCACCACGAAGCCGTGGTCGGCGATCCACTGCTGCAGGAGCCATCGCTCCCGCGAGGCGGTGACCACCTGGGCGTGCGGCCCGGCGTACACGTAGACGATCACGGGGTAGCGCAGTCGGGGATCGAAGTTGCGGGGCCGGACCACCGCCGCCCGCATCTGCCGCTGGTTGGCGAGCTCCACCAGCTCGAGGTTCGCGCGGAAGGGCGGCGCCTCCGCCACCGAGCGCACCTCGCCCAGGGGCGCGCCGTCTCCGCGGCGGATGGTGTGCCGCTGCTCCCCCGCGAGGGAGGAGAGGAGGTGCACCCAGGTCGTCCCGTCGCGGGAGAAAACGCCGTCGTGCTCGCCGGGATCGGTGGTGAGGGCCACCGCGTCGGCCTGCCGGCCGTCGGGCCCCGGGTCGAGGGAGACGCGGTAGAGGTGGCGCTCGGTGGGGTTCTTGGAGGCGGCCACGACCGCGACCCGCCGCTCCGCGTCCACCGCGACCAGGCGGCGGTAGCCCAGCTCCGGCGGGGTCAGCGCGCGGACGAGGGCGCCGTCCCGCCCTCGCAGCTCGAGCTGCCACGCGCCGTTGCGCTCGGTGGTCCAGAGGAAGCCGCTCCCGTCCGGCAGCCAGCGGGGCACGTCCTGATCGAGGTTCACCCAGGCGTCGTCCCGCTCCACGAGCAGCGTCCGGGTGTGGCCGGTGGACGGGTCGACGGCGAGGACCAGGCTCTCGCTCTGGATGCGGTTCTGCACCACGATCGTCAGCGGGGCGTTGGCCCGCCACTTCACCGTGGCGAGGTACGGGTATCGATCGCGATCCCAGCGGATCCAGGTGGGCTTGCCCCCGGAGACCGGGACGACGCCCAGGCGCACCGCCGCGTTCTCCTTGCCGGGGCGGGGGTAGGGCCAGCTCGCCGGCTCGGCCTGGGGCCGGGCGGGGTCCGCGATGTAGGCGTCCTCGACACCCGAGGTGTCGGTCTCCTGGAAGGCGAGGTGCCTGCCGTCCGGCGACCACCAGTAGCCCTCGTAGCGATCCATCTCCTCCTGGGCGACAAACTCGGCGAGGCCGTTGGTCACCCGGGGGCCCGAGCGGACGGTGAGGCGCCGCTGCGTGCCGGCCGCGACGTCGATCACCCAGAGATCGCCGTCGCGGACCACGGCGACCTTCTGTCCGTCGGGGGAGAACCTGGGATCGATGGGGCTCCCGCCGTCGCGGGGGAGCTCGACCGTCCGCCCCGTTTCGCGGTCGATCACGAAGAGCCTGCCGGAGAGCGGCACCAGGATGCGAGCGCCGTCGTCCGACAGGCGGTAGGACGCGATCCCGCGGGTGGTGAGGCGCATCCGCTCCCGCCGCGCCAGCTCCTCGGCGGTGAGGTTCTCCGCCTTCCCCTCGAGGATCCCCTCGGCGGTGAGCAGCACCTTCTCCTCGCCGGTGGCGGGGTCGTGGCTCCACATATCGTTGACGAAGCTCCGCGGGCCGGATCGGAGGAAGAGGACCGCGTCTCCGCCGGGCGTCAGCCGGATGGAGGTGGGGCGTCCGAGGCGGAAGCGGTGGGTGGCCGCGTACTGCTCGAGGAACCCCGGATCGGCGATGGAGGGCGGGATCGTCACGGCGACAGGCTCCTCGGGCGGTGCGGGATCCGCGGATCGACCGGTGCATGCTCCGAGGGGAAGGGTGGCCGCAAGGAGCGCGGCGAGCGCAGGGGTTCGCATGGGCCGAAGGTTTTACCAACGGCAACCGCCGACTTCCAGCGCGGGGCCGCGCCTACTTGTACAGCTCCGCCGCCAGCTTCTCCCGGTAGGCGTCCGCGAGGGGCGAGCGCGCGCCGATCGCGCCGAAGATCTCCAGCATCGCCTCCCGGGCCGCCTCGCCGGGGCCGACCCGCGGGCTGCGCTTGACCACCTCGAGGAGGGTGGCGAGGGCCGCCTCGTGCTGGCCGGCCGCCGCCTGCGCCTTGCCCAGCTCCACCCGCGCGTCCAGATCGTCCGGCGCCGACGCCACCCGCCGCACCAGCTCGGAGAGCGAGCCGCTCCCGGCGGCGTGGAGCTGCAGCCGGAGCGCGGAGATCTCCTTGGCGAGGGCCTCCGCGTCGTCGGGGAGGATCATGTCGAGGTGGCGTTCGGCGGCGTCCACCTCGCCCGCCTCGGCCTCCACCTCGGCGAGGGCGAGCAACGCCCTCGCGTGCCGCGGCCGCAGCTCGAGGGCGCGCTCGTAGGCGGCGCGGGCCTGGGGGGCGCGGCCGGCCCGCCGGTGCTCGTCCCCCTCGTCGACCAGGGCGTCCGCCGGGCCCGGGACGAACCTCTCCAGCCACGCGCGCAGGGCCGGCTCCGGGACGGCCCCCGTGAGCTCGTCGATGACCCGCCCGTTGCGGATCGCCCGCAGCGCCGGGATCCCCCGTACCTGGAAGTCCGCCGCCAGGCCGGGGTTCTCGTCGGCGTTCACCTTCGCCAGCCGAAAGGCGCCCTCGTGCTCGGTCGCCAGCCGCTCCAGCATCGGGCCGAGGACCCGGCAGGGCCCGCACCACGGGGCCCAGAAATCCACCACCACCGGCCGGTCGCGGCTCTCCG
Organism: Vulgatibacter sp.; assembly: GCA_035565615.1. Taxonomy (GTDB): domain Bacteria; phylum Myxococcota; class Myxococcia; order Myxococcales; family Vulgatibacteraceae; genus Vulgatibacter. The sequence goes on along the minus strand of DATMSB010000161.1, from coordinate 39,622 downwards.
CGACGACCTCGGGCTCGAAGGTCGTCTCGTCGACGTCCATGATCGCAGGGCCGGTCTCGGTCATGGCTCCATCTCCTCCTTTGGGCAGGTCGATGCGTAGATTCGACCATGGTTGCTGCCGAGGCGAGGCGCAATTTCGAGGGGCGCGCGTGAAGGGCGACGGTGACACCCGGGACATTCTCCCGGAGGGCGAGCTCCTGCGGCGGGCGATCCGCTGGATCTCCGAGAACCGGGGTGCGGGGAGGCCGTGGGTCTTCCTGGTCGAGGAGGCGGGGCGGCGCTTCGACCTCTCGCCGCTCGACGAGGACTTCCTGATGCGGAACTTCCGCGGGGGCGAGGAGGAGCCGATCGAGCGGTAAGATGACCGCCGATGGACCTGGTCACCACCCACCTCTCCGCGGATCTCGACGGCCTCGCTTCGATGGTGGCGCTGCGCCTGCTGCGGCCCGGCCTGGAGCTGGCGCTCCCCGGCTCGATGGATCCCACCGCGAGGAGGTTCTGGGAGGCGGAGGGGCGGGCCTTCGGCGAGCTCCTGGCCCTCGCGAAGGTGCGTCGGCGGCTGGAGGAGGAGCCCGGCTCCAGGCTCTACGTGGTGGACACCTCCGATCCCGCCAGGCTCGGGCCGCTGGCCGATCTCTTGGATCGCTTCGCGGAGGTCCTGGCCTACGACACGCACCCGCCGGCGGACGGCTTCCTTCCCCGCACCGAGCTCCCCGAGGCGGCGTCGTGCACCTCGGCGCTCGTCCACCTGATCGACGAGCGGGGCCTGCGCCCCTCCGCCGCCGAGGCGGGGCTCTTCCTCCTCGGCATCCACGAGGACACCGGCCACTTCACCTTCCCCGGGACCCGCGCCCTCGATCACCGGGCGGCGTCCTTATGCCTGGGCTGGGGGGCGCCCAGGGAGTGGCTGGCACGCTACGTACCCAAGGGGTACACCGTGAGCCAGCTCTCGATCCTGGAGCGGTTGTCCCGCTCGGCCCGGACCTTCGAGGCCGCCGGGGCCGCGGTGACGATCGTGGCGGTGGAGTTCGAGTCCTACGAGCCGGAGCTCTCCGTGCTCCTCGAGCAGCTCCGCGCCGCCCAGGGCTGGCCCGCCGCGTTCCTCCTCGCCGGGACGGGCGAGCGGATCGACGTGATCGGCAGGAGCGAGGGCGCGGTGGACGTGGCGAGGATCCTGCGCCCCCTGGGCGGCGGCGGGCATCCCGAGGCGGCGAGCGCGGTGCTGCGCGCCATGACCCTCGAGGAGGCGCGGGCCGTCCTCCAGGGCGCGGTGCACGACGCGCTGGAGCGGCGGCGCACCGCGGGGGACCTCGCGGTCCACCCGTTCCTGCACCTGCCCGCCAGCGCGAGCATCCGGGAGGCGGCGGATCTGATCCACGAGCGCCGCATCGACTCGCTGCCCCTCACCAAGGGCAGGGGCTCGTCGCTGCGCTACGTGGGCGTGGTGAGCCGCCGCGACGTGGACGCCGCTCTTCGCCTCGGCATCGGCGCCCGGCCGGTGTCGGAGATCTGCGCGGCGGGCGCCCCCTGGATCTCGCCGGCCGCCACCGTCCCCGAGGCCCGGGAACGGCTGATGGAGGGGCCCTCGCGGCTGCTGCTGGTGGGGGAGCCTCCGGGGAACGCGATCGGGATCCTCACCCGCGGCACGGTGTTTCGCGCCCTGGAGGATCCCGCGCTGGCCCGCTCCTCCAAGCACCCACCGCCCGCCCGGATCCTCGCCCGGCTCGAGGAGGCCCTCGGGGCGAGGTGGACCTTCGTGGCCGAGCTGGGCGCGATCGCCGGCGAGCACGGCCTGCCGCTGCACCTGGTGGGCGGGACGGTGAGGGACCTCTTCCTCGAGCTGCCGGTGCGCGACGTGGATCTCGCCGCGGAGGGCGAGGCCTCCGTCCTCGCGGAGGAGGCGGCCCGGCGCCTCGGCTGCGAGGTGGAGGTGCACGAGACCTTCGGGACGGCGCGCATTGTCTCGCCGGCGGGCGATCGCTTCGACGTGGCCTCCGCCCGCTTCGAGCACTACGAGCGGATCGCGGCGCTGCCTCGGGTGGCGCTCCACGCCGGGCTGCGCCACGACCTCTTCCGCCGCGACTTCACCATCAACGCCCTGGCGATCTCGGTGGACCCCGCCGAGGCGGGGACGCTGCACGATCCCTACGGAGGCCTCGCCGACCTGGAGGCGGGGACCCTGCGCGTCCTCCACGGCCTCAGCTTTCACGACGATCCCACCCGTGCCTTCCGCGCCGCCCGCTTCGCCGCCCGCTTCGACTTCCGGCTGGCGCCGGAGACCGCGGGGCTGATGGCGGCGGCGCGCAAGGCGGGGGCCTTCGAGGAGCTCTCCCGGGAGAGGCTCGGCGCCGAGCTGGAGCGGATCCTCTCGGAGCCGGCGGCCGTCCAGGCGATGCGCCTGCTGCGGGAGTGGCGCCTCCTCGGGGCGATCCACCCGCGGTTCTCCGGGGGGAGGCGGTTCGTCGAGGCGCTGACCCGCGCCCGGGCCGCGGCGCTGCGGGCCCAGGGAGCGAGGGGGAAGGAGGCGCCGTCGCAGGCCGACGTGCTCTGGATCGCGATCGCCTCGGCGATCCCCCGCGCCGACCGCGAGGCGCTGCAGCGGATGGTGCCGGGCCCGGCCGCGCGGCGGCGCTCCTTTCGCGACGGTCCGGAGCGGATCGGCGGCGTGGTGTCGGCCCTTCGCGGGGCGAAGCGCGGATCCCACGCCGCGTCGCTGCTCGAGACGCTCTCGGCGGCCGAGCGGGTCTACGCCGAGGCGATCGCCGGCGAGGACGCCCGCCGCTGGATCGAGTGGTGGGAGGAGGAGGGGAGGACGATCGAATCGAGCGTGACGGGGGAGCGCCTCGTGGAGCTCGGGTACCGGCCCGGCCCGGCCATGGGGAGGGCGCTGGCCGCCGCCCGGGCCGCGGCCAGGGACGGCGCCGACCCCGAGGCGCAGGTCGCCGCCGCCCGCGCCGAGCTGGAGCGCTGACGGCGCCTCGGGATCGGGTCGTGGCGGACCGGATGTGCGGCCAGCTCCGCCGCCTCGCCGCGCTCGCCGCCGAACCCCCGGTGAGTCCCGGCGACGGGGGGACGGGATCTCAGACGCTGAGGCCGCCGTCCACGTCGATCACGCGGCCGTTGAAGTAGTCGCACTCCAGCACGAACCTCACCGCCAGCCAGATGTCCTCCGGCTGGCCGGTGCGGCCCACCGGGATCATGGAGATCAGGGCCTCCCGCGCCTTGGGGTTCATCCCGGCGGTCATCGGCGTCTCGATCATGCCCGGGGCCACGGCGCCCACCCGGATCCCGAAGGGGGCGAACTCCTTGGCCCAGGTGGTGGTGTTGGCGGCGAGCGCCGCCTTGGCGGCGGTGTAGTTGGACTGGCCGCGGTTCCCGTGTCGGGCGATCGACGAGAGGTTCACGATCACGCCGGGGCGGGTCCCCGTCGCCACCATCTTGGCCACCACCTCGCGGGTCATGAAGGTCGCGCCGGTGAGGTTCACCGCGATCACCGCGTTCCACTGGTCGGCCGTCAGCTTCACGATCTCGCCGGTGTTCCGATCCTTCTTCACCAGGAGGCCGTCCCGGAGGATCCCTGCGTTGTTGACGAGGCCGTTGAGGCCTCCCATGGCGTCGTGGGCGGCGGCGACGAAGGACTCGCAGTCCGCCTCGCTCGAGACGTCGAGCCGGCGGGTGAAGATCCCCTCGGGGAGCTCGGCGAGCCCCGCCTCGTTCACGTCGCCGACGGCCACCTTGGCGCCCGCGGCGTGGAGCTGCTTGGCGAAGTGGGCGCCCATCCCCTGCGCGCCGCCCGTGACGATGATCTTCAGGTCTTTGAGCTGCATGGCGTATCCCTCGACAAAGGCGCGAAAACGGCGCCGGATCCTGCCCTCCTGGCTACCTCCCCTCGGGGAAAAGGCCAACGAAAACTTGGAGGGCGACGGGCCGCGCCGGGGCGCCGGCGCCCGGCCTCCGGGCGGGGCTCCGTCTCGTCGATGCGGATGGCCGGGGAGGTCGTTATCTGTTCGGCATGAGCCACGTCGTCATCGTTGGAGGAGGATTCGGCGGCCTGGCCGCCGCCAGGGCGCTCAAGAACGCCGACGTCGACGTCACCCTCGTCGATCGGGCCAACTACAACCTCTTCCAGCCGCTGCTCTACCAGGTGGCGACGTCCGGGCTGTCGACCACCGAGATCGCGACGCCGATCCGGGCGGTCGTCGGCGACCAGAAGAACACCCGGGTCCTCCTCGACGAGGTCCGGGACATCGATCTCGACAAGCGCCTCGTCTACCTGCGAGACGAGCGCCCCCTCTCCTACGACTTTCTGGTCGTGGCGGCGGGATCACGGACCAACTACTTCGGCAACTGGGAGTGGGCCCGCTACGGCCTCCCGCTCAAGGATCTGGACGACGCCCTGGAGCTGCGCCGGCGCGTCCTCCTCGCCTTCGAGGCGGCGGAGCGCGAGCCGGACGAGGCGGTGAGGCGGAAGCTGCTCAGCTTCGTGGTGATCGGCGGCGGGCCGACCGGGGTGGAGCTGGCCGGCGCGCTCGCCGAGCTCTCCCGCTACGTGCTGGCCCGGGACTTCCGCCAGGCGAAGCCGGGCGAGGCCCGGGTGATCCTCATCGAGGCGCTGCCGCGGATTCTACCCACCTTCGACGAGAAGCTCTCCGCCAAGGCCGCCGAGCACCTGGAGAAGATGGGGGTGAGGGTGCTCACCGGGCGGAAGGTGACGAACATCGACGACCAGGGCGTCCACCTGGGCGACGAGCTCCTCACCGCCGGGACGGTGATGTGGGCGGCGGGCGTACAGGCGCGGCCGCTGGCGCGCAGGCTGGGCGCGGAGCTCGATCGCGGCGGCCGGGTGATCGTCGAGCAGGACTGCTCCGTCCCCGGGCATCCGGAGGTCTTCGTCATCGGCGACATGGCCCACTTCCGCGGGGAGGACGGCGAGCCGTTCCCCGGCCTCGCGCCCGTGGCGATGCAGCAGGGGCGCTACGTCGCCGACGCCATCCAGCGGACGGTCGCGGGCGAGGAGCGCAAGCCCTTCCGCTACCGGGACAAGGGCGTGATGGCCACGGTGGGCCGGTCCAAGGCGGTGATGCAGAAGGGCCGGCTGAAGTTCGACGGCGTCCTGGCGTGGCTGGCCTGGGTCGTCGTCCACATCTGGTACCTGATCGGCTTCCGCAACCGCTTCGCCGTGCTCACCGACTGGGCGTACTCGTACCTGACGTACAAGCGCGGGGCGCGGCTGATCACGGGTAGGCGCCTCGAGGCCGGGCGCCCGTCGCAGGTGGTGCAGCCCTCCGAGATCGACCTGGCGGCGCGGCCCCAGGCGGAGCGGCCGGAGGAGCGCCCTCCGATGGCGCCTCCGCCGGCGGAGGAGCAGCCCCCCGTCCAGCACTGATCGCGGCAGCGCGGACCGGCGGATCCGGGGGAGCGCCGCGAGGATCGCGCCGCTCGCGAAGGGATCGTCAGCCCCGGGGCAGGCTCTCCATCGGCACGGCGGGATCCAGGTACTTGCTCATCTTGTGGGTCAGGTACTCCTTGGCCTTGGAGCGCCAGAGCATCCCCGGATCCTTGCCGTCGAAGGAGACCACGCCGCTCTTGACCGCGACCGTCCCCTCGATCCCGACCACCAGGTAGCGTCCCTTGATGGAGGCCTGATCGCCCTGCCAGGTCACGGCGATGCCGTGCTTGTTCTGGAGGTACTCGCCCAGGCGCTGCAGGCGGGCCTTCGCTTCCGGGACCGGAAGACTCGTCGGAAAATCGATGTGCATGGCGCCAACCTACCACCGGTCGGGATCGGGCGGCAGGAGGAAAGGCCGCCCGGAGAAGGCGGCCGCGTTCAGGCCCGGCGACCCCGCCGAAGGAGCGCGAAGGCGGCGACGGCGAACGGCAGCAGGCCCACCGGGCCCCGGGCGGAGGTCGCACCCCCGCAGCCACCGACCTCGTGTTCCAGCGATCCGTCGTCGGCGCCGAAGCGGGTGACGTCGCCGGCCGGCGTGGAGGTGGCGCCCGTGGTCGCCTCCTCGCCAAGGTTGGGGCCGCCCGGGGAGGGCAGCGGGACTCCCGCGGGCGGCTTGCCGCCGCCGGGCACCCCGGACGTCTGGCCAGAGGAGGTGCCCGCGCCCGTGGAGGCAGACTGGGCGACGACGCCCACGTTCGAGCCGCCGTCGGTGCTGGCCCCGGCGTTGGCGCCGGGAAGCGCGACCGCCTCGACGCCGCGGCTCGCGGCCGCTCTGGCGACGTCGCGGTAGTGGATGACGACTCCGCCCGCCTCGGACTCGAGGGGGATCGCCAGGGCGATCGCTGCGATGGCGGTGAAGATTGCCAGCCTCATCGGCCTTCTCCGATTCCAGACGCGCCGCTTCCGGGCGCCTCGTCGCAAAGACGGTGGTGGATCGCGATCCCGCCGGCCTCGGCGGGGTCGAACGGCGCAGCGAGCGCGACGGCGGTCGCCACGAAGGGGATGCAGAGCGCCGTCCTCATCGGGCGCCTCCGCTCCCGCGCTCGTTCGCGCAGAACCCGTAGACCAAGGTGTAGCGGCTGCCCGGTCCCCTGCCCTCCAGCCGCGCCGCCGCCTTGCGCACGAGGGCCTCCGCCTCCTCGCGGTGCCCGAAGTGCGCCTCGTAGCTGAGCAGCATCGCGCGCTTCGCGTCCGGCCCGGACCGCTGCCTCGCGCAGCGCTTCAGCGTCTCGATCAGCCGCTCCGAGGGAGGCCCCGGCGGCGGCACGTCGGAGGTGCCGACGACCACGAGCGTGTACGGCCGCTTCGCGGGGGCGGGGCGATCCGAGAGCTCGTTGAGCTCGTCGACGAGCTCCTTCTCCCAGCCAGCGCAGAGGCGCTCCTGCTCCGCCTCGTCCAGGTCCAGGTCGAGCTGGAGGGCGAGGCCGCAGGAGGGGTCGTTGGCGAGGCGGGTGATGGTCGGCATGAGGTGGAGGCCGAAGCTGGTGAGCAGGCCCTCCTGCCGGACGGAGTCGATGATCCGCGCCGGCGCCTCGTACCTGTCGTCACGCTGGACGATCACGCCCTCCCGGACGAGGCGTGCGAGCCGCCGACGGACCTTGACGAGATCCGGCTCGCCCACGACCTCGGCCAGCTCCTCGAGCGTGGCCGGGGAGGACATCACCCGGACGACGACCGGCAGCTCGCCGGCGAGCGCGTCCCAGCCGGTCTCGCTGTGGATGTTGGCGACGCTCGAGGGCATCAGCTCGTCCGCTCCGAATCGACGGGATCGAAGAGATCGTGGAAGATCTGCCACGCCACGCTCTTGGGCGGCATCTCGAAGGAGTTCGTTCCGAAGAACCTGCGGAACTCGCTCTGGTTCTTCGCGCCGCTGAGCAGCCAGAGGGCTGCCTTGGTGGCCAGGCTGGTCCTGGCCATGAGGTTTCGATAACTCGCAGGCACCGCGTTCGCTCCCGTCCCCAGGGACATGTGGAGCTCTCGCAAGACCCGGGCCAGCTTGAGCAGGGTGGTCTCGGGCAGGCCGTGGAGCTCGGCGATCCGCGCGACGGTCTGCGCCTCGACCGCCAGGTCGAACCGGTCCTCGATGTCCTGGAGGTCCCAGCGGTCGCGGGCCTCGGAGCCGGTCCCGTAGAAGGAGCGGAGGACGTCGGCGAAGACCCGGCTCTCCAGCGCGACGGGCGGCTCGCCCTGCAGCCCGAAGACCGCGTCCCGCACCAGCTCGCGCAGGCGGCGGACCGACGACTCCCGCGCCTCCACCAGCGCGGCCTCGATGTCCGCGAGCGCGCGGCGGGTGGCGCCCTCGACCTCGTTCCAGCCGCGGTCGGCGAGGGCCTCCCGCACGAAGGCCTGCGCCAGCTCGGGGATGTCCTCGCGGCGCTGCCACAGCGGCGAGAGCGAGATCTTGGCGGGGGCGCGATCGAGGAGGTCGCGGCGGAACCGCCCCTCCTCGGCGAGCTTGACCAGGTCGAGGTTGGAGACCAGCACCAGGACGGCGTCGGTCCGCTTCAGCGAGGTGGAGCCGACGGGCCGGTACTCGCGCTCGCCGAGGAGGCGGAGCAGCCGCCCCTGGGCCTGCGTCGAGAGGTTCTGCACCTCGTCGAGCACCAGGGTGCCGCCCCTGGCCTTCTCGAGGAGGCCGGACTGATCGCCGGTGGCGCCGGTGAAGGCGCCGCGCTTGTGACCGAAGAGCGAGCTCTCGAAGAGCGTGTCGGAGAGGTTGCTGCAGTTGAGCTCGACGAGCTCGCCCTTGCGGCCCAGCTCCCGGCTGGCCACGTCGTGGACGAGCGAGGCGACCAGCTCCTTGCCGGTCCCGGTGGAGCCGCTGATGCGGACGGCGTCGCGACCGCGGCGGGCGAGCACGGCGGCCTGCACCTGGAGGGAGGTCTCCTCCCGAAAACGGGAACCGACGATCCCGAGTCGATCGAAGCTTTCCAGGAACACGTCCATGTGGTCCCTCGCTACCGTGGGGGTCTCTTGGACCCACGGTGGGTCGAGCGTACCACGTGCAGGCGAGCTCGCAGCAATCCCCCCGGAAAACCTTCCCGGGTTCGCGTTTTCGAACCGCCCGGTCCCCGCCGACGGGCCGTCGGCGCAGGGAGGTGTGCGCGGCATGCGCGCCCCTGAAGAGAAGAGGGCCCGGCCCTCCGCGCGGAGCGGAGCGCCGGGCCCTTTGCTACGGGATCCGGGGGCCTCGGATCAGTACTGACCCTTCATGCCGATGTCGAGGAACTCGTAGGTCGCGAGCGCCTGACGCAGGAAGAAGGGCACCTGCGAGTAGTCCTCCAGGGCGAGGCAGGCGCGGTTGTCCAGGCAGGTGCACTCGGCCTGATCGGTCTCGCTGCTGCAACCCGGGGAGGGCGGGATCTCGACCAGCCGGCCGTCCTCGTCGCTGGTGTAGACCATCGACGGGTCGAACTTGACCTGGGGCAGGCCGTCCGGGCCGAGGACCGGGATGTACCAGTCCGCCTCGCCGTCGCCGTCGTGGTCGACCTCGTCCACCACGTAGGCCTTCTTGAGCAGGGAGTTGGCCCACTCGAGGACCCGGGCGCCCGGAGCCTTCTGCACGGTCTTCCCGAAGATGGTCTCCTTGCCGAAGGTCTTGGCGACGTAGACCCGGCCGATGGGATCGTGGAATTCGATCCGGTTCTCGAAGCCCGGGTCGGAGTCCGCGCCCAGCTCCCAGAGGCGAAGCTGGCTGAGCCAGGTCTGCTTCTGGTTCTCGGGGAGGTACTGCAGCGTCCAGGCGATGAGGAACTTCTGCTGCTCCCAGCCGATCTGCGGATCCACCGGGCGGGTGTTGGCCGGAACATCGGTGGAGCACTTGAGGCTCATCGGCTCCTGGAAGCAGACCTCGGGGCCGTTCACGCCCGTCCAGTTGGTCCAGCCGATCCCGAGGAGCGGGTAGCCCTCGGAGTCCGCCAGCGGCTTGCCGGCGGAGTCGGTGGCGACCCGGGGGCCGCGGATCTCGTCGTCGCCGGTGAGGTTGTTCGCCAGCCAGCGGCGGTAGCCGTCGGGGAACATGTCGGCCAGCGAGATGGCGCGGAAGCGGGCGTCGAGGAAGTCGTCGCGATCGGAGCTCACGAAGTTGTCGACCGACTCCGTCATGAGCATCGAGGTGTACGCCTTCTCGTAGTACGAACCCGCGTTCATCTCGTACGAGGTGTTGTACTCGCCGCGGTTGCGGGCGAACGAGTTCTCCAGGAGCTTGCCGCCGAAGCCGACGTTGCCGAACTTCCCGGTGGCGCCGGTGGGGATGCGGATCCTCGTCTGGATGGGGCTGGAGTCCTCGGCGAAGCGCAGGACCGGATCGATCTCGTCTCCGTACCTCCGCTCGATGTTGTAGCCCGACTGGGGCCGCTGGAGCTGCCTGGCGAAGTGGTTGAACGCGATCTCCGCCGCCAGGACGTTCTCCTCCCAGTGGTTCATCCTGACCACCGCGGCGAAGAGCTTGTCCGGCGAGAGGCCGTCCTGCATGCCGAAGTTCCGGTAGACGTTCACCATCAGGCCCAGGCCCTTGGCGGCGTCGCGGAGCTTCTCGTTGTAGCGGGCGAGCGTCCGGCCCACCGCGCCCTTCACGCTGAAGGTGAGGCGGTTGCGGCGGTAGTTGTCGAAGATGTGGTTCATCTCCTGCTGCGTGATCAGGAAGTCGAACAGCTCGTAGGGATCGGCGCCGTTGTCGTGCCGGAACACGCTCAGGTTGCCGTGGTCCGCCCAGCCGTCGGTGGCGAAGCCGTAGGGGACGCGGACGCGGTTCTCCGGGTCGACCGCGGGGCCGCCGCGGTTGTAGAAGCGGATCTCGCCGTCGCGGCCCTCGGTGGGCATGCGCAGCATGTCCCAGCGGACGTAGTCGACCGGCTGGGTGCGGCAGCGGGTGTAGTCGCCGGCCACCTTCACGAGGAGGCCGTCGAGGAGGGGATCCCAGGTGCCGTCACGCTCCTCGTTCCAGTAGGCGGGCTTGAAGTTCTCAGCGTTGATCGGCCGGCAGTCGTCGATCAGCTTGTAGACGTTCTGGAGCTGGGAGTAGTGGAAGTTCCTGGTCTCGTTGTTCGAGTCCTCCCGGCCGATCGACGGCTTGATGCCGACGATGCCGCCGAAGTTGTCCATCTTGGCGAGCATGCCGGTGCCGCGGGGGGTCCCGACCTTGAAGTTGTCGTCCTGGAACACGGCGACGGTGTTGCCGTAGAAGGCGCGCGTCGCGGCGAAGTCGTACACCCCCAGGCCGATCATGTCCTGGGAGAGATCACCCGGGTAGTCCATCACCGTGGAGTGCATGAACATCTGGATGAGCTGGTCGGCCTGCTCGTCCGACACCGGGTCGAAGTAGCGGGGACCGACGCAGCCCTCGGGATCGTTCAGGCTCTTGCAGGGGACGTTGCGCGCGGTGTCCTGCGTGCGGAGCTGCCAGTACTGCGGGCGGTAGCCGAAGGCGTCCGAGGAGCTCACGAAGTTGTGGCGCAGGGCAATGGAGTGGCCCATCTCGTGGGCGATCACCGCGTAGTTGAACTTGTGCGCGAGGTACTTGCGCATCCGCTCGGCGCGCTCGATCTGCGTGGAGACCGGGTCGAAGGGGTCGAACTTGCCGAACTTGCGCTCGAGGTGATCGGCCAGGCTGGTGATCGAGACGGGGGACGGGGCCTCGCCCAGCATGCAGGCGCCGCGCTCGGCGAGGGCGAGCTCCCGCAGGTGCCTCAGGTCGCGGGTGGTCGCCGGGTCGTTGCCGCGCAGCGGGGAGGCCAGCTCGGGCGCCAGCCGGGCCAGGCCGCCGCCGGCGAGCTCCTGCATCGCGGGGGTGGTGAGCTCCGCCTCCAGGGTGCTGCCGAGGGCCTTCTGGCGGCGGGCCGCGTAGATCGGCCTCTTGGCGCTGGTGGCGCTGCGGAAGTCGGTCCGGATGTTCTGCAGGCGGTGCGCGTACTCGGAGATCCGCTCCTCGACGGAGCGGGGGAGCCGCATCTCGATCGCCTCCTGGTACAGGTCCGGGGAGAGGTTCACGAGGGAGGCGATCTTGGCGTCCACCTCCTCCGCGGACATCGGCGGGAGCGCGCCGCCGCGGCTGGCGGCGAGGGCCACCTGCGACCAGTCGGAGACGTTCTCGCCGTCGGTGATCTGCTCGGTGCTCAGCTCGCCGCGGGCGTAGCGGGCCAGGTCGACGAGCTGCTGGGTGGCCAGGTCGGTGACGTGGGACCAGACGTTGATGCTCGCGGCGATCTTCTCGCCGGTGAGCGGATCGTGGGAGTCCACCATGATGCCCCAGGGCGACGGGGTCTGCGGCGACTTCATGACGTTGACCTGGTGGTAGCGGAGGTCGCCGCGGCGCACGGTGAGCGCCTGGTTGCACTTCGCCATCACCGCCCGGTCACCCCGGTCGAAGGCCTCGTCGCACTGGGCCGCCGTCATGTTCGGGGGGAGCCGGGGGCCGCCGCAGGCGGCGGGATCGTCGTGCTCGACGGGGCTGTGGCAGAGCACGATCGTCGGCTCCATCTTGGCGACGGCGATGACGCCGGGGCTGTAGCCGCGGGTGGCGCCAACGACGTCGGCGACCAGCTCGCAGCCGCCCTTCTCCTTCAGATCCTGGTAGGCGAGGCCCTTGCGGCAGGACTCGACCTCGGCCGCGAGGAAGATCGCGTCCTCGTTCTCCTCCTGCTGGCCGTAGTACACGGGGTACCGCTCGGCGCAGGAGAGGAGGGCGTCGGCCTCCTCGGGGTCGGACATGCACTCTGCGTAGCGGGCGGTGAGCACGGCCGTCCGCAGCGCGACGTCCCACTCGTGGGTCGCCAGGGCGGTGCTGTCGAAGAACTCCTGGTTGCTGCCGCTGGTGAAGTACCAGGCCTGGGTGCGGACCTCCCTGTCGCGGTAGGGGAGCGTGCACCGCTGCTTGAATATGTCGCACTGCGACCCGCGGCCCACCTTCTTGCACTCGTCGGCGGTGCCGTCCTGATCCCAGTCGCGGTTGGGGTCCTCGCCCGGCGGCGTGGTGGCCGGGGTGTAGCACTCCACCGGTCCCTCCATCGTCACCGGATTCTCGTAGTAGTGGCTGCGCTGCCAGATGTTGTAGCGGTTGATGAACCGGTACTGGCGATCGTCGGTCATGCCGTAGAGCCGGGCGTAACCGGTGCGCTCCGACTGGAAGGCGCCGAATGCCTGGAAGCGGAGGCCGTTCCAGTCGATCGGCTCGTAGTCGTTGTCCACCACGGTGCGGAAGGAGTGGCGGATCGTCAGCTCGACGGGGTTGCAGTTGGCGGTGGGCGCCTTGCCCCCCGCGATCGCCGGCGGGAGGAAGCAGGCCGGGAACGAGTCGATGCCCCAGCCGAGGTGCGACAGATCGACGACCTGCGGGACGGCGAAGGCCTTGGTGGTCACGTCGAAGTAGCCGTCCTTGTCGGAGAAGACCGGCGCGTTCGGATCCATGGGATCGTTCACGTAGTACTTGAAGGGCTCGTACTTGATGCTCCCGTAGACGCCGAGGAGGGAGAGCATGTCGAAGTCGTACGAGTCGGTGTTCAGGTTGGACGACCAGTCGACCCGCATGAACTGCCGCTCGTACCAGGGCCGATCGACCGAGTTCTCCTCGATCACGTTGGTCTCTTCACCCGTGGTGGGGTTGTAGGCCCGCTTGATGTCGAAGTGCTTCTCGATCCGGAACGCCGCGGCGATGACGCCCTCGTTCTTGAGGGGGCCGGTGCCCACGCCCCGCCCGTCGGTTCCGTCGATGCGCTCGTGGGTCAGGCGGGCGATGAGCTGGTCCTCCTGGATCGTCCACTTCACCCGGGCGACGGGCTGCGCGTAGGTCGAGGTGAAGAGGCCGTCCTGGTCCGCGCCGTACCCGACGTCCACCAGGGTGGCCTGCGAGTAGAACTCGGGATCGTCAGAGGGGTCCTGCAGGTCCTTGCCCACGAAGAACGACTTGTCGAGGGCGTTGGGCTGCACCCGGTTGATCGGCGCCCGCTCCTCGGCGCAGCCCCCGGCTGCGACGAGCAGACCGATGGCGCCGATGAGCGAGAAGCGCTTGTACGCTTTGTCAAACCAGCTCATTTTTCCTCCAGAGAACTGCAGCATTCACTCGAAACGAAAAAATCTGACTAGAGCTTGCTGGCGAGGGCGTCGACGTCGACCCCCAGGCCCAGATAGACGACGGTGTAGCGGTTCAAGACGGGGAAGTAGCGGGTGGAATCCGGCGCGAGCTCGGGGGCGGCGGTGTTGATGCCCAGGGAGAGCTGGTAGTCGTCGAAGAGGAGGTAGGAGGCGCCGAGGCTGAAGACGTTTAAGTAGCGGGTGTTCGTGCCGTCCTCGTCGGCGCTCACCGCGACCGTCGGGCCGTCGATCTCGATCTCCGCGTCCCCGATGGAGTAGAGGCGCTGGCGCACCAGGATGAAGGACGACGACAGCGTGAACTCGCCGGTGACGCCGAGGGTGAGCGACGGACCGACCGAGACGTCCCAGGGGGAGTTGCGCACGCCCGTGTTCGTCAGGGCGTCGCACGAGTTCTTGTCGCAGCCGACGATGCCGTGGCCGTCGTACTGGCCCGTGGTGGAGTCGTAGAAGCGCTGGGTGTAGCGCGTGGCGACGGCCGCCGTGAGGCCGTTCAGGACGTCGAAGCGGCGCGACAGGGTCACGCTGGGGGAGAGGCCGCCCACGAGGCTGCGCGCCCGGGAGATCTTGGAGATCGCACCGATCCCGCGGAGGCCGCCCGAGATGCGGATGTCGGTGGCGGGCTCCACCCAGCCGGTCCAGACGAGCTCGAGGCTGAGGTCGCTCCACTCGAACTCCCGGTACTTGGTCGTGTAGTCGGAGTTGGTCAGCTCCTGCTCGATCGAGAAGCCGAGGCGGGCGACGATCGAGTCGCCGAAGTAGCGCTGCGGCTGGATCGTGATCCCATGGACGTATACCGGGTTCCACATGGGCTCGGCCGACTTGTCCGCCGAGATGGCGGTCATGGAGTGCTGGTACTGGAGGAAGCTCCCCCGCCACGGGCGCTTGCCCTCGTCGGAACCATCGGTCTGGGCCTCCAGGGATCCTCCGAGCTGGGCCGACGCGGTGCCCGCGGAGAAGACGATCGCCAGGACGGCGGCGGCGATCGGAAGGATGGGACGGTTCATGCGGACCTCGATGGCGCACGATCGGTGCGCCGCCGTGGGAAGGTCCTGCTCCGGGCCGGAAGCGGCCCGCTCGCGAGGCGCCTTCGTTCTCGTGGGTTCGATGTGCAGCCGATGTGCCATGCGGTTGGGCGCGGGAGTAAAGCCGGAAAGTCTGTGGTTGGCAAGCGACCGAGCCCCAGTCTCGCGGATCGCGCCCGGCCCGTGCGTACTTCTTCCAGAACTCGGCGTTCGAAGATCCGAACGGCAGGGGGCCGCAGGCGCGCAGGGGAGGGCGCCGCAGGTGTTCCTCGGCGGCGGCGGGCCCCTCGCGTGGGGCGGACCCTGCGGCGATCAGAACCGAAGCTGCGCGCCCACGCCCACGTCGACCAGGGGCGGCGCGATGCTCACGCCTTCGGCGAGGGCCTCCACCATCGCGGGCGGCACGCCGGGAGGCGCTCCGCCCGTGAGGTCGACCTTGGGCAGATCGAGGCCGAAGTGCATCTCGCCCCGGGAGCCGAAGTGCCAGGCCACGAAGGCGTTGACGTCCAGGAAGGTGAGGAGGCGCACCCGGTAGTCGAAGCGGCTCAGGAACGATCCGTCGCCGAGGTTGGAGAGGAGGCTCGCGATCAGCGTGGTGTCGTTCCAGCTCCCGGGCGCTGCCGCGGAGGCGTAGAGCGCGGCGTAGTGCTTGCCCAGGTACAGCGGCGTGAAGTTCCCGGAGAGGAAGAGCCACGGGTAGAGGTCGGTGTCGTCGTAGCCGGCGCCGTTGTAGAAGTACTCCGCGCCGAGGGAGAGGCTGTCCTCCTCCGAGTAGGCGATCGCCACCTCCGCCCCCACCACCGCCTGCGGGATCCACTCGTCCTCTCGGGTGTAGACGGTGGGAGGGGTCGGCGGCGAAAGGCTCACGGGGCCGCGGAAGAAGAGCCGCTCGTCCCCGTGGGAGAGGGCGACCTCCGCCCGCAGGTCGAAGAGCCCCACGGGGAAGGAGACGTCCGCCCCGATCAAGAAGGGCTGATCCTTCCTCACGGCCGTGGAGACCGAGACCTCGGTGGTGCCGATGAGCTTCTCCACCCGGAAGGCCCCGCCGATCTGGTCCAGGCGCGACGCATTCTCGAGGTTGGCGATTCCGTAGAGGTTCCAGCCCGACGCCTCCACCGGGACGTGGAGCTTCAGCAGGCTGACGCCGAGGCGCTCGTCCAGGACCGCGAGGGGATCGCGCCGCGCCACGTTGACGAAGTCGGTGGGGTTCCAGAAGCGGCCCACGCCCCAGCGGATCGACTGCCGGCCCGCGGTGACGAAGACGGTCCGCTCCACGTCGAACTTGAGCCAGAGCTGGTCGAGCGCGCCCCGGGTGCCCCGCTCCTGCGCGAGTCCGAGGTCGGTCACCTGCTCGGTGTCGTCGAACCAGTGGGTGACCCGGCCCCGGACGAAGGCCCGCAGCCGGTCGGAGGGCCTCGCGTCGAGGTAGAGGTCGAGGAGGTTGGGGGAGTCCACCGGGAAGGTCTCGGGGATCCCCTTGGACGACGCCGCGTAGTTCATCCGCAGGAAGAGGTTGCCGCCGACGTCGAGCTTGTTCTCGCGCAGGCCCATGCGCCGCTCGATCTCGTCGCCCGAGAGGAGGCGCCCCTCCTCCTGGAGCTCGTCCGAGGTCACGGGCCGATCACTGGGCGCCGACGCGTCGATCACGTCTTCGCCGCCGAAGAAGGCCGCGTCCCGCTCGTCGATCGAGGGTTCGCCGAAGAACGCGGCGTCCCGTTCGTCGCCGGAGGGAGCGGGGCGCCCGGCGGAGGGCCGCGCCGGCTCCTCCTCTTCGCCGCCGAAGAAGAGGTCGTCGCGGGGATCTTCCGAGGCGTGGGCGGGCGCCGCCGCCAGGATCGCGGCGGCGATCCCCGCCGCGGCGGCGAGGCGTCCCGACATCATCAGCGGCTCTTGCTCTCGAGCCAGGCCTTGGTGAAGTAGCTGTCGTCCAGCGGCGACAGGTCGACCGATCGGATCACGACGGTGGTCTGGTTGCCCTTCTCCACCTCGTCGAAGATCCGCTGCTCCTTCGGCACCCACACCTCGGCCTTCTTCACCGGGCTCATCACCTTCATCCACTTCGGGAAGAACTGGGTGCGCATCAGCCTCCCGGAGAGGGCGAATTCCTGGCGCTTGAGGAGGTTGTTGGTGCCCTTCTCGATCCACAGGTGCATGATCGGGAAGGCCACGTCGGCGTCGGGCTTCGCCTTCAGCTCGAGGTGGTGGGTGGCGAGCTTGCCCAGCTTCTCCTCCCCCACCCACTTGGCGACGAAGTCCTGCGCCAGGCGGGAGCGATCGAAGTCCTGGCGGCGGGAGTCGGTGCCGCCGATCTTGTCGCGCTCGGTGCGCCGCTCCCACTTCCCCACGGTGGGGTCGTAGAAGAACATGTTCTTGTCGACGCGCAGGTAGCCCTTGCCCGCCTCCTCCTTGGGTCGGAGGAAGAGGATCACCAGCTTCTCGGTGACGTCGCGGCGGTACACTACCGCCTCGTACACCTGATCGTTCTTGTCCTTCTCCTTGCGCTCGATGAACGCGAGGGCCTGGTAGTCGCCCACCGAGTTCTGGCGATCGTCCTGGATCTGCAGGAGCGCCTGGGCCTCGGCGTCGGTGAGGGCGGAGACGGGCAGCGCGAAGGCGCAGGCGAGGAGGGCCACGGCGATCTGGGTTCTCATGTTGGGTCCTCTCGGGGCTATCCGACGTGCTGGATGGCGTTGACGGGCCGCATCCGCGCAGCCCGCGCGGCGGGCCACAGGGCGGCGACGCCCGTGACGAAGGTGAAGAGGAGGATCGCCCGGACGAGCTGCCCGGCGTCAACGGCGAGGTGGAGGGTGTCGCTGAGCATGATCACCCGGGCGGCGTCCCAGGGGATGGGGATCGCCGCGGCGTCGAGGGCGCTGGCGAGAGCGCCGCCGAGGAGGCTGCCGACGCCGGTGGCGAAGAGGCCGAGCAGGATCGCCTCGGTGACGAAGAGGAGGAGGACCCGGCGCTTCTTCATGCCGATGGCGCGCAGGGTGCCCACCTCGGAGGTCCGCTCCCGCACCGACATCCACATGGTGTTCATGATGCCGACCACGATGATCAGCATCAGCACCGCGATGAGGAAGACCGAGACGCCGTTGAATCCGGCGATGGTCCACTTCAGGAACGCGCCCTCGTCCTCCCAGGTGGTGACGTCGACGCGCTGGCCCGTCCACGACTCGCCGGCGAGCTTCTCGAACTTCATGAAGAAGGGCTCGTTCTCGTGGTCCATGACGGTGTAGCCGCGGGTGGCGAGGGCCTCCCCCAGCTTCACCCGGGTGGCCTCGGCCTCACGGATGTCCTTCAGGTAGACTAGCAGCGAGCCGGTGGTGTCGTCCTTGAGCTGGTAGATCTCCTGGATCGCCTGCTTCGGCACGAAGGTGAACCAGTTGCTCATCATGCCCAAGTCCCGGGCGACGGCGGCGACGGTGAGGTCGATGGAGTTGGCGGCGCCGCGCAGGGTCTCGGTGGTGATGGTGATGGTGTCGCCCACCGCGACCCCCAGGCGCTTCGCCTGACCCGCGAAGAGGAGGATCGTGCCGGGCTGGCCGATGCGGGAGCGATCGCCCTCCACGGCGTCGCCGCCGCCCTCCTTGTATTCGCGCTCGGGGGCGAGCTGGATCCGCTCGAGGAACCGTCCCTCCTGGGCGGGATCGATCCCGTTCAGCGAGGAGACGATCGAGCTGGTGTCGCTGATGAGCTTGCCCCAGCCGTGGTGCCGATCGATGACGAAGTCGAGGCCCGGGGTCACCTCCTCCACCACCTTGCGCAGCTCGGCGGCCTCGGTGATGAGCGGCGCCGAGAAGCCGGGGCTCGGCTTGAACCAGCCGTTCACGTTGAGGTGCCCGGCGCTCAGGGTCGTCGCCGTCTTCACCATGTTGTCGGTGAGGCCCTGGGACAGCGCCATCAGGAAGACGAGGAGCATCGTCACCAGGGCGAGCGCGAGGGAGAGGAGGAGGCTGCGGCGGCGGGCCTGCACCAGGTTGCGCAGGGCGACCTTCACGTAGATTCCCATGGCGTCACTCCTTGCGCTGCATCGCCACGACGGGGGCGATGCTGGCCGCGATGCGGGCGGGGTAGAGGGTGGAGATCACGCTGACCGCGAGGATCGCCGCGAGGCCGAAGAGGATGTTGGGGACGCTCACCGTGGGGTGGAGCGCGGGCCCGCCGAAGAGGAAGATGAGGAAGTCGTTGGACGACGCCGGGATCCCCGTCCTGCCGAGGAGGAGGGTGAGCCCGGTGGAGAGGCCTGCGCCGGCGCCGCTGGCGAAGGCGCCCAGGACCAGGGTCTCCATCAGGAAGAGCGAGAGCACGAAGCGGCGCTCGGCGCCGATGGCCCGCATCGTCCCGATCTCCGAGACGCGATCCATCGTGGCCATGACCATCGAGTTGTTGATGATCACCAGGGCCACCACGAAGATGATGAGGATGATCACCCAGAGCACCGCGCGGAGCACGAGGATGAGCTGACCGACGATGCCGGTCACCGCGAGCCAGGGCATCGCCTTCACCTCGAGCCCCTTGGCGGCGGAGACCTCCTCGATGTCCCGCAGCGTCTGCCGGAGCTGCGTCGGATCCCGCAGGACCACGGCGGCGTTGAGCACCGTGCCCTCGTCGACGTCCTCGGGGCGGAACGAGTCCTGGAGGTCGGCGGTCACCGCCTCGATCCCCTCCACCCGGGAGTCGATGTCGATCTCGGCGGCTGCGTACTCCTCCACCACGTCGTCCGAGCCGCCGAAGAGCGCGTCCTCGATGGAGTCGCGGGAGAGCTCCTCCACGCCCACCTCGGCGCGGATCGAGTCCAGCTCCTGTCGCTTCTCCACCGTCATCAGCCCGAAGAGCTCCCGGAACGACATGAGGTCGACGAGGCTGTACGCCGACGCCAGCGCGGAGCGCTCGAGGCCCTTGAACCGGAAGGTCCCCCACACCTTCACGTTGATCGCCTTCGGGTAGCCGGCGCGGGTGAACGAGCGCAGGGTGAGGGTGTCGCCGACCCGCACCCGGTACATCCGGACCATCGGGGCGATGGTGTCGTAGAAGAAGCGGTAGCGCTCGTCGAAGTTGTCGTCGTCCACGGCGAGGAAGGCGGAGACCTTCTCGTCGAGGGTCCCCTCCTCCTCCGGCAGCAGCCTGCCGAGCTCGGCCTCGAGGGTCTCGGCCTGCACCGGGTCGAGCTGATCGGTGACGTAGCGGGTGAACTTGCGGGCCTTTGCGATCTCCGCCTGGAGCCCGGGGTCGAGGGCGATCCGCTTCCCGTCGAGGGTGCGGGCCTCGTGGATCTTGTCCAGGATCCGCGCCACCTTGTTCTTGGAGAAGTCCTCGAAGAAGTGCTTGTTGAAGAGGAACCCGCGCTGCCCCTCCGGGACCATCTCGCCCTCGACCAGCTCGAAGCTCTCGAAGCTCTCGGCGAAGGCCTGCAGGTCGGTGCCCACGAACGGGACGTACGCGTCGCGGTTGTCGTCCATCAGCTTCGCGATGCGGGTGTCGAGGAAGGCGAGGATCTCCTCCGGATCCTGCGCGAAGTCCGCCCAGAACTCGTCGGAGGTGGCGGTCTCGAGGTCGCGGATCCCGTCCTCGACCTCCTCCGACGCCGCGGAGAGCGCCAGCCGGTTGCGGTACTCGCCGAGGAGCACGCCGAGCTGGCGGCGCACCTTCGCCGAGAGGCGCGAGGCCATGTCGGCGTCGCCGGCGCGCACGGCCCCTCGGACTTCGCTGATGAGCTCGTCGAGCTCGTTGCCGAGGATGGGCTGGGCGATGTGGCGGCCCATTGGCACTACGGCCCTCACGTTGGGTATCTCGAGGAGCGCCTCCTTCACCTCGGGGAAGGAGGGGATCGTCCCCATATCTTGATCGGCGGCGGCCTGGGGCCCGTAGAAGGCGAGCTGATCCTTCGCCTTGTCGGAGACGATCTGGATCTGGCCCGTGAGGCTGCCGGTGACGCTCGCCTCCATCGCCCGCTCGACGTTGCCGAGGAGCGTGGTCCCGAAGACGAGGAGGAAGGTGCCGAACGCCAGGAGGGAGCCGACGATGAGCACCTTCACCCGGTGCCCCTTGAGGCTGCGCAGCGCCAGGCGCAGGAGCAGTCCGACGGAGTTGGAGGCCATGTCAGGCGGCTCCCGCCGAGGCGCCGCGCCCGTCGTCCACGATGCGGCCGTCCGCCATCTTGATCACCCGATCCGCGCGCTCCATCACGTCGGGATCGTGGGTGGAGAAGATGAAGGTCGTGTGCTCCTTGTGGTTGATCTCCCTCATCAGGTCGATGATGTTCCGGCCGGTGGTGGAGTCGAGGTTCGCGGTGGGCTCGTCGGCGAGGACGATCGCCGGCCTCGTCACCAGGGCGCGGGCGATGGCGACCCGCTGCCGCTGGCCGCCGGAGAGCTCGTTGGGCCGCTGCCGGATCTGCTGGCCGAGGCCGACCTTCTCGATCACCTCGCGCACCCTGGCGTCCCGCTCCTTGCGGGAGAGGCCCCCCTGCAACAGCAGCGGGAACTCGACGTTCTGGTAGAGGTCGAGGACCGCGATCAGGTTGAAGCTCTGGAAGATGAAGCCGAGCTTGTGGAGCCGCAGGTTGGTGAGGCCGCCGTCGTCGAGCTCCGAGGTCGACCGACCGTCGATCCGCACCACGCCGCTGGTCGGCGTGTCCACGCAGCCGATCAGGTTGAGGAGCGTGGTCTTCCCCGCCCCCGACGGCGCCGCGATCGCGGCGAACTCGCCGCGCCGGATGTCGAGGTTCACGTCGTGCAGCGCGCGCACCTTGAGCTTCCCGAGGGGGTACTCCTTCACCACGTTCTCGATCTCGACGATGGCAGTCACGCATCCGCTCCTTGGCCCTCACTGGGCCTCTCGGACCAACCGTCCCTCGGGACCCGCGACCTCTAGCACGAGCAGGCGGATCGTTTTCCGCGAAGGCCGGGACCCCGGGCAGGGTCCAGCAGGTCGCAGCAGCACAAAAGGCCGAGCGAGCGAGCGTCTTATCTGCTAAGAGTTCTTCGCGTCAAGGAAGTCTGGAGATGGCGATCGAGACCAAGAGCCGATCGAGCACGGCCGAGGCCCTCCTCCTGGAGCTGCGCCGCGCGGTGGACCAGTGCCACGCCTTCAACGAGGCGCTGGCGGCCAGGCTGGGGCTGAACCTCACCGATCTGCGCTGCTCGCTCCTGGTGGCCCGGGAGGGCCCCCTCACCGCCGGGCAGCTCGCGGCGACGATGGGCCTCACCACCGGCGCCATCACCGGCGTCCTGGATCGGCTGGAGAGGGCGGGCTTCGTGAAGCGCACCCGCGACCCGGCCGACCGCCGCCAGGTGCTCGTCGCCTCCCTCCCCGCGAAGACCGCGGCGTTCGACGCCACCCTGACGCCCTTCCTCCGGGCGGCCGAGTCGTGGTCGGCGCGCTTCCCCGACGAGGTCCTGGACGCCTTCACCCGCTACCTGCAGGGCTTCGGCGAGCTGATGCAGGAGCAGGCGGCGCGCCTGCGCGCCGAGGCGGGGACGGCGCGGGAGGCGGCGGACGACGTGGTGTCGTTCCCGATGGTCGACGTGCCGGCGGGCCGCCTCGAGATCCGGTCGGGCGCCTCGAACGTGCGCATCTGCGGCGCTCCCGAGCTGGAGGGGCTCTTTCGCGGGGGCTTCCAGGGGCGGCGGCCGAAGGTGGAGGCGCGGCGCGGTGCCGTCCGCATGGAGTACACGCGGTTCTCCCTCTTCGACCTGCGCCGGCTCGCCTCCCGGCTCGAGCTGAACGCGTCCATCCCGTGGGCGATCGCCCTCGAGGGAGGGGTGTCGAAGCTGGACGCGGATCTTCGGGAGGTGAGGCTGGAGTCGCTGGAGATCCGGGGCGGGCTCAGCCACGGCACCCTTCACCTGGGCAGGCCCTCCGGCACGGTGCACCTGCGCTTGACCGGCGGCACCCACCGGCTGCTGATCCGCAGGCCCGCGGACGTCCCCGTCGGCCTCCGGGTCTCCGGAGGCGCGAACCGCCTGACCCTGGACTGGATGCACTTCGGGGCCGTCAGCGGACGGTCGCGGGTGGAGAGCCCGGCGTACGTCGGCGCCACGGATCGCTACGACGTCGAGGTGACGGGAGGGGCCAGCGGCCTCACGATCGAGGCGGGATGAAGTCGGCGCCGCGGCAGGGCCTGCGGAAGACGCAGCGCGCGCAGGTCTTCAAGGAGTCGGTCATCGGGAACGACGAGGCGCTGGCGGTGTTGGCCGCGGGATCGTCGAGGAGGCTCCGCATGTGGGCGATGGACGCGTTCATCCGCTCCTCGAAGCCGCGGATCGAGTCGGCGTGGATCGGGACCTCGACCTCGTCGAGGGCGGGCAGGTACACCACCCGGCACTCCACCTTCTCGAGGGGCACGTCCCAGGTCGCCCGCGCGTAGAGGGCGTAGCCGAGGAGCTGCTCCTCGTCGCTCTCGCGGGCCTTGCCGGTCTTCCAGTCCACCACCACGACGCCGCCGCCGGTCCGGTAGGCGAAGTCGGGGGCCGCGTAGATCTTGATCCCCTCGTGGAGGAACGAGCCCAGCTCGTCGATCGGGAGCCACGCCCCGGGCTCCAGCTCCTTGGCGATCTCCATCCAGCGGGAGGCGAAGAACGAGCGCAGGCACGCCTCCACCAGCTCCCAGCCGGCCCGCCACTCCTCGTCGGGGATCGCCTCGTCGTACTCGTGCTCCACCAGGCCGAAGGCCTTGCGCATCCGGTAGCTCTTCTCGCGGGACTCCCGGAACTGCGCGCGCATCGCGGCGCGGACCTGGGCGACGAGGGCGTCCTCTTCCACGGGGTGACCGTCGCGGACCATGGTGAGGACCCGGCGGATGGCGTCGTGGACGGTGGAGCCGTTCCAGGCGTGGCGCCCGGTGAGCTTCTTGAGGGTGTAGAGCTCCTTCACCTCGGGCGAGGCGTCGCGCTCCCAGCCGCCCCAGCTCCCGTAGTAGTGGAAGAAGTATTGCCTCGGGCACTCCTCCAGCTTCCCGTGGCGGCTCTTGGACCAGGAGAACTCGTTCTGCAGCCGCTTGCGCTCGAAGGCCATCCGTCGCTTGTATCACGACGGCAGCGCAGCGCCGACCGCTCGCGCGAGGCGTGCGCGGGCGCGGCCCGCGCGGACCACGCAGGGCCGATCGCGCCCTGGGCGTGCGCTGCAGGGTCGGCCCTCGGACCCCGTCGCCTGAGAGCATCGCATGGGGGGTCCCCGCCCGATCCGTCAGGAGCCCGGCTCGAGGAAGCGCGAGAAGCCCTGGTTCAGCCACTCGCCGCCGTCGACGACCAGGCAGGCGCCGTTCACGTACGCGGCGTAGTCGCTCGCCAGGTAGGAGGCCGCCCAGGCGATCTCCTTCGGGGTGCCGAAGCGGCCGAGGGGCACGCCGCTCCTCACCGCCTCCGCCACCTGCGGAGCCGAGAAGAGCTTCTCCGCGCCGCCGGTGCGCTCGATGGGCCCCGGTGCGATGGCGTTGACGCGGATCCCGCGCAGGCCCCACTCCACTGCGAGGGTCTGGGTGAGGCTGAGGACGCCCGCTTTGGCGGCGGCGGAGTGCACGGTGCCGGGGCCGCCCGTCCACGCGTACGTCGCCACCAGGTTGATGATCGATCCCGGCTGCTTCGCCTCGAGGAGCCTCCTGCCGAAGGCCTGGGTGCAGAAGAAGGTCCCATTGAGGACGATGTCGATCACGGCCCTCCAGCCGTTGACCGTGAGCTGTCGGGCGGGAACCACGAAGTTGCCCGCGGCGTTGTTCACGAGGATGCCCGCGTTGCCGAATCGCTCGGTGACCTTCCCGGCCACCTCCTCCACGGCGTCGGGATCGCGCACGTCGAGGACGTACCACTCCACCTCGGCGCCCTCCGCCGCGCCCTCGCGGATCTCGGCGGCCGCGGCCTCGAGCACCTCCTGCTTGCGGGAGGCGATCGCCACGTTGGCGCCGAGGCGAGCGAACTCCTTGGCGATCGCCAGCCCCATGCCGGTGCCGCCGCCCGTCACCACCGCCGTGCGTCCCCGGAGCGTCCCTTCCGCGAGCATGTCCGATCCCCTTGGGTAGAGTGTGGGCCCGAAGGCCGCGCCAAAGATACGACCCGAGGGCGCCGCGAAGGAAGAGCATGTCGAGGATCCATCCGTTCACCGCCGCCGAGGTGCGGCGCCTGCACCGGGACCTGCTCCGCTGGTACGGGGAGGTCGCGCGGGATCTGCCGTGGCGGCGCACCCGGGATCCGTACGGGATCTGGGTGAGCGAGGTGATGCTCCAGCAGACCCGCGTGGAGACGGTGAAGCGCTACTGGGGGCCGTTCCTGGAGAGGTTTCCGACGGTGGAGGCGCTCGCCGCGGCGCCGCTCGACGAGGTCCTCGCCAGGTGGAGCGGCCTCGGCTACTACGCCCGGGCGCGGGCGCTGCACCGGGCTGCCGCCGAGGTGGTGGAGCGGTTCGGCGGCGCGCTGCCCGGCGATCCGACGGAGCTTTCGACGCTCCCGGGCTTCGGCCCCTACACCACGGCCGCGGTGGGCTCGATCGCGCTCGGGCTCGACCTCGCCGCCGTCGATGGCAACGTCGCGCGCGTGTTTTCGAGGTGGACCCTGCGTGAAGGAGACCCCCGGGAGCCCAAGGCCCTAGCCCACCTGCGCGAGCTGGGGGCGGCGCTCCTCCCGCCGGGGAGGGCGGGCGACTGGAACCAGGCCCTCATGGAGCTCGGCGCGTCGCTGTGCGGGCCGGGATCCCCCGCCTGCGGCGGCTGCCCGGTGGCGGCGTCCTGCCGGGCGCGCCGAGCGGGGCGGCAGGACGAGGTGCCTCCCAGGCGGCGCGCCAAGGCCAGGCCCTCGCTGCGGCTCGCGGCGGCGCTGGTGCGCAGGGGCGACGAGGTGCTCTTCGCCAAGCGGCCGGGGGAGGGCCTCTTCGCGTCGCTGTGGGAGCTGCCCGCCGTGCAGGTCGAGGGATCCGAGGACGCCCGGGAGAGGCTGCGCGCCTGGCTCGGCGTCCCGCCCGTCCGCGCGGCGCCGAGAGCGATCGTGTCGCAGACTCTCACCCATCGTGAGCTGGAGCTGGCGGTCTACGAGGTGGACGCCGGCGCGCTCGAGCGGGCGACGTGGTGGGTGGCGGAGCCCTACGTGGACGCGCGCTGGTGCTCCCTGGAGGACGATCCGCCCGGCGGTCTCTCCAGCGTCACCCGCAAGGCGCTGCGCGCGGTCGGCCGGGGCGGTGGGGGCGGGTGGGATATGATGCGCGGCCACGCGAAAGGAGTGAGGAGAGATGCCCGAGATCCGAGTGGAGGGCCGGCGGCTGCGGTACGAGGACACCGGCGGTGAGGGGCCGGCGGTCCTCCTGCTGCACGGGTTCCCGCTGTCCTCCGCCATGTGGGAGCCGCAGCTCGAGGCGCTGGGCGATCGCTTTCGGCTGATCGCGCCGGACCAGCCGGGCTTCGGCGGATCGAACTCCCCGGCGGATCCCGAGGCCTGGAGGATTGGCGACTACGGCGACACGGCGTGCGCGCTCCTCGACGCGCTCGGGATCGACCGCGCGGTCGTCGTCGGACACTCGATGGGAGGCTACGTCGCCTTCTCGATGCTGCGCCGCCACGCGGATCGGATCCGGGCGCTCGTGCTCCTGGACACCCGGCCCGGCGCCGACTCCCGGGAGACCTTCGCCGCGCGGGAGGAGCAGCAGGAGGAGGTGCGCACCCAGGGGATCGCCGCGCTGAAGCCGCGGCTCCTGCAGAAGCTGCTGGCGCCGAAGACCCTGGGCGACACGGCGCTCGAGCGCTCCGTGCTGTCGCTGATGGATCATCCGGTCGCGGGCTACGTCGCCGCGCTGGAGGCGATGAAGCGCCGCCCCGACTCGACGCCGGAGCTCTCGCACATCCGGGTGCCGACGCTGGTCGTGGTCGGCGCGGAGGACGTGCTCACGCCCCCGTCCGTGGCGAGGGCCATGCAGGCGGCCATCCCGGGTGCCCTGCTGGCCGAGGTGCCGGGCGCCGGCCACCTCGCCAACCTCGAGGAGCCGGGAGGCTTCAACGAGGCGCTGGCCTCGTTCCTGGCCGCACTCTAACCTAGAGGAGATCGCGAGGATCGCCGATCCAGCCGCATCTCCTCGGAGCGCCGCCGGGAAGCCCTGGATGGCCGCGGCCGTTGCAGCCGTAGGAGGCAAGAAAACGTCATGGCCAGTCGCTCAAGACCCAAGCCCCATTCCGCCCTCGCGGTTCCTTCCATGGAGGGAGCCGAGGCCGGACTCCTCGTCACGGAGGTCTCCGGGGTGGAGGCGGAAGGGGCTTCTCGAACCGAAGCGGGATCGGGGCGCCGCGAGGCGACCGTGACCTCGCTGGCCGACGCGGCCCAAAAGCGTCGGTCGATCCTGACGGCCGCGCCGCAGGCCGCCGCCGCGGCCGCACCTCCCAAGAAGGGCAAGAAGGACGCCGAGAAGGCGCCGGCGGTGGCCGCGCCCGAGGTCCGGGTGCGGCGCATGCACCGCCGCGATCTCAACCGCACCTGGGAGTTCCTCAAGCTCGTCTTCCGCGACGTGAACCGGGAGACGGTGGAGTACCAGCGGCCCCGCTCCAAGAAGCGGTTCTTCGAGGTCTACGAGGAGGAGGGCGAGCAGCTCCTCTTCGAGATCGAGGACAAGATCGTCGGCTACGCCGAGTGCGCGTACGACGTGAGCGGCGCCGACAACTGGATCAACCCGCGCTACTTCGAGAAGCGGGGGATGCGCCCGCTCTACGTGGACGAGCTCGCCGTGCACCCCGACTACCAGGGCCAGGGCGTGGGCGCGTTCATGCTCGATCAGCTCCAGCACCTGGCGAGGGTGCGCGGCTGCACGCACCTGGTGCTCGAGGTGGCGGAGAACAACAAGAGCGCGCTCTCGTGGTACCGGAAGCGGAACTTCTTCCGGCTGGACGCCGCGATCTTCCTGGCGCAGAAGCTGCCGGCCGAGCCGGAGCTGCTGCCGCCGCGCCGCCTGCCGCGGCGCGTCCCCAAGGCCACCGGGTCGACCACCAAGCCGGCGAAGTCGAGCAAGCGCTCGGCCCGCTCGTCGTCGCGCAAGTAGGCCGTCCGGCGGGAGCCCTCGCCTCAGGCCGCGAGCGGGGGCCGCCGAGGGTGCGAACGTCCCCGTGCAGGCGGCGTCCGGGCGGGGGCCCTCGCCCCCGCGAACTCCCGCGCCGCCGAGGGTGCGCAAGTCCTTCGCGCAGGCAGCGTCCGGGCGGGTGCCCTCCGCCGCGGGCGCCCCCGCGCCGAACGAGCGGGGCGCCCTGCCCAGGCACCATCTTCCGAGGCATGGGTGCCAGGGCATGGGGCGTCGCCGCGGCGGCGTCCGCCGCGCTGCTCGCGGGCGCGATCGGCGTGGCGTCGGATTCCCTCTCCTCGACCGCGCAGCGGGCGCGGGCGCTGCAGGCCCAGGCGGGCGGATACCCCGAGCCGCAGCCGCATCCTCCCGACGAGGATGGCCAGGGGCGCCCCCTGCCCGACGAGGCGATGGGGCCCGAGATCCCCGCCCCGGTCCCCGACGCGCAGGGCGAGGGCCGGCTCGCGCCGCCGGGGGACGAGGTGCTCGGCGGGCAGGGCGCCGAGGGGCGCGAGGCGGTGGAGGGAGGCGAGGCCGTCGACCCGGGGAGCGCCGTGACGGGGACGGACGCGGGGGAGTCGAGCGCGCCGACGACGCCCGAGCCCCGGGCGGACACCGAGCCCACGATGCCGCCGCCGGAACCCACGCCGGCGCCGGAGCCGGGAGCCGAGGCGTTTGGGCGGGAGGAGATGGCGCCTGGTGCCGAGGGCGTCGAAGAGGAGGAGCCGCCGGACGGCGAGGGTATCGAGCAGGAGGAGGAGCCGCCGGACGGCGAGGGTATCGAGCAGGAGGAGGCGCCGCCGGGAGGCGAGGCCGCCGAGCGGGAAGAGCCGGCGCCTGGCGCAGAGGCCGGCGCGCTGGGAGAGTCGCTGGCGGGCGGCGAGGGCGGCGCGCTGCGGGAGTCGCTGGCGGGTGGCGAGGGCGGCGCGCTGCGGGAGTCGCTCGCGGGCGGCGAGGGCGGCGCGCTGCGGGAGTCGCTGGCGGGCGGCGAGGGCGGCGCGCTGGAGGAGTCCCTGGCGGGCGCCGAGGCGCGGCCCCGCGCGGGCGCCGAAGGCGCCGTGCCGCCGGGCGCCACCGAGGAGGAGCTCCGGGCGCGGATCGCGGAGCTGGAGGCGGGCCTCACGGATCGGGACGCCGAGGAGGAGGAGCGGGCCGCGGAGGACGATCGGCGGATCTCCGAGCTGGAGAGCGACTTCGACGACCTCTGGCAGCGAGGCGCCTTCCTCGAGGAGAACCGCGCCAGCCGGATCGAGCGCCTGCAGGCCGGCATCGACGGGATGCGCTACGTGTTCGAGGTCCTCTCCGCGGGGAGCTCGGATCTCGACGGCGACCTCGCGATGCTGGCCGACGAGCTGCAGGTCGTCGCCCGGGACGCCGCGCGCTACGCGGGCCCCAGGGAGGCGGCGCTCGCCGCGCGATCGGAGGCGGCGGTGCAGGCCGCCCGCGAGGCGATCGCGCGGGAGGATCTCTACGCCGCGCGGATCAACCTGGGGCGGGCGCTCGCCGACGCCCGGGCCGCCCGGGCCGCGGCGGCGGACGGGGCCCAGCACCTCTTCCGCTGACGCGGGCCGCCTCGCCCATCCACCGAGGCTTCCCCTTCGTCGGCAGCCCGGAAGGCCTCGTTCGCTGCACGCCGTGAGCGGACGGCGGGCCCCTTCGGTCGGCCAGGGCGAGGGCGTCGCCCCGACTCTCAGCCCACGGCGGGGACGACGCGCTTGCGCGTCTTGCCGGAGAGGTACTGCTTCGGCCACTCCACGCCCTCCCATCCCATGTCCACCGCCGCGCGCAGGGTCCAGTGGGGATCGGCGAGGTGCGGCCTCGCCAGCGCGCAGAGGTCCGCGCGCCCGGCGGCGAGGATGGTGTTCACCTGATCCCAGGTGGAGATGTTGCCCACGGCGATGGTGGGGATCTTCGCCTCGCGGCGGATCTGGTCGGCGAACCGCGTCTGCCACATGCGGCCGTAGACGGGCTTGGCGTCGATGGAGGTCTGTCCGGTGGAGACGTCGATGATGTCGCAGCCCAGCTCCTTGAGGGCGGCGGCGACCTTCACGGCGTCGTCCCCGGTGAAGCCCCCGGGGACCCAGTCGGTCGCGGAGACCCGCACCGAGATCGGCTTGTGGGCCGGCCACGCCTCCCGCACTGCGCGGAAGACCTCGAGGGGGAAGCGCATGCGGTTCTCGAGGGAGCCGCCGTACTCGTCCTCGCGCACGTTCGAGAGGGGCGAGAGGAAGCTCGACAGCAGGTAGCCGTGGGCGAAGTGCAGCTCGATGATGTCGAAGCCCGCCCGCTCCGCCCGGTGGGTGGCGGCGACGTACGCCTCCACGAGGCGATCCATCTCCGCCCGATCGACCACGCGCGGGATCTGG
The DNA here is from genome assembly GCA_035565615.1 of Vulgatibacter sp. Taxonomy (GTDB): domain Bacteria; phylum Myxococcota; class Myxococcia; order Myxococcales; family Vulgatibacteraceae; genus Vulgatibacter. Next base: position 9,674 of record DATMSB010000161.1, on the reverse strand, counting down.
CCGTAGGGGAGGTAGGGCAGGGGGGACGGACCCAGGATCTCCCAGGCGCCATGGGGGAGCGGCTCGTCGGAGCCGCCGTCCCAGGGGAGGCAGGTGGCGGCCTTGCGGCCGGCGTGGCCGAGCTGCAGCCCGATCTTCGCGTCGGTGCGGGCGTGGACCGCGTCGACGATCCGCTTCCACGCCTCGGCCTGCTCGTCGGTGTAGATGCCGGCGCAGCCGGGCGTGATCCGCCCCTCCGGCGAGACGTTGGTCATCTCCGCCATCACCAGCCCCGCGCCGCCCATGGCCCTGGCGAGGAGGTGGGAGAGGTGGAAGTCGTCGGGCACGCCCTCCTTCGCCGAGTACATGCACATCGGCGACACCATCACCCGGTTCTTGAGCTCCATGTCCCGCAGGCGAAAGGGCGTGAACATCGGCGGCGGCACCGGCGCGCCGGGGGGCGCCCTCACGCCCGCCCGATCCGCGAACCAGACGCGGACGCGATCGATCAGCACCGGATCGCGCACCTCCAGGTTCTCCCAGCCGATCCGCTTGCTGCGGCAGAGCAGCCCGAAGGCGAGCTGGATGGGCTCGAGCTCCCGGTAGCGCTTGAGGTTCTCGAACCAGCGCAGGCTGTCCTGCGCCGCCTTCTGGGTGCGCTCGACCATCCCGCGGCGCTCCTCCTCGTACAGCGCCAGGGCCTCGCGGACGTCGGGCACACGTTTCAGGGCGTCGGCGAGCGCGATGGCGTCCTCGATGGCGAGCTTGGTCCCGGAGCCGATGGAGAAGTGGGCGGTGTGCGCGGCGTCGCCGATGAGCACCATGTTCTCGTGGTGCCAGCGCTCGTTGCGCACGGTGACGAAGTTGATCCAGCTCGAGTTGTTGGTGAGGAGCTCGTGGCCGTCCAGGTGGGCCGCGAAGAGCCGCTCCAGGTAGCCGATGCCCTCCTCGACGCTCATCTCGTCGAGGCCCGCCGCCCGCCACGACGCCTCGTCGCACTCCACGATGAAGGTCGAGGTCTCCTTGTCGAAGCGGTAGGCGTGGACCTGGAAGAGGCCGTGCTCGTTCTCCTCGATGAGGAAGGTGAAGGCATCGAAGACCTTGTTGGTGCCGAGCCAGATGTAGCGGCACTTGCGCACGTCCAGGCTGGGACCGAAGGCGGCCTCGTGGGTGGCGCGGAGCCGTGAGCGGATCCCGTCGGCGCCCACCACGAGGTCGTAGCCCTTCACCTGCGCCGGATCGACCTCGGTGCCGTAGTGGATGCGCACGCCCAGCGACTCGGCCCGGCGCTGGAGGATGGAGAGGAGCTTCTTGCGGGCGATCCCGGAGAAGCCGTGGCCGGTGGAGCGGATCCTCTCCCCGCGGAAGTGAATGTCGATGGAGTCCCAGTGGGCGAAGGCGCGGGTGATCGCCTCGTGGGTCTCCTCGTCCGCGTCGAGGAGGTTGGCGAGGGTCTCGTCCGAGAACACGACGCCCCAGCCGAAGGTCTGGTCGGCGGCGTTCCGCTCGAAGACGGTGACGTCGTGGCCGGGGTCGGCCTTCTTGAGGAGGATGGACAGGTAGAGGCCCGCCGGGCCTCCGCCGATGCAGCAGACTCTCATCGTCGGTGCGCTCCCTTCGTGCCCGGTTCTACCACGGTGGAAGGGCGGGGCCGGCGGGGACCGCTACTTCTTCGCGCCTCCGCTCCGCGGGGTCTTGCGGGCGGCGCTCGTCGCCTTCGCGGCGGTGGTCTTCCGCTTCGCCGTCGACCGCGCCTTCCCCGCGGTGGTCTTCGCCTTCGCCGCGGTGCCGTCGGCCTTGGCGGCGGGCAGCCCGACGGAGCGGCCGAGGGCGAGCTGCACCACCCGATCGTACTGGCGTTCGGTGACGGGCTGCACCGAGAGGCGCGAGCCGCGGCGGAGCAGTTCCATCCCCTCGAGCGCTGGATCGGCGCGGAGGACGGAGAGGGGGACGAGCTCGTCGAACCGCTCGACGAAGCCCACGTCCACCGTGAACCACCGCGGGTCCTCGGGCCTGGATCCGGGGTCGTGGTACTTGGACGCCGGGTCGAACGCGAAGGGATCGGGGTACGCCTCGCGCACCACCCGGGCGAGGCCCGCCACGGCGGGAGGCTCCGTGCTCGAGTGATAGAAGAGCACCCGATCGCCGACCTTCATCTCGCGGAGGAAGTTGCGCGCCTGGTAGTTGCGCACGCCCTCCCACGTGGTGCGGCCGTCGCGCTCGAGGTCCTCGATCGAGTAGGTGGACGGCTCGCTCTTCAGCAGCCAGCAGCGCTTCGGGGCCATGTCGTCGGCTCCTCCCTCCGGCCGGGGGCCGTCCGCTCGCGCCAGGAGGGATCGCCGATGCGGACGAGGCGGATCAGATCTTCGGCGGATCGGGCGACCCGCGCCGCGTCGCGGGAGAGGCTCTCCGCCTGAGCGTCGATCCCGCCGATGGCGACGTCGTAGGGAAAGGGTGACGGACGCATGGGGCGCACATTAGGCGACCGGCGATCCGCCACCCAGTTCGCGAACCCGCCGACCTGTGGGAAATCGGCGTCCCGCGCGGGGGCGGACCTTCAGCCCAGGCTGCGGCCGCCGCCGGCCTTGAGCCACTGGACGTAGTGCGTCTGGCAGTACCCCCTGGTGCGCGAGGGGCGATCGCATCCGAAGCGCCCGCACTTCGGCGGCTGCTCTCCGGGCCGGCGGCGACGCCCGGTGAGACCGGGCAGGATCTTCGCGGTGCGCAGCGACTGCCCCTGCTCGCCGATCCGGCGCTGGAGGTTGCGTGGCCTCGGCGCGGCGTGGTCGCCGTCGGCGAGCTTCGCGGCGAGCTCGTGGCCCAGCCTGACCCCGAGCTGACGGAATGCTTCTTCGAACTGATGTGCGAGCGCTCTCACATGGGCCTCTCGACTCGGGCTGCGATCGGAAGAATGCCATATATGGCGATATACGTCACTCGATCAAGCCGCGATCAGTACTCCGGCCGAGTCGTCCGCGTGAGGACGGGGACCTGCTTCCAGAGCTCGGGGAAGAAGCTCTCGTCGATGCCGTGGCGAAGCTGCGAGGCGGGGACGTCCTGCAGGCTCTTCACCTCGAGGCCGATGATCCGCTTCACCATCTCGTAGTGGTGGAAGCGCCAGGCCTGGAAGCCTTCGTCCATCTCCATCATCGCCTGGACCACCATCCACAGATCCCAGTTCTGCCGCGGGTTGGCGAAGAGGGACTGCAGCTCGACGCCGGCGCGGGAGCGCGCGCCCTCGAACGCGTCCCAGAGCGGCTGCCCCACCTGGAGCATCCGGTTGAAGCCGGGGGACTGCTGTCCGCTGCCGCGGCCGAGGGAGCTGAGGCGGATCACGTGGTAGTCCGCGGGCGCCATCGTCTCGATGATCGCGAGCTGCTGGGCGAGGAGCTTCTCGATGAGGACGATGCGGCGGAGGTGGTGGGCCGCCTGGCCCAGCTCGTCGGACGCGAGCAGCCCCGCGATCCGCTCCGTCTCGAAGATCATCGTCTTCATCCAGAGCTCCATCACCTGGTGCATCACCTGGAAGAGGAGCTCGTCGGGATCCGCGCACGCCTCCGGGGGCTTCTGCAGCGCGAGCAGCTCCTCCGTGCGGATGTACTTCTCGTAGTCGGTGAGGTTCTTCTCGCGACCGTCGGGCAGCGCCATGACGTCACTCTCCTTGGTTCGTTGGATCGAGGTGACGCTAGCAGGCTCGCCTGCCTCGCTCAAAGGGCGATCGACGTCCGAAGGTCGACGATCCTTCAGCGCCGGAGCAGCACGTAGACCGCCCCGAAGCCGCCGTCCTGCGGGCGCGCCGTGGTGAAGGCCAGGACCTGCCTCCCGATCCGCCCCCGCGTCAGCCAGCGCTGCAGCCCCTCCTTGAGGATCGGGAGTCGATCCTTCGAGTGGAGGCCGCGACCGTGGACCACCAGGACGCATCGGTGCCCCTTTCGCCGGCTCGCCTCGACGAAGCGCTCGAGCGCTCCCTTCGCCTCGACCCGCGTCAGGCCGTGGAGATCGAGGTGGGCCTGCACGGCGTAGTCGCCGGCGCGCAGGCGGCGGAGCACCCGCTCGTCGAGGCTCCCCACCGCGCCCTCGATGTGCTCGTCGGACGCGGTGAGATCGAAGGGCGCGCTGCCGGCCACGAGCTCGCAGAGCTCGGCGAGCGCCTCGTCGTCCTCGTCGACGACGCGCAGCGCCCGCTGGGGGGCGGGGGCGCGAACGAGCTTCGGCCCCTTGTCGACCGGATCCACCTCGCCGACGAAGGCGCGGAAGAACTCGGCCTCGTCCTCCGCGTGGTTCTGAGGGACGCGGTTCGGCGGCGGAGGGGAGGGAGGGCGCGAGAGCGCGCGCGGCGCGTCGCGCTTCAGCTTCAATTTCCCGAACGGGTTGTTGAACGGCCGCTCCTTGGCCACCCCTTCTCTCCTTGCCCGCGCGCCTGCTGCCTATATTACCGGCGTTCCCGACGAGGACCTGGCGGGAACCGCGGCGCCGGTCGATCACTTCCGGCGGCGTGGCGCGGGCGACGGGGGATCCCGGGAGCGCCCAGGGAGCGGACGTACAGATGGCGCAGGGCACGGTGAAGTGGTTCAACGACGGCAAGGGCTTCGGCTTCATCTCGCAGGACGGAGGCGAGGACGTCTTCGTGCACCACAGCGCGATCTCGATGGAGGGGTTTCGCACCCTCGCCGAGGGCGATCGCGTGGAGTTCGAGGTGGTGCAGGGGCCGAAGGGCCTGCAGGCGGCCAACGTGAAGCGGGTCTGAAGACCGAGGCCTTCCCCGCGGACCGCGCCATCAGGAGCCGACGTAGCGGGTCGGGTCGGGAACGCCCGCCTCGCGAAAGCCCCGCGCGCGCAGGAGGCAGGCGTCGCAGCGGCCGCACGCCCGATCGTCCGGGGACGGATCGTAGCAGGAGTGGGTGATGGAGTAGTCCACTCCGAGCGAGACGCCGAGCCGGATGATCCCCGCCTTGTCCAGGCGGAGCAGCGGCGCTTCGATCGAGGGGGGATCCGCCGGCACCGCGACCCTGGCGAGGGCGGCGAACGCCTCCACGAACTCCGGGCGGCAGTCCGGGTAGCCGCTGAAGTCGAGGGCGTTCACCCCCAGGTAGATCGCCTTCGCGCCGATCGTCTCCGCGAGGCCCATCGCGAACGCGAGGAAGATGGTGTTGCGGGCGGGCACGTAGGTGGAGGGAACGTCCGCGCCGATCTCCTCGGGGCTGCGATCCTTCGGGATCTCCGCGCCGGGATCGGTGAGCGCACTGGAGATCGCCTCGGAGAGATCGATGCGCACCACCCGGTGGGACGCGGCGCCCAGGGCGCCCGCGACCTTCCGGGCGTGCTCGACCTCGGAGCGGTGCCGCTGGCCGTAGTCGAAGGAGAGCGCGTGCGCCTCGTGGCCGTCCCGGCGGGTGGCGACCGCCAGGCAGGTGGTGGAGTCCAGCCCTCCCGAGAGGAGGACCACCGCGCGGGTCCTCGGCCCGCTCACATCAGCGTCCCTTCGAGGCGGTACTCGAAAACGCAGCGCTCCGGCGCTGGCTGCCGCTGCCCCCCGACGTCGCAGGTGCAGACGGCGTCGGTGGCCGGGAACTCGACCGACTCCCGGAGGCTGCCGCGCACGCAGCCGCAGTTGCGCCAGCTCTCCTCGCCGTCCACCAGCTCCGGGCAGGTCTGCTCGGGGGCGGCCGAGGCGTCGTCGTGGTCTCCACAATCCTTGGCCGCCAGCAGCTCCCCGTCGATCTCCTCGACCATCTGCATCTGGCAGGTACAGGAGCTGAGGCGCCTGCCGACGCCGGGGCCCTCGGCAGGGGTCCGGATGTGGAAGGTGCTGCCCTCGAGGCGGCCCTCGCGGCTGGTCTCGCCGGTGGTGAGCCAGAGCTTGCCGGTGTCGCGCTCGTACGAGAGGACGCCCTCGAAGGCGAGCTGCGCCGGGGCGCCCGAGAAGCGGCACCGGCCTTCGCCCTCGCCGGACTCCATGGTGGCCTCGAAGCGGAAGCCGCCGATCACCTCCCCCGGAGGCGGATCGGCGGCCTCGCAGGCGCAGAGGAGCGCGAGGAGCAGGGCGGGGAGGAGCGCGCGTCTCATCGGAGGAGCGACGCTACAGGCAGGCGGGCCGAGGCGCAACGCTGGCCGCCTCGGGGCCCGCATGACATGAATACCTCCGGAGCGTGAGGTCCCGGCGAGGGCCCGGCGGGTGAGATGGGGCATCTGTACCGAAAGACGGCCACCTTCGTGCGGGACGTGGCGGTGGCCTTCAAGCGCGATGGCCTTCAGGACTCCGGCGGCGCCATCGCCTTCTTCGGGATGCTCGCGCTCTTCCCCTTCCTGATCTTCCTGGTCTCCCTCGTGGGGCTGATCCTCGACCCCGGGGTCACCGAGTCCCTGGTGGCCGATCTGCGGGAGGTGTCGCCCGGCCCGGTGACCGAGATCGTGGGCGGGCAGCTCGCCTCCCTCTCCCGCGGCGGCAAGACCGGCCTCCTCACCATCGGCTTCGTCGGCGCGTTCTGGGCCGCCTCGAACGGGGTCGCGGCGGTGATGCGGGCCCTGAACCGGGTCTTCGGCTGCCGCGAGGAGAGGCCCTTCTGGAAGGTCCGCCTCATCGCGCTCGCCACCACCGCCGGCGCGGCGCTGGTCATCCTCCTCGCCGCCCTGCTGATGGTGGTGCTCCCCGCGGCCCTGCCGGACTTCCCGGGGAGGGGCTGGATCCTGCTGGTGCGGTTCCCGGTGGCGGGGTTGATGATGATGCTGATCTGGGCGGTGCTCTTCAACGTGCTGCCCGACACCTGCCGCAAGTTCCAGGTCTTCACACCCGGCTCCATCGCGGGCGTGCTCCTCTGGATCCTCGCCTCGTGGGGCTTCTCCGAGTACGTCAACAACTTCGGGAAGTACCAGGCGATCTACGGCACCCTCGGCGGCGTCGCGGTGCTGCTCTTGTGGCTCTACATCTCCGGCGTCGTCTTCCTCCTCGGCGCCGAGATCAACGCCGTCTTGGATCCAGTCTGTCGCGAAGCCCATCGCCGAGCAGGTTGAAGCCCAGCACCGACAGCGCGATGGCGAGGCCGGGGAAGAGCGCCACGTGCGGCGCGATCATGAGGTACTGCGTCCCCTGATCGATGAGGGCGCCCCAGGACGGCGTGCCCGGCGGGACGCCCAGCCCCAGGAACGACAGCGAGGCCTCCGCGAGCATGGCGCCGGGGATGCCGAAGGTCGCCTGCACCACCACCGGCCCCAGGAGGTTGGGGACCAGGTGGCGCAGGACGATCCGCGGGGTGGACGCGCCCATCGCCCGCGCCGCGTGCACGAAGTCGCGGTCGCGCAAGGCGAGGACCTGCGCCCGCGCCAGGCGGGCGTAGCCGGTCCAGCCCGTGGCGCAGAGCGCGAAGATCACGTTCCAGAGGGAAGGCCCCAGCACCGAGGTGATGAAGATGGCGAGGAGGATCCCGGGGAAGGCGAGGAGCACGTCGATGACGCGCACCAGCACCTCGTCCACCGCGCCGCCCCGGTAGGCCCCGATCGTCCCCGCCAGGGTGCCGACCACCGCCGAGACCAGGGTGGCGAGGAGCCCGACGAGCAGGGAGATCCGCGCGCCGTAGACGAGCTGCGCGAGGACGTCCACCCCGTTCTCGGCGGTGCCCAGCGGGTGATCGGGGCCGGGCGGGACCAGCTCCTCGGCGAGGGAGATCGCGGTGGGATCCCCGGCGCCGAGGAGGGGCGCCAGCGCGGCCACCGCGCAGAGGGCGACGACGATGGCGAGGCCGGTCCGCGGCCCGATCCCGCGCACCAGCGGGCGCCACCCCGCCCTCGCGGCGGCGGGTGCGGCGGAGGGGATCTCGAGCGGCGCGGCGCCCTCGCTCATCGGCCCTCCCGCACCCGCGGATCCGCCGCGGCGTAGGCCAGGTCGGTGAGCAGGCTCACCAGCACGTAGGCGAGGGTGAAGGTGAGGACGCACGCCCGCGCCATGTCGTAGTCGCGGCGATCGATCGCCTGGAGGAGGAGCGTGCCCATCCCCGGATAGTTGAAGACCTTCTCGGTGATCACCGCGCCGCCGAGGAGCGAGCCGAGCTGCAGGCCGAGGACGGTGAGCACGGGCAGGAGCGCGTTGCGCAGGGCGTGCTTGAGGATCACGGTGCGCTCGCGCAGTCCCTTCGCCCTGGCGGTGCGCACGTAGTCCTGCGACGTCGCCTCGAGCAGCGACGCGCGGATCATCCGGGCGAGGAACGCGGCGAGGGCGATGCCCAGGGTGAAGGAGGGGAGCACCAGCCCCGCCGGCTCCTCCAGCCCCGACACCGGCAGCCAGTCGAGGTGGATGGCGAAGACGAGGATCAAGAGGGGACCCAGCCAGATCCTGGGAATCGCCACGCCGGCCACCGCGAAGCCGCTGGCGGCGGCGTCGAGCTTGCCGCCGGGCCTCGATCCGGCCAGGAGCCCGAGGGGCAGGGCGAAGGCGAGGGCGACCAGGAGCGCGCAGCCGGCGAGGAGCGCGGTGTTGGGGAGCGCCTCGCCGATCCGATCGAAGACCCGATCCTGGAAGGGCGGCACCGAGGAGCGCAGCTCGAGGGTGGCGGCGTCCCGGGCGAAGATCCACAGGCGCGTGGCGAGGGGCTCGTCGAGGTGGAGCGCCCGGCGCAGCGCCTCCCGATCGGCCTCCTGCGCCTGCTCGCCGAGGATCGCGTCGATCGGATCGCCCGGCACGAGGTCGAGGAAGACCGATACGAGCAGCACGGCTCCGATCCCGGAGAGGAGCGCGCTCCCCGTCTTGCGCAGGAGGCGGCTCACCCGGCCCCCACGCGACGCACCCGGGCGAGGCTCTCCAGGCTCCCCTGGGGATCGACGACGACCCCCGCGATGCCGCGGGAGATCACCCCGATCGCGTCCTCGTAGAAGAGGGGGAGCGCCGGCAGATCCCGGGAGAGGATCGCCTGGGCGCGGGCGTAGCGGAGGCGCCGCGCCGCCGGGTCGGAGAGCTCGCGGGCCTCGTCGAGGAGCGCGTCGAGCGCGGGGTTGCGGTAGCGCATCCGGTTGCCGCCGCCCCACGCGGTGGCCTCGCTGGGGATCGAGCCGGAGTGGTAGGCGAGGCGGAGGAGGTCGGGGTCGATCACCGCCGGCCACTTCAGCGAGGCGAGCTGGAAGTTGCCGCGCTTCAGATCGGACATGAGGGTGCCCCACTCCATCGACTGCACCCGCACCTCGATGCCCACCTCGGCGAGCTGCGAGGCCATGGCCAGGGCGATGGAGCGGCGGAAGCGATCGGTCGACGTCTTCAGGGTGAGGCGCAGCCGCGGCGAGCCGTCCTTCGGATCGGGGAGGCCCGCCCGGTCCAGGAGGCGCGCGGCGCCTTCGAGGTCGCGGGGGCGCGAGGGGAGACCCGGGGCGTGGGCCCAGTGCTCCGGGCGGAAGAGCGAGTCCGCCACCCGCGCCGCGCCCTTGAGCTTGAAGCGGGCCAGGGCCTCGCGATCCAGGGCGAGGGCGATCGCCTCCCGCACCTCCCGCCGGGAGAGGAGCGGATCCTCGTTCTGGAAGAGGAGGTAGGAGACCCCGGCGCCCGGCCCCACCACCACCCGCAGCGAGGGCTCGTCGCGGAGCGCAGGGAGGAGGGGCGCGCTCACCGAGCCCAGGAGCAGATCGACGCGGCCCTTGCGCAGCTCGAGGATCCGGGTGGTCTCGTCGCGGACGGTGCGGATCTCCAGGGCGCTCGGGGGAGGGCCGCCGCGGTG